>NZ_JAUOSJ010000004.1:0-420090 GCF_030548385.1 Agarivorans sp. 1_MG-2023 | reverse complement strand
GGAGCGGCACATCAGGTTCGAACTGATGACCTCAACCTTGGCAAGGTTGCGCTCTACCAACTGAGCTAGTGCCGCTTTAATCACTATTTAATGTGCAGAGAGTTCAACCAAGGTTGCGCTACTCTTTATATCCACACTGAACTAGTGCCGCTTTATTCTTTCTTGCAACACCTAAGGTGTTACAACTAAACAAGCATTAAGCCGTGGCTTCACGTTGTTTAGGGCTGCGAATTATACGAGGAATTTTTACCTTTGCAAGAGCTGCAATTAAAAAAATTACAGCTCTTAAACTGTTTGTTTAGTTTTCGCCCAGTTTAAAGAAGGTTTTTTGATAGTGCTGCATTTCAGCAATAGATTCTCGAATATCATCTAGCGCTAAGTGAGTTCCGCTTTTAGTAAAGCCATCAAGAATTTCTGGCTGCCAACGGCGCGCTAATTCTTTCACCGTGCTCACATCAATATTTCGGTAATGAAAAAACTGCTCTAGCTCAGGCAAATACTGGTGCATAAAACGGCGGTCTTGACCAATGCTATTACCACACATCGGCGAAACACCTTTAGGCACCCATTGCTTGATAAAAGCAATAGTTTGCTCTGTAGCTTGCTGCTCGTTTACCGAGCTAGCTCGCACGCGATCAACTAAACCAGAGCCAGTGTGAGTATTAGTACACCACTCATCCATACCCGCTAATACTTCATCAGATTGATGCACAGCAATCACTGGCCCCTCTGCAAGTATGTTTAATTGAGCATCGGTAATGATGGTAGCAATCTCTAATACGCGATCGCTGATGGGCTCGAGACCAGTCATCTCCATATCAACCCAAACTAAATTCTGTTCGCTAACAGTCATGTTGACCCTATTTATATGTGGAAATATTTTCCGCAAATCTTTTTGATAAGCGGTATCATAGCGATTTATTACACTTACTTGAATAGTAGTTTTCGTGACCAAGAGAAAGAAACTGAGCCAAGGTCAACTTCGCCGCGTGCGAAGCAACCAACAAAAGCGCCTCAAAAAAGAAGATAGTCACCAATGGTTGGACGACCAATTAGGTCCCCAACAAGAAGGCACTATCATCAGCCGCTTTGGTCAACATGCCGATGTTGAATCCAGCAGTGGGGAAATTTTCCGTTGTAATATGCGCCGCTCAATTGGCTCTTTAGTCAGCGGAGACGAAGTTGTATGGCGTGCTGGTAACGAAGAGCAGTCTGGCATTCGAGGCGTTATTGAAGCTTGCCATGAGCGCCGCTCAGTACTCACTCGCCCAGATTTTTACGATGGAATTAAAGCCATTGCCGCTAACATCGACCAAGTCGTGATAGTTTCAGCAGTACTGCCCGAGTTCTCTACTAACATTGTTGATCGCTATTTAGTGGCAGTAGAAGATGTTGATTTAAAGCCGATCATTCTGCTCAATAAAGTTGATTTATTAGATCTAGAGCAGCGTCAAGCCATTGAGGCTCAGCTCGAAAACTACCAAAAACTCGGCTACACGGTCATTTTTGCCAGTACTAAGCAAGCAGAGGGCTTAGACGACCTCACTCAACAACTGACCAACAAAACCAACATTTTTGTTGGCCAGTCGGGCGTTGGTAAAAGCTCATTGGTTAATAGCTTATTGCCTGAACAGAGCATCGATACCAAAGAAGTCTCAGAAGTATCCGGGCTTGGCCAACACACCACCACTACCGCGCGTTTGTATCATTTAGAATGTGGCGGCAGATTAATTGACTCCCCCGGCGTTCGAGAATTCCAATTGTGGCATTTAGAAAATGAACGTGTTGCGTGGGGCTTTATTGAGTTTCGTCCTTGGCTGAATCAATGCCGTTTTCGTGACTGCAAGCACCAAGGTGATCCTGGTTGTGCTATGCAAGAAGCGATAGACTCTGGCAAAATTTCGCAACAGCGATTTGATAGTTACCAGCGTTTATTAGAAACAATGGAAAGTAACAAACCTTCACGGGCGATTCCCGGGAAAAAATAATTCACCAGACCATGAGAATATAGAGTGTTAGACAAAATTAAAGTTGCCGCCCAGTACTGCTTTCCACAGCATGGTTTATCTCGCTTAGTGGGTAAGCTTGCCCAAGCCGAAGCAGGAAAACTCACTCATTGGGTGATTAAAAAATTTATTAATCGTTACCAAGTAGACATGAACGATGCGGTAAACAGCGAACCTAGTGCCTACCCCAGTTTTAATGCGTTTTTTACTCGTCCACTAAATCCAGGCACTCGCCCTTTAGTAGATGGCGACTCTAATTTAGCCCATCCAGTAGACGGAGCAGTAAGCCAATTAGGGCCCATTCAGCATGGCCGAATTATTCAAGCTAAGGGCCATGATTACAGTGCGCGAGAGTTACTTGGTGGTGATAAAGAGCTTGCCGAAGCATTTAACGATGGTGACTTTGCCACTATTTATTTAGCCCCAAAAGACTACCACCGCATTCATATGCCTTGTAAGGGTAAGCTGCGAAAAATGGTCTATGTGCCTGGCCAACTGTTTTCGGTTAACCCGCTAACTGCCGCTAATGTGCCTAACTTGTTTGCCCGCAATGAACGCGTAGTGGCTATTTTTGATACTGAGTTTGGCCCTATGGCCATGGTATTGGTCGGCGCCACTATTGTTGCTAGCATTGAAACCATTTGGTCTGGCACAGTAACGCCACCAGGCAGCAAGCAGGTGTTTACTTGGGACTACTCTGATCAAGATATTAGCCTAGACAAAGGTGCTGAAATGGGTCGCTTTAAGCTGGGTTCAACCGTGGTAATGCTATTTGCTAAAGATGCCATTGAGTTTGAACAGTCACTCGCGCCAACAGTGAGCACCGTAATGGGCACTCATTTCGCCAGTAAAGCCCAGTAAAATACTACCAAGTCTTGAAGGCTAGCCCTTCAAGACTGATTCAATTCTGCTTATTATTACGCTAATTCAATTATTTAATATAAAATAAATAACAATCACTAGCGCACTTAACTTGGCTCCTAACGAATGACACCAACGCTTTTACTCCGCTGGCTTGCTTTGCCTTTACTGATATTTTGTATGGCGGCTCAAGCGAACGTGGGTGGCGAAAACCACTTAAAAAGCTTAATTGGTTCCTTAGATACCCAACCCAGTAACCTCAATACTCAGCAGCAACAGCTGATTTATGAAGAATCTTTAGCTTTGCTTAAAGAAGGCAATGACTACCGAGAAAAAGCCAAATATTACCGTAGCATTATTAATAATTTTTCGCGGCTGCGTAAAGATTTACAAGACAAGCTTAACCAGTATCAAGCACCTGAAATTAGTCAGCTAGATACGCTAAATTCTAATCAACTCACCGAACAACTAAACACTTGGCAAGCCACACTTAACAGCAGCAGTGCCCGTATTGATGAACTTAAACAACGCCAATTCGCCATAGATTTAGATGTTAGTGAGCACCACCAGCGCAGTGGTCCACTGCGTCAGCAACTAAGCTCCTTGCGCAGCAAGCTAGAGGCTCTGCAATTTGGTGTGCTTAGCGAAGTAGAAGAAGCCCAACGTGTTCGCACACAAGTGAACGAAGCAAGCTTAACTGCTCAATTAGCCATGTTAGAGCTAGCCGCACAAAGTGCCAACCAACGTAATGAACTACTGCAACTAGAGATAAGCCTGTTACAGCGCCAACAATTTTCTCAAAAACGGATTGTTGAAGAACTAAAAAATCGCCTATCTCAAGAACATCGCGCCGAAGCACAACGTTTATCGGAGCAGTTAGCCTTTACCGCGCCCGAGCTTTTAGAACTGCCCCTCGTGAAAGAGGTCGTGGATCAAAACCAACATATTCAACGCCAGTTGTCGGCCTTGTTTGACCAAAGCGAGCAAATTGCTCTGCTGCAGCAACACGCTAACAACGAGTTAGAACACATTAAACTCACCTTTGCCAACTTCAAAGAACAGGTATCGTGGCTAAAAGTAACCCGGTCTTATGGCGAATATTTGCGTGAACAGATCAGCAGCTTACCCAAGGCAAAAACCTTAGCGCCCATAGAACAACAGATTATTGAAGTGAGGATTAGCAAACATCGCCACCAAAACTTAATTTACACTTTGCGTAGCCAAGCCCAACAACAGGCTAAACAGCAGCTTATTGCATCCCTAAGTGACGAACAGCAACAGATACTGCGCAAACACCTCAAACTCAATCAGCAACTATCCGATAAATATCAACTTGAATTAGATTCTCGTTTATTTGAATTAGCCCGTCTTAAGCTAGATTACTCCAAACTCAATGACGAACTGCGCATTATTAACCAAGAAGCCAATCAAGAGCTGTTTTGGACGGCAGATGTAAAAGCCATCGACCTTAGCTTTTTTAGTGATGTTCGCCAATCCGTTATTTGGCTATTGAATATCCAACAACTCAAACAGCTGAAACTCTCGATTCAAAACTTATCTTGGTTATGGCTGGTTTGGTTAAGTTTAGTGGCGGCAAGCATGGTGTATGTGCGTCATTTAAAAATGCACTGGCTAAAGGGCTATTTACAACGTATTGACTCTAAAACCGGCAACATTACCCGCGATAAATTTCACTATACCTTGTCGAATTTATTGCTTAGTGCAGCGCTAGCCACTCCCTTAGCCCTGTTTATTGGAAGTGTTGGATTCGCCCTAAACTACAAGTGGGAATATGCCTTTTCTCGGGATGTTGGTGATGCGCTAATCAACGTAGCACTAGTATTATGGCTATTTCATCTGCTACAACAGTTTTGCCAGAAAAACGGTCTGCTCAATACCCACTTTAAGTGGCCACTGGTCAACATTCAGCAGGCCATTACCCTTATTCGCCGTTTAGTTTACATTAGCCTGCCGCTGGTTTTTGTTCTTAACCTTTGTATTCTACAAACCAGCCAACCAGCATACAGTGGCCTAGCCCGTTTAGCCTTTATCGGGCTGCTGTTATGGGTAGCTTACGGCTTTCACAGTATTTACCGTATCGAGCTTCCGGTTAACTACCGTTTAGATATTTTTAAAGCACCGCAACTGGCCAAAAAGCTGATTTGGGGAGCGGCAATTAGTATTCCTTTAATGGCGGCCTTAGCCTCTGCCGCAGGCTTTTTTGCCACTGCGTTTACCGTATATTGGCAAGTGGTGCTGAGCTTTATTATTGCCGTGGTATTTATGCTTAGCTACCTGCTTATTCATCGCTGGATGCTACTGCAACGTCGCCGAATTGCCTTTGACCGCGCCAAAGTGCGCCGCGCAGAGATGATTGCCCAGCGCCACGCCGAAGACGAAGATCCAAGTATATCTAGCGAAGGCTTTGTTGAAGCGATTGAAGAACCCGTCATCGATCTAGATACCATTAGCGCTCAATCTTTAGGGTTGTTGCGCGCCGCGTTAATCTTAGCGCTGGTATTAGTACTGCTGTTTAGCTGGTCTGAAATGACCAGCGCTTTCTCCTTCCTAGATAATATTACCTTATGGGAAAGTAATACCAGCCGCGCGGGCGTAGCAGCGGTCAACGAAATTACTCTGCGCTCACTGGGTTCAGCCTTATTAGTATTCTTTTTTGCCATGCTGTTGATTCGCAACCTGCCTGGCTTGTTAGAGCTAATGGTATTGCAGCACTTGTCGTTAAACCCAGGAACGGGCTTTGCCATCACCACAATGATCAATTACATGGTGATTCTATTTAGTATTTTTAGTGGCTTTGGATTACTCGGTATTGAATGGTCTAAATTACAGTGGTTAGTAGCAGCTCTCACCGTTGGTTTGGGTTTTGGCCTGCAAGAAATTTTTGCTAACTTTATTTCTGGTTTAATCATCTTATTTGAAAAACCCATTCGAATTGGCGACACCGTCACCATTCGCGAACTAACAGGCACTATTTCCAATATTGAAACTCGCGCTACCACCATTGTGGATTGGGACAGGAAAGAGATTATTGTGCCCAACAAGGCCTTTATCACCGAGCAGTTTATTAACTGGTCATTGACTGACCCAATAACTCGTGTGGTACTCATGGTGCAAGTTAAACAAGGTTCCGACAACAACTTGGTGACACAGATATTGCAAGAAGCGGTGGAAGCAAACAGCTTAGTATTAACCAACCCACAACCTGAAATTTACTTCACCGAATATACTAACAACGGCATGAAGTTTGAAATGCGAGTCTATGTAAGTGAGATGCGTTATCGCTTACCGATGACCCACGAGTTGTACACTTTGATCAACGACAAGTTTAAGGCGAATAGCATAGACATCGCCTACCCACAATTAGATGTATCTCTCAATTCTTAGTTGAGGCTTTGGGTATCGTAGAGCTTTAAAAAAACCGTTATTTCAAATAATTAGCTCAGAGATCTTAGAACATGGCCTTGCATAAACACCTTAAGCTGTTGGTTTGTTTAATTGTTCCCCTACTTATTTTAGCGCTGCCTACCAGCGCAATTCCTTTAGCTGACCTCACCATAGTACAGCACCGAATCATTGCCATTTTTGTAATGGCGGCTTTGCTGTGGATTTTTGAGCCAGTGCCGGTATTTGCCACCTCATTACTGATCATTACCCTTGAGTTAGTACTTATTTCCAACCAAGGAATTAGTGTGTTTATCGCCGATACTGGCAGCGCACCAATGGGCGACTTATTGCCTTACACCAGCATTTTTAATGCCTTCTCTTCGCCCATCATTATCTTATTCATGGGTGGTTTTGCTTTAGCGATTGCGGCATCTAAGTTTGAACTAGATAACAATCTTGCACGGGTACTATTAAAACCGTTCGGCAAACGCATCCCAATGATTATGTTAGGCATTATGCTGATTACCGCCATCTTCAGCATGTTTATGAGTAATACTGCCACCACGGTCATGATGCTCGCTATTGTAGGCCCACTTATTGCCGCAGCCCCGCGCAACGATCTCGGCATGAAAGGGCTTATTTTGGCGATTCCGGTTGCTGCCAATACCGGTGGCATTGGTACTCCTATTGGTACTCCACCTAACGCCATCGCCCTGCAATATATTCCTGAAGGCCAAGTTACCTTTGCGTCTTGGATGGCTTTTGGTATTCCCTTTGTCATTATTCAGCTCGCTATTGCTTGGTTTTTATTATGTAAACTTTACCCATCAAAAACCGGAGTATTGGAGCTAAATCTTAAAGGGACTTTTCAAAAAAGTACTCGCGCCTACATTGTTTACGCCACCTTCGCCTTAACTATTTTATTGTGGTTAAGTACCGCTTGGCATGGCATGAACAGCTACGTGGTGGCGATTATTCCGCTCGCCGTATTCACCCTTACCGGCGTAATCGGTAAAGACGACTTAAAGCTATTTAACTGGGACGTACTGTGGTTAGTAGCCGGTGGTATCGCTATGGGCATGGCCTTAGAAAAAAGCGGATTAGCCGCAAAAATCGCCACCTCAATCGACTTCTCTAGCATGCCGACTTTAGCGGTGATTGTGGTGCTGTCGATAGTCTGTGTGGTTATGGCTAATTTTATGTCAAATACTGCAACAGCAAACTTGATTATGCCAATAGCAGCGGCGGTAGCTACCAGCTTAAGTGGCTTAGATGGCGATGGTGGTATCACCACATTGTTGATTATTGTCGCGCTGTCGGCGTCGTTAGGCATGATGTTGCCTGTCAGTACTCCGCCTAACGCCCTTGCCTACTCTACCGGTTTTATTGAGACTAAAGATTTGATCAAAATTGGCGGGGTTATGGGAACCACCGGCTTGGCATTGCTATACATTGCCATGATGGTTATTTTGTAACAGCCCAACTAAAAAGGGAGCAATTGCTCCCCGCTCTCCCTACGTAATACTAAGCTCGCTCGATACTAAAACTTTGCACTTGCTGAATATTGTCGGTTTCTAGCGCTAGCATCAATAAACGGTCAATGCCCAAGGCCACGCCAGCACACTCTGGCAAACCTGCAGCCAAGGCAGCTAAAAAGCGTTTATCTATCTGCGCGGGGGCTAAACCATATTGCTCTCTCACTTGCTGGTCTTTAGCAAAACGCTGTGCTTGTTCTTCTGCATCGGTTAGTTCATGAAAACCATTGGCTAGCTCTACGCCTTTAAAATAAAGCTCAAAGCGCTCAGCCACTTGGGGATCGGTAGCTGAAATTTTAGCTAAAGCAGCTTGCGAAGCAGGGAAGTGATAAACAAAACAAGGCCGCTGCTGGCCGATATACGGCTCTACTCCCAAAGAGAATAGCAATTGTAAAATCGTGTCTCGGTCAGTTTCCTGCTCAACTAAATCGGCCACCGACAAACCCTTCGCTACTTCAACAAAATCGGCATGGCTAGCACTTAATGGGTTAATGCCTAGGCTTTGCTCAAAGGCCTCAACATAAGTTAGCCGTTCAGCGCTACCACAAGCCAGCACTAAGTCTATCAGCGTGTCCATTTCGTCCATTAAAGCGAAATGGTCAAAACCCACGCGATACCACTCCAGCATTGTAAATTCTGGGTTGTGAAAGCGCCCAGCTTCTTCATTGCGAAATGCCTTTGCTATTTGATAAATACATCCGCTACCCGCCGCCAGTAGGCGCTTCATATGAAACTCTGGCGAGGTTTGCAAATACAAGCTCATGGAGTGAGGCGCAGCCGGCCCAGTTAAGGTGGTGGCAAAGCTATGTAAATGAACATCACTCACGCACGCTTGACTCATGCTTGGTGTTTCTACTTCCATCACTTTTCGCGCGGCAAAAAAGCATCTGATTTTGTTAATGATTTCTGCTCTAGCTTGAAGAGTCTCGATACTTGCAGAGGGTTGCCAAAGTGTTTCAGACATGCAAATTTTTTCCTGCATTGAGTTAGTTTTTATCGCGAGGTTTTATACCACTTTGCTAACAAAAGCGGGAGTTATATCTCAAAAGACAAATTATCTCGGAAGCCTGCTCAAAGTAGCGCCAATATTTGATTTTAGTCAAACATCAAAAAGCGAATACCCGCACAATCATTGTAGGCTTATTTCGTATGGAGAAAAGCGTGGAAGTAATCAAAACTGATGTCGCCATTGTTGGCGCTGGGGGAGCAGGCTTACGTGCTGCTATTGAAGTTGCCGAGCAACACCCCGAGTTAGAAGTGGCTCTCATTTCAAAAGTATACCCAATGCGCAGCCACACGGTTGCCGCCGAGGGTGGTGCTGCTGGTGTAGCCCAAGACCACGATAGCTTTGATAACCACTTTAACGACACCGTATCCGGTGGCGATTGGTTATGTGAGCAAGACGTAGTGGACTTTTTTGTTGAGCGAGCCCCCAAAGAACTGACTCAACTTGAGCACTGGGGTTGTCCGTGGTCTCGCCGACCAGACGGCAGCGTTAATGTTCGCCGCTTTGGTGGAATGAAGATCGAGCGCACCTGGTTTGCTGCAGACAAAAGTGGCTTTCACATTCTCCACACCTTATTTCAAACCTCGACTAAATACCCCAGCATTAAACGTTACGACGAGCACTTTGTTTTAGATTTAATCGTAGAAGACGGCCAAGTAAAAGGCGTGATTGCCCTTGATATCGCCGAAGGCGTAGCCAAATTGATTCAAGCCAAATCGGTGATTATTGCTACCGGTGGCGCAGGCAGAGTGTATCGCTTTAATACCAACGGCGGCATTGTTACCGGTGACGGCATGGCTTTGGCCTATCGCCATGGTGTAGCACTGCGAGACATGGAATTTGTGCAATATCACCCAACGGGCTTACCTGGATCAGGGATTTTGATGACAGAAGGTTGTCGTGGTGAAGGCGGTATTCTTACCAATAAAGACGGTTACCGTTACCTGCAAGATTACGGCTTGGGACCTGAAACGCCAGTCGGCGAACCTAAAAACAAATACATGGAACTTGGCCCACGCGACCGCTTAAGCCAATGTTTTTGGCAAGAAGCCCAGCTAGGTCGCACCATTGAAGGGCCGAATGGCGACTATGTTCACCTCGACCTGACTCACTTAGGCGAAGATTATTTATTAGAACGCCTGCCGTTTATTTGTGAGTTAGCCAAAGCTTACATGGGTGTAGACCCCGTGAAAGAGCCAATCCCAGTTCGCCCTACTGTGCATTACACCATGGGCGGGATTGAAACTGACGGCCGCTGTGCCACCTCACTAAAAGGCTTATACGCCGCTGGCGAGTGTTCTTCGGTAGGTTTACATGGCGCTAATCGCTTAGGGTCTAACTCACTAACCGAGATTACCGTATTTGGCCAAGTCGCTGGAGAATCTGCAGCACGTAATGCACTAGTTTCAACCCATAGCGATAGCGCTTCACTACTTGCCCAAGCAGAGCAGACTCTAGCGAAGTATCAAGCCTTAAAAACCAATCAAGGTGATGAAAAGACTTCTGATATTCGCAACGAACTCGGTCGCACCATGGAAGATGGCGTAGGTATTTACCGCACCGAAGAAGCAATGCAGACAACTATCGATAAAATCGCCGAGTTAAAGCAGCGCTATAAAAACATTAAGTTAGTCGACGACAGTGAAGTATTTAATACCGAGTGGCTGTATGCCGTAGAGCTTGGGTATTTGTTAGATGTGGCAGAGTCGATGGCTGTTTCGGCGATTAACCGTAAAGAGAGTCGCGGCTCTCATCAACGCATTGATGGCTTTGAGCAACGAGACGATGTGAACTATTTAAAACACACCTTAGCGAATTACCGCCCCGATATGGCGCCCGAAATTAGCTACAGCGATGTGAAAATCACTAAATCTCAACCTGCAGAACGTGTATACGGCGCCGCCGCCGATGCTCAAGAAGCAGCTAAAAAACAAGCGGAGGCGAAGTAAAATGGCTGAAGTGATGAAAATTGAGATCTTACGCTATCGTCCAGAAACCGATAAAGAGCCGGTATGGCAAACCTTTGATGTGCCTTTTACTCGCGAGATGTCGCTATTAGAAGCTTTGGCTTACATTAAAGATGAACTAGACCCAACCTTAAGCTATCGCTGGTCTTGCCGAATGGCGATTTGTGGTAGCTGCGGCATGATGGTGAATGGGGTACCTAAATTAGGTTGTAAAACCTTCCTGCGTGATTACCCTAAAGGAATGAAGATTGAAGCCTTAGCCAACTTCCCTATCGAGCGTGACTTGGTGGTTGATATGAGCGACTTCATCGAGAAGCTTGAGTCAGTTAAGCCCTACATCATTAACGATAATCCTAAATCGCTAGATGATGGTTGCCACACTCAATCACCTAAAGACATGGCGCAATATAAGCAGTTTTCCATGTGTATTAACTGTGGCCTTTGTTATGCGGCATGTCCGCAGTATGGTTTGGATAAGTCATTCACTGGACCTGCCGCTTTAGCCATATTGCATCGCTATAACCAAGACAATCGTGACGCTGGTAAAGCAGAGCGAATGAAGATAGTTAACGCCGAAGAAGGCGCTTGGGGCTGTACCTTTGTTGGTTACTGCTCACAAGTTTGCCCCAAAGACGTAGACCCTGCAGCAGCAATTCAACTTGGAAAAGTAGATAGCGCTAAAGACTATGTGATTGCCATGTTCAAGCCAGGAGAGTAAGCATGACTAAACGTAAACCTTACGAACGCAAAATGGGCGCAACTTGGTGGCTTAAAAACACGTTTCATACCAAGTACATCATTCGCGAAGGCTCCAGCTTAGTCATCGCTATTTACAGCATGGTGCTGCTATTTGGCTTGTTCCGCTTAAGCCAAGGTGCTGACGCATTTAATGGCTGGTTAGGCGCAATGAGCCAACCAGCTTGGCTTGCCTTTCACTTGCTCACCCTGGTATGGACGCTGTATCACAGCATTACTTGGTTTAGCCTCGCGCCTAAAGCCGCCAACTTATGGCTTGGACAAAAGCGAGTGCCAGACAGCTGGATAGTTAACAGTATGTACGGCGCGTTAGCGGGTATAAGTGTTGTTGGCCTAGTATTGGTATTAATTTAGGAGAAACAGATGAAACGTTCTAACGAACCTGTGTTTTGGGGAATGTTTGGCGCTGGCGGCATGGTAGCTGCGCTGTTCACACCTATTGCTATATTAATCACTGGCCTACTAGTGCCTCTAGGGATTATTCCTGCCGAGCAGTTTTCTTATGAAAGAGTCTTAGCCTTCTCACAACACTGGTTAGGCGCGGCAGTAATTTGGGTGATTGTAAGTTTACCGCTGTGGTTGTGCATGCATCGCCTCTACCATACCTTACACGACTTTGGGATCCATGCTGGTAACCTAGTAAAAGCACTATTCTACGGGGTGGCATTTGCTGGCTCGGTAGCTTGCGCTACATTGCTATTACTAGGCTTAATCTAAAAAACAAGCGGGCTAAGGCTTAGCCCGCTTTTAAATCTTTTTGGCAGTTACGTTTTAGCGAACTAATCTCTAGCTCTAACTGTTGTTCTCGTTGTTTTAATAAATCAAGTTCAGCTTCTTTACTGGCCAATAGCTCAAAAACACCGGTTGGGTAATCTCCTGAACCTTTAGCAAAACGAAGTCGGTTCGAATAACGTCTGTCTACATGTTCCACGGGAGCATCTGCAACTACATTCATACTGATAACCTTTTTATCATTAACAATGTGGTAGATTAAGCATTGCAGACAAATCGCGATTACGCAAAGTGAAAATTTGATTTAAATCAAAGCGCTTAAACCATAATATTTATTCAACTGGCAAACATAATTTTGTTCTTTAAACACAGCTGAATTCGCTAGTTTTACTAAATATTAGCAAATAAAAAAGGGAGCCTAGGGCTCCCTTTTTCTAAACTGTAGCGCTTATTTTACACGACCCACATATTCAGCACTGCGAGTATCAACTTTTACTACTTCACCAATTTGAATAAACAAAGGTACACGCACTACCGCACCGGTAGTTAGCGTAGCAGGTTTACCACCCGTACCTGCGGTATCGCCTTTCAGGCCAGGGTCGGTCTCTGTTACTTCTAATTCCACAAAATTAGGAGGCGTCACTAAAATTGGATTCTCGTTCCAAGTGGTAATAACACATACGTCTTGCTCAACTAACCATTTAGCCGTCTCGCCCACTGCTTTTTCATCTGCAGCAATTTGCTCAAAGGTATCGTTGTTCATGAAGTGGTAGAATTCGCCATCGTTATACAGGTAGGCTAATTCGTAATCCATCACATCTGCTGCTTCAACTGACTCACCAGATTTGAAGGTTTTCTCTAATACTTTACCGGTTAACAAACGGCGCAATTTAACGCGGCTAAATGCTTGGCCTTTGCCTGGTTTTACAAATTCATTTTCTAGAATTGCATAAGGCTCGCCGTCGAGCATAATTTTTAGCCCGCCTTTGAATTCACTGGTACTATATGACGCCATTTGGTCCTCTACTTACAAGGTAATATCAATTTCAATGCTGCGAATAATACCGCGAAACGACGCTGCTGTGCAGGGTAATTGGCAAAAAGAGCTGGCAAACGCCATCACAGATCCCAAAGATCTGCTGCAATACTTACAATTAGACCCTGAAAACTATCAGTTAGACATCGCAGCACGTAAATTATTCCCAATGCGAGTACCACTCAGCTTTGTACAACGCATGCAAGTAGGCGACCCTAAAGACCCATTATTACTGCAGGTATTGCCACAGCGAGAAGAGTTTATTCAAGCCGTAGGTTTTACCGAAGACCCGCTTGAAGAACACCAATCTGCCGTACCGGGATTACTGCACAAGTATAAAAGCCGAGTATTATTTATTTTACGCGGGGGCTGTGCGGTAAACTGCAGATATTGTTTTCGTCGCCACTTCCCTTACCAAGACAACAGCCCTAGCAAGGCTGGTTGGCAGCAAGCCATTGACTACATCGCCAACGATAGCAATATTAACGAAGTGATCTTGAGCGGTGGCGATCCTTTAATGGCTAATGACGAGCAATTGGCGTGGCTGGTAGAGCAACTTGAGCAAATTAGCCACTTAACACGATTACGTATTCATAGCCGCTTACCGGTAGTGTTACCTAGCCGGATAACCACCGAGCTTGTTGAACTGCTCGCTAATACGCGTTTACAAAGCATTATGGTGAGCCATATTAACCACCCTAATGAAGTGAACGAACCACTTCGAACAGCCTTTTCCAAGCTGCAGCAAGCGGGCGTAATGCTATTGAATCAAGGAGTGTTACTAAAAGAGATCAATGACGATGTAGATACTTTAACAGCACTAAGCGAAGCACTGTTCTCTGCTAACATTCTGCCCTACTACTTATTTTTGTTGGATAAAGTAGCCGGTGCGAGTCACTACGATATTGACGAACAGCAAGCAGTGTTGATAATGCGAGACCTATACCAACGCTTACCTGGTTTTCTTGTTCCACGCTTAGCACGTGAGCAAGCCGGTAAAAACAGTAAAACACCGATAGACATCGGCTTGAGCTAAACTAAAACCATAAGGCTTGTTGGCTACCCTTTAGGTTAAGCCAGCAAGCAGACATTCAACTAGACACAGTGACCTTTTCAATGGATAAAACCAAGCTCGTTGAGCAAATACAAGAAAACTTAAAAGACATTTACCATAAAGCCATTGATGCGGATAGCGTATTAAAGCAGCAGCAAGAGCAAGGTAAAGCCAAGTTTAGTGCGCTGTTCAAAGACAGCTTGTTTAAAGACCAACATCGCCAGTTTTTACCTTATGTAGAAGAGTTAGCCAGTGACTTGGTATTGTTACAAGAATGCCAAGACGATGAGCACTTTGTCACTCAACTAAAAGTAATGGTGGCTAAACTTGAGCAAATGCATAAGTTATTAGTTGAATTTAAACAACTTACTCGCCAATAGCCGGCTTAATGGTTTCGCGTAAATAGGGGGAAAATTCTTCGGCCTGCGCCCAAGCAGCAATGGCCGCCCCTAGTACAAACACTTCCTTGGTAATGCCTTTAAGCTGGTTTAGATGCTGCTCGTTCTCTACACCATCCACCATCAGCTTCACCCCTAAGCGATTAGCAAACATTACCGTAGCCGTTAGCATAGGCTGTTTATCGGTTGAATTTAGTAACTCTGCCATTAAAGACTTGGCCCCACGCAGGTATTGCACCGGTAAGTGATTTAACAACTCCAGAGGACATTCTGCGCTGCCAAAATTATCCAGCGATAAACTCACACCAATTCTGCGTAACTCTCTAATAGCGTCGACACAATCCAGCAGCATTTGCTGGTCACTATCGATGATATTAATGATTAATCGATGCGGCAGAATACGACTCTCTATCAGTACCTTATTCACTAATACTAATAAATCAGTATGTAAAGTAGATGAGGAAATAGACACAGCTAATTGCAGATGAGGGTCAACCGCGTGGTGCCAGCGTTTAAGCTGTTGGGTGGCAGCTCGTAGAACCCAAGACTCTAACGTGACCACACAGCCGCTGGCATGTGCAATACTCACTAGTTCGTCTTGTTCAATCCAGCCGTAAATGGGATGTTTCCAACGCGCTTGAACTTCTGCTCCTACTACTTTATCACTCGTAAGATCTACAATAGGTTGGTAAAACAAACTCAAATCTTGTTGTTCTAGCGCTGTTCGCAGTTCGCTCAGTAATTGTTGTTCGCGCTCTTTAGCTAACTGCATTTCGCCTTCGAAAAACTGCCAAGAACTGCATCGAAATTGCTGCTTAGCTTGATACATCGCAGTATCAGCCTGCCCCAATATTGTTAACCAGTCCTCGCCGTTGTCTAAGGCCATGCTGATACCAATACTGGTACCAACAAAACACTCACGCCCTTCTAAAGACATTGGTTTTTCTATTACATTGATTAAGCGTTCAGCAAAACCAGAACAATCTTCATTAGAGCGCACGCGTGTTTGTACGATGGCAAATTCGTCACCACCTAAGCGCACTGCAAAGTCACAGTGTCGCATTTGGCCACCCAAACGCTGCGCGACCAAATTGAGAATTCGGTCACCGTACTCATGCCCGTAATTATCATTAATGCTTTTAAAACCATTTAAGTCCAGCACCATAATGGCGTAATCACGGCGGTTATCTTCTAGGCTATCGATAAATTCACGTAAACCAGCGCGATTAGGCAAACCAGTAAGCACATCGTGATTAGCCAAATAACGGTTTATATGATTCTCGCGCACAATCATCACAATCAGAATAGAACCGCTAATTAATAACGCACCAATCGCAAAGGACAAAATCAGTTGCAGTTGCAGTAACCTAAAGTCGGTTTTCTTATCAAATTCACTATTACGCTGAAACTCGCGATTTACCAAAGTGTTGATTGGCGCAGCATACAGATCAAGGCGCTCGACCAAACGCTCGAACTTTTCATGCGATGGTGGTAAAGCTCGCAACAGCGGCTCGATACGCTGCACCTCTTGAAACAACTCCCGCACCAAATGCTTAGCTGATTGAATGCTCTGAAAGCCTGCAGTTTCCTGGCCTTCCAATAAAACCGGGAAGCGGCTCCACAAAATATCGTAGCGCAACATCAGCTCTGATTGGCTGACGCCATTCAAGCGGTAAAGCTGTAAGGCATTAACAAAGCGTCGATGCTCCATTTGCAATTGGACGACCGACCAAGAACTTGTGGATTTAGGCGACTCTAATAGCTGAATAATTTGCCTAAGTTGATACACACAGATCACTGCACTAACAATGAACAGTGAAACAACCAGCGAAATTAAGCCTTTTTTGTATTTTTGAGGAAGCCTAGTAAGCCAATTCATCAACAATTAAACTCACTTAACAATAATGCTGCGTAGCTGCCAAATCATAAAGTCGTTATATGGCATCTGTAACAGCTCTGGGTGTTTATCAATAGGTAACATTAACCATAACGGTCCCTTGTCACGCACCCGCATCACACGGTCGTTATCAGACCAAGCCAAAATAGGCTCAAATTCTGCAATATCGTCAAACTCTATTTCCACTTCATAATTGTTTAATGCAACCAAAGTGAGCTTAGTAGAACGAGCCCCCGCCATTTCAAGCAGATCAGAGACTTTAGGGCCTTTATAGTGATGACGACTTTCGACCCAAGGATGACGAGTAACAATGGTGTGTTGCGGCATAGCTTGCAGCATTTTCAAATCGAAATCTGCCGCCCCTTCGCTATTACTATTTTGAATTAGACCAGCGATAGTAAGAATCGGCTCATCGCTAGGTTTTGGTAAATCAGCAGCCATTAACGAACAGCAAAATAATAGACTTGCGGCTAAAACAGCTCTCATAACTCGTCTTCCTTAACGTTAACAATGCTGCAGGTGTTTGCATAAACGGTAAACAAACACTCGTATAGTCTGAGTATGCGTGAGTTTAGCCCAATAAAAAAGGACAAGCCAAATGCTGTCCTTTATAGTTATAAACTTGATATTTCTTACAAATGGAATCACTAAGCTTGATTTTTAAAATAAGCCTTATTAATCAAAGCAATAGAATAAACTACTTAAGCTCTATAGTAAATTCGAGTTCAGGGAAGAGTAAATTATACTCAGCCACATCCGTGCTAGCTGGAATATAGACTGGTCGCATAATATAATTATTTCCGCCATTTATAGCTATTCCATCAGATGAGTCGTTGTAAAATAACCAACTTTTTTCGTCATCCGGCTGCGCTGGGTAATCAGAGCCCGCGGCAAGAATGGCAAATCGGTTGCCAAGTGGATGAGCGACTGCGTTTATTACAGGGCTTATCTTACCTGTTTCTATATTACTTGCTACCAATTCCAAAGCCCCCCCATCAGATTTTGTCATATAAAAATCAACAGGTCCTTCAAAGCTAGGTGTACTATAAGTGTTCAGTAAACGAATGTTAAACCTATCGTTAGAGGGGCGAGATGGAAGATTTGAAATATGCGCCATACGTAAGCCTCTAGGGGCGATTGCATGACCATACGCATAAATTCTATTTAACCTTCCAGATGTAAGGCCATAAATGGAACCAGCTTGACCAATAGTCCCTAAAGAATTGGAGTCCACAGCTGTAAACGTAACGTCCCTAGAATCAACTTCTTTCCAGAATTCCTCTGTTAATTGTGTAGTTTTACTCTTACTCATATAGCCGACGTCGGCGTCTTCACCAACAATATTAGATAAAGCTGGACCATACGAATAATAAAGTTTTAAGCTTAATGGAGCGTAATACTGATTTGAGAAAACAACTGCTGTTTGCGTACTAGGATCTTCATCTGCTAAAGAGTTGCCACCGCCACCAATCGATACCGAACCTTCGTCACCGCCACACCCAAACAGGCCAAATGACACTAATAGTGCCATTACAAACTTTATCTTGCGTCCCTTTAACATACCACTTCCTTGTCCGTACAAATTAAATCAAACTGAGATTTTAACTAATAATATCATTTAATTACCCACCCTTGATACTTTTGTAAAGAAACTCATTAGCGGTGAGTTAATTATTTTCTCTAATGTTGAAGAGCATCAATTTTTTGCGGTCTATTTACCTCTATAAACGCAACACAGAAATTAAAGTTGAGCAGTTAGAAAACAAAAAAGGCCGCCTAAGCGACCTTTTTCTCTATTGTACTAAGTCTTCTTATTCGAAGATTTTAGCTACAACACCCGCACCTACTGTACGGCCACCTTCACGGATTGCGAAGCGTAAACCTTCGTCCATCGCGATTGGGCAGATTAGCTCTACAACAAACTTCAAGTTGTCGCCAGGCATTACCATTTCAACACCTTCAGGAAGCTCTACAGCACCTGTTACGTCAGTTGTACGGAAGTAAAACTGTGGACGGTAACCTTTGAAGAAAGGAGTATGACGGCCACCTTCGTCTTTGCTTAGTACGTATACTTCAGCTTCAAACTTGGTGTGTGGAGTAATTGAGCCAGGAGCTGCAAGTACTTGACCACGTTGTACGTCATCACGCTTAGTACCACGTAACAAAATACCACAGTTCTCACCAGCACGACCTTCGTCAAGAAGCTTGCGGAACATTTCAACACCAGTACAAGTTGTTTTGGTGGTTTCTTTTACGCCAACAATTTCAATTTCTTCTGAAACTTTAACGATACCACGCTCAACACGACCTGTAACAACCGTACCACGACCTGAAATTGAGAATACATCTTCAATTGGTAGTAGAAATGGCTTGTCGATGTCACGCTCTGGCTCAGGAATGTAAGTATCTAGGGCTTCTGCAAGCTCTACAATCTTAGCTTCCCATGCTTCTTCGCCTTCTAGGGCTTTAAGCGCTGAACCTTGGATTACTGGAATGTCATCACCTGGGAATTCGTATTCAGATAGAAGTTCACGAACTTCCATTTCTACTAATTCTAGTAATTCTTCGTCATCTACCATGTCACATTTGTTCATGAATACGATGATGTAAGGTACACCAACCTGACGTGAAAGCAGGATGTGCTCACGTGTTTGTGGCATTGGGCCATCTGTAGAAGCTACTACTAAGATAGCGCCGTCCATTTGTGCAGCACCAGTGATCATGTTTTTAACGTAATCAGCGTGTCCAGGACAGTCTACGTGTGCGTAGTGACGACTTGGAGTGTCGTACTCTACGTGTGAAGTAGAAATCGTAATACCACGCTCGCGCTCTTCTGGAGCGTTATCGATTGCTGCGAAATCTTTAGCTTCACCACCGTATACTTTTGCAAGTACGTTAGTAATAGCGGCTGTTAGTGTAGTTTTACCGTGGTCTACGTGGCCAATTGTACCAACGTTTACATGCGGTTTATTACGTTCAAATTTTTCTTTAGACACGATATGTACCTTCTTTTCCATTCCAACCTGCCTCACTCGAGACAGATCAATCATAGTTGAATTAGTTTACTTTGCTTCTACGATAGTATCAGCAACGTTTTTCGGCGCTTCATTATACTCTAGGAATTCCATAGAGTAAGAGGCTCGCCCCTGAGTAGCCGAACGTAGATCTGTAGCATAGCCGAACATTGCAGACAGCGGCACTTTAGACTTAATAATCTTTAAGCCCGCAGCCCCATCGTCCATGCCTTCAATTATGCCACGACGACGATTCAAGTCACCCACTACATCGCCCATCCAATCTTCAGGGGTTGTAACTTCTACTTTCATCATCGGCTCGAGCAGTATTGGATCAGCATCCAATGCGCCTTTTCTGAAGCCCATTGCACCGGCAATTTTAAACGCCATTTCGTTAGAGTCAACATCGTGGAATGAACCATCGAATAAAGTGACTTTAACATCAAGTAGCGGGTACCCTGCCAGCACACCCTGATCCATTTGCTCTTTACAGCCTTTGTCTACTGCTGGGATGTATTCCTTAGGAACCGCACCGCCCACAATCTCATTGACAAATTCGTAACCAGCACCTGGCTCTAGAGGTTCCATACGCAACCAAACGTGACCGTATTGACCACGACCACCCGATTGACGAACGAACTTTCCTTCCACTTCAACTTGCTTGCGAATCGCTTCGCGATAAGCAACTTGAGGCTTACCTACATTACAATTCACGCTGAATTCGCGCTTCATGCGATCTACGATGATATCTAAGTGTAACTCACCCATACCTGAGATAAGGGTTTGTCCAGATTCTTCGTTAGTTTCTACGCGAAACGATGGATCCTCAGCGGCCAATTTACCTAAAGCAACACCCATTTTTTCTTGGTCTGCTTTGGTTCGGGGCTCTACAGCAATTTGAATTACTGGCTCAGGAAATTCCATTCGCTCAAGAACAACTTTATTGTTCATATCACATAAAGTGTCACCCGTGGTTACGTCTTTAAGACCAATCGCAGCGGCGATATCACCGGCACGAACTTCTTTGATCTCTTTACGGTCGTTTGAGTGCATTTGCACCATACGACCTAAACGCTCACGTTTTTGTTTAACCGAGTTATACACCGCAGTGCCGGTTTCCACCGTCCCCGAATAAACCCGCATAAAGGTCAACGTTCCCACAAATGGGTCGGTTGCGATTTTAAACGCCAATGCTGCAAATGGCGCATCGTCGTCAGCTGGACAGGCAACTTCGTTGTCTTTTTCGTCCAAACCTTTAATTGCGGCAACGTGATTTGGTGCTGGCAAATATTCTACAACAGCATCAAGCACTGCTTGAACGCCTTTGTTTTTGAATGCCGAACCACAAGTCGCTAACACGATCTCATTGTTTAACGTGCGCGTACGCAAACCAAACTTGATTTCGGTTTCAGTTAACTCGCCTTCTTCTAAGTAT
Organism: Agarivorans sp. 1_MG-2023; assembly: GCF_030548385.1. NCBI lineage: Bacteria > Pseudomonadati > Pseudomonadota > Gammaproteobacteria > Alteromonadales > Alteromonadaceae > Agarivorans > Agarivorans sp. 1_MG-2023. The sequence goes on along the minus strand of NZ_JAUOSJ010000004.1, from coordinate 398,988 downwards.
TTATCCATCAGCTCGTCATTAGCTTCTGCTGCTGCTTCCACGAGTTCTTCGTGTAGCTCTTCAGCGCGGCCAAGTAGATCTGCAGGGATTTCTTCGTAGTTGAAGGTGGTACCTTGATCAGCTTCGTTCCAGTTAATTGCCTTCATTTTAATCAGGTCAATTACACCAACGAATCCGTCTTCAGCACCAACGTTAAGTTGAATAGGCACGCAATTTGCGCCTAAGCGATCACGGATTTGCTCGATTACTCGCTCAAAATCTGCACCAGCTCTATCCATTTTGTTCACGAATACCATTCGTGGAACTGAATATTTATCAGCTTGGCGCCAGACTGTTTCTGATTGAGGTTCAACACCTGATGAACCACAAAACACAACTACTGCCCCATCTAATACGCGCAACGAACGTTCAACTTCAATAGTGAAGTCTACGTGCCCTGGAGTATCGATGATGTTTACACGGTGTTCATCGAACTGTGCGTTCATACCACGCCAAAAAGTAGTGGTAGCCGCAGAGGTAATGGTAATACCGCGCTCTTGTTCTTGTTCCATCCAGTCCATGGTGGCTGCGCCATCATGCACCTCACCTATTTTGTGAGATAGACCAGTATAAAAAAGAACACGCTCTGTGGTTGTTGTTTTGCCAGCGTCAACATGAGCAACAATACCAATATTACGGTAGCGCTCAATAGGAGTTGTACGAGCCATTCTTATCCTCTTGCTAAGGAAACATCCTTAGTCTCACATAGAAAGCCGCACAGCTGCATTAAGCAGCTGTGCAACCAATTACCAGCGGTAATGTGCAAACGCTTTGTTTGCATCAGCCATACGGTGAACGTCTTCACGTTTCTTAACCGCAGAACCTTTGTTTTCCGCTCCGTCTAGGATTTCACCCGCTAGACGTAAAGCCATAGATTTTTCACCACGTTTACGTGCTGCATCTACCATCCAACGCATACCTAATGTGTTGCGACGTACTGGACGTACTTCAACAGGTACTTGGTAAGTAGAACCACCAACACGGCGAGATTTAACCTCTACCGTTGGGCGCACGTTTTCAAGAGCCATTTCAAAGATCTCTTGGTGAGACTTGCCTGATTTCTCAGCGGCAGCGTCTAATGCACCATATACAATCTTTTCTGAAATAGATTTTTTCCCATCAACCATTACTACGTTGATGAACTTAGCCAGAAGTTCTGATCCGAACTTAGGATCTGGTAAGATTTTGCGTTGACCGATCACTCGACGTCTAGGCATTTGAATATCTCCGGTATGCTTCAGGTTTCCCCAAAACGAATTTTAAAAAAATTTCGCTATAACTAAATGTTTGGCCTTACTTAACGGAGAGCCGTTATGACTTAGGACGTTTAGCGCCGTACTTTGAACGTCCTTGACGACGATCACTTACGCCAGCACAGTCTAATGCGCCGCGTACGGTGTGATAACGCACACCTGGTAAATCTTTAACACGACCACCGCGAATCAAAATTACGCTGTGCTCTTGTAGGTTGTGACCTTCACCACCGATGTAAGATGTTACTTCGAATCCGTTAGTTAAACGAACACGAGCAACTTTACGTAGTGCTGAGTTAGGTTTTTTCGGAGTGGTAGTATATACGCGAGTACATACACCACGGCGTTGAGGACACGCAGCTAGTGCTGGTACGTTGCTTTTAGCAACCTTACTTGCACGTGGCTTGCGAACCAACTGGTTAATCGTTGCCATTTTAAATAGCTCCTGAAATTACTTTTTAACGTGTGAAAAATCTACCCCAATTTTGGGGAGGCGAAATTTTATGCGCTCGCAGGAAAAGTGTCAAGGCTTGCTCAAGCTTACAGGCTAATATTTTTCATGGTTGAGGGCTTCGCTCACCACGTTAAGGCAGGGTGATGTGTAACGCTTAGTTGCACCATGGCTTGGTAATCCACTAACACTTTATCGCATACTTCTATACCGCGGGCACTCACATCGGCACTTAGCACCGATAACCTACTTTGCTGCTCTAGTTGCAGCAAACGCGGGTCACTGCGCAGCCAAGCGTACACCGCGTCTTCAATTAGTACTAGGTGACCGCTGCCATCAAGCTCGCTCAAACAACGCTCAAACACTTCACTTGCGTAAGGATGTCTCACAATATGCAGCATGCTAAAACCTCAATATTGCATGGGCGTTACAGTGCCGTGAATAGAACTCTTTGGAATCTAAAGCTCTCACCGTAATAGCAAGTTGATCTAAGGCTAAGCCTCGCTCCTGCATAGAGGCTTTATCTATAAAGATCTCTTCTACGTCGTATAAATCCAGTAAGCCATATGTAGGCAATACGTCACGTTGCAGAATGGCAGCAGAGTCTTGATTATTAACCAGCTGCCAAACTCCGTCGCCTTCAAAGAAAACCACAACATCTTCAGATACCGCAGAAGATGCTAAAGCCGCATCTAAGGCTTCACGCCCCAGGCTAGAACCGTGAGGAGCGGCACCAAATACAAATACCAAGGACTTACTCATAGTTGCACCACCCTGTCGCTACTTAACATAGCGGTGGCCATTTCAGCCAACCCAGACATAGCAAACTGATGACTCATGTTAAACGACTCGACAGCTTGATTTTCAAGGTCTTCTTTGGCCACTACGCCACGACGATATGCCGCGGCGCTGCAAACCAATAATTCACAACCACTATTGTTTTTAAGCTCAATCCAGCATTGATGTATGTCCATTTCGTCACTTGCAGGCAAGCTAGTACTGAGACTATTAGTTACGCCGTCTAAATAAAAGAATACCGTTTTGAGTTGATGCCCTTCGGCCACTAGCGCATTGGCAAAATTAAGCGCGGTAGCACTGCCTTGCTTGCCATAAAGGGGGCTGGTAACAACTAAGGTATAAGAGAGGCTCATTTTGGATTACTTAATATGAGCAATAGCTTCAACTTCAACCAAAACATCTTTAGGCAAGCGAGCAACCTCTACGCATGAACGAGCAGGCGCACTTTCAGGGAAATAACTGGCATATACATCGTTGAAAGCAGCAAAGTTAGCCATGTCACTAAGAAAACACGTTGTTTTGAACACTGTAGATGCATCAGCTTCCGCTGCGGCTAGCACTGCCATCAGGTTTTCCATCACTTGCTTGGTTTGTTCACTAATACCACCGGCAACTACTTCCATAGTGGCAGGGTCTAGTGGAATTTGGCCAGAAGTAAACACTAACTCATCAATTTTAGTTGCTTGCGAGTATGGGCCAATAGCAGCTGGAGCTGCCTCGGTAGATACAATTTGCTTGCTCATAATATGCTCTTATTTTTAATCACTTTTAAAATCGGAGTCTGTGACTAACAAGCAAACTTGTCAAATTTTTTACGAATGAAGCGGAAACAAAAGGCATAAAAAAAGGCAGCCAATGGCTGCCTTTTTTTCACTAGAGCAAGTTACTCTGCGTCTGGCGCTGCGTTTAGTAAAGCAGCTAAGTTATCAGCAGCCTCATCGGCAGTGATAGGCGCAGGGGCTTCTGCTTTATTACGACGTTCTTCGTGGTAAGCATAGCCAGTACCCGCAGGTATCAAGCGACCAACAATAACATTTTCTTTCAAGCCACGTAGCTCATCCTGTTTACCACCCACTGCGGCTTCAGTAAGCACGCGAGTCGTTTCTTGGAATGAAGCAGCAGAAATAAACGATTCTGTTGATAGAGAAGCTTTAGTGATACCTAACAACTCACGGCGATAAACCGCAGGGCGTTTGCCATCAGCAACTAATTGACGATTTTCAATATTCACTCGCGCTACTTCAGCTTGCTCACCTAGCAAGAAGCTAGAATCGCCGGCATCAAGAATCAAACACTTACGAAGCATTTGACGCACGATAGTTTCAATGTGCTTATCGTTAATTTTCACACCTTGTAAACGGTATACGTCTTGTACTTCGTTTACGATGTAGTTTGCTACAGGGCTAATACCACGTAAGCGCAAGATGTCGTGTGGAGACTCAGGGCCATCGGCGATAACTTCACCTTTTTGAACCTTCTCACCTTCAAACACGTTCAAGTTACGCCACTTAGGAATCATCTCTTCATAAGCGTCTGCATCACTAGGAGTAATCACCAGGCGACGCTTACCTTTAGTTTCTTTACCGTAACTAATGGTACCGCTGACTTCAGCAAGAATCGCAGGCTCTTTAGGCTGACGCGCTTCAAACAAGTCGGCTACGCGAGGTAGACCACCGGTAATATCTTTAGTACCGCTTGATTCTTGTGGGATACGAGCAATCGCATCACCAACACCCACTTCTGCAGAGTCTTCCAAGTTAACAATGGCTTTACTCGGTAAGAAGTATTGAGCAGGAATGTCAGTACCAGCAATCAGTACGTCGTTTCCAGAACCGTCAACCAGTTTCACCATTGGACGCATTTCTTTACCAGCGCCTGGGCGCTCGTTAGGGTCCAGTACGTGAATACTTGAAAGGCCAGTGAGTTCATCGGTTTGACGGCTTACAGTGATGCCTTCAACCATATCAACGAACTTAAGACTACCAGGTACTTCAGTAATAATTGGGTGTGTATGCGGGTCCCAGTTGGCAACAACGTCACCAGACTTAACTGCACCACCATCAATCACTTCTAAAATACTACCGTATTGTAGTTTATGGCTTTCTTTGGTTTGACCCATTTCATCAATGATGGTCAATTCCGTAGAGCGCGATGTAACTACTAGCTTGCCAGCGTTGTTGGTAACAACTTTAGCGTTATGTAGCTTGATTGAACCCGCATTTTTAACTTGAATGCTGTTCTCGGCTGCCGCACGCGATGCCGCACCACCAATGTGGAAGGTACGCATGGTAAGCTGTGTTCCTGGCTCACCAATAGATTGAGCTGCAACAACACCTACCGCTTCACCGCGACCAACCAAGTGGCCTCGAGCTAGGTCACGACCATAACAAAGTGCACAAACACCGAAGTCGTTAGCACAGCTAATTACTGAGCGAACTTTAACGGTATCCACTGAGTTTTCTTCAAGAAGGTCACACAGTTTCTCGTCAAGCAAGGTTTTGTCTTTAAGCAGTACTTCATTGTCTGTACCAGGCTTAATGACATCACCAACCAATACACGACCAAGAACACGCTCACGTAGTGGCTCAACAACATCACCACCCTCGATATGAGGCGTCATCAAGATACCTTCTTCGGTACCACAGTCGGTTTCGGTAACAACTAAATCTTGTGCAACGTCTACTAAACGGCGAGTTAGGTAACCCGAGTTCGCTGTTTTCAATGCAGTATCGGCCAAACCTTTACGCGCACCGTGAGTAGAGATGAAGTACTGAAGTACGTTCAAACCTTCACGGAAGTTAGCCACAATCGGAGTTTCGATAATCGAACCATCCGGTTTAGCCATCAAACCACGCATACCCGCTAACTGACGAATCTGAGCAGCACTACCACGTGCGCCAGAGTCGGCCATCATAAAGATGCTGTTGAAAGAGTCTTGACTCTCTTCTTCGCCGTCTTTATTTAGTACCGTTTCAGTAGACAGATTGTCCATCATCGCTTTCGATACTTTTTCGTTGGCCGAAGCCCAAATATCGATAACTTTGTTGTAACGCTCACCCGCGGTAACCAAACCAGCTAAGAACTGTTCTTGGATTTCGCTTACTTCGTCACTGGCTTCTTCCACGATGTCTTTCTTAGCATCAGGGATAACCATGTCGTTAATACCTACAGAGGCACCAGACAAGGTTGCATAATGGAAACCGGTGTACATTAATTGGTCAGCAAAAATAACTGAGTGCTTAAGTCCAAGTTTACGATAACAAGTATTCAACAATCCTGAGATTTGCTTCTTACCCATTGAACGGTTAACAAGTTCGAAAGGCAGACCTTTAGGTACGATTAACCACAAAATGGCACGACCAATGGTGGTTTGCTTGATTTCAGTCTTTTCGATTTTTGAACCGTCTTCAGCTACCACAACTTCAGTAATACGCACGTTTACACGGGCATGAATACTGGCTTGCTTAGCACGGTATAACTTCTCTGCCTCTTTAGGGCCAGATAAGTACATACCTTCGCCTTCAGCATTTACACGTTCACGAGTCATGTAGTACAGACCCAATACAACGTCTTGCGAAGGTACGATAATTGGCTCACCGTTAGCTGGCGATAGTACGTTGTTGGTAGACATCATCAACGAACGTGCTTCTAACTGTGCTTCTAGGGTTAACGGTACGTGTACCGCCATTTGGTCCCCATCGAAGTCGGCGTTATAAGCCGCACATACTAGCGGGTGTAATTGAATCGCTTTACCTTCAATTAACACTGGCTCAAAGGCTTGAATACCCAAACGGTGCAAGGTTGGTGCACGGTTAAGTAATACCGGGTGTTCACGGATAACTTCTTCAAGAATATCCCAAACCTCACCACCTTCACGCTCAACCATCTTCTTAGCAGCTTTAATCGTAGTCGCAAGACCACGAAGCTCTAGCTTGCCGTAGATGAATGGCTTGAACAGCTCAAGTGCCATTTTCTTAGGTAAACCACACTGGTGTAAACGCAGTGTAGGACCAACGGTAATTACCGAACGACCAGAGTAATCTACACGTTTACCTAGCAAGTTCTGACGGAAACGACCTTGCTTACCTTTGATCATATCAGCCAAAGATTTAAGCGGACGTTTGTTAGAACCTGTAATTGCGCGACCACGACGACCATTGTCTAACAGGGCATCTACTGCTTCTTGCAGCATACGCTTTTCGTTACGTACAATGATGTCTGGAGCAGCTAGGTCTAATAGACGCTTCAAACGGTTGTTACGGTTGATTACACGACGGTATAAGTCGTTCAAATCAGACGTAGCAAAACGGCCGCCGTCTAGTGGAACTAGAGGACGCAAATCTGGTGGAAGAACCGGCAATACGGTCATAATCATCCACTCAGGTTTGTTACCTGAATCGCGGAACGCTTCCATAAGCTTAAGACGTTTAGTGGTCTTTTTACGCTTAGTTTCAGAGTTAGTAGTTTGTAACTCTTCGCGCATTACTTCGATTTCTTGATCAAGGTCTAAATGACGTAGTAAAGCTAGTACAGCTTCAGCACCCATTTTAGCTTCGAACTCATCGCCGTATTCTTCAAGAGAGTCTAAGTACGTTTCTTCGGTCAACATTTGGCCGCGCTCTAAGCTGGTCATGCCAGGCTCAGTCACTACAAATGATTCGAAGTAAAGCACGCGCTCAATATCACGTAGCGTCATATCTAGTAATAAACCGATACGCGATGGTAACGATTTGAGGAACCAGATATGTGCCACAGGAGACGCTAGCTCAATGTGTCCCATACGGTCACGACGAACTTTAGACTGTGTAACTTCTACGCCACACTTCTCACAGATAACACCACGGTGCTTCAAACGTTTGTATTTACCACACAAACATTCGTAATCTTTTACTGGGCCGAAAATACGGGCACAGAATAAACCGTCACGCTCTGGCTTGAAGGTACGATAGTTAATCGTTTCAGGTTTTTTAACTTCACCAAAAGACCAACTACGGATCTGATCAGGTGAAGCTAGGCCAATTTTAATGCCTTCAAACTCTTCGGTCTTGCTTTGTTGCTTAAGAAACTTAAGTAAATCTTTCACGTTTCTCTCCAAGTTGGAGTTAAACCTGGGGCGTTTCTAATGAAACGCCCGCCTTGCTTTTAAATCAGGTGAAGTCCTGTGCTTACAGCTCGTCCAACTCAATGTTGATACCAAGAGAACGGATCTCTTTAAGCAACACGTTGAACGACTCAGGCATGCCTGGTTCCATCTGATGATTACCATCAACGATATTCTTGTACATCTTAGTACGACCGTTAACGTCATCCGATTTAACCGTTAGCATTTCCTGCAAGGTGTAAGCAGCACCGTATGCTTCAAGTGCCCATACTTCCATCTCACCGAAGCGCTGACCACCGAACTGTGCTTTACCACCAAGAGGCTGCTGAGTAACCAAGCTGTAAGAACCAGTAGAACGAGCGTGCATCTTGTCATCAACCAAGTGGTTAAGTTTCAACATGTACATGTAACCAACAGTTACAGGGCGCTCAAATTCTTGACCGGTACGGCCATCACACAACACAATTTGACCTGAATCAGGCAAATCGGCTAAGCGTAATAGCTCTTTGATTTCAGCTTCTTTAGCACCATCAAATGCTGGTGTTGCCATAGGCACACCGCCACGTAAGTTCTTCGCCAGTGTCATTACTTCTTCATCAGTGAAGCTTGCAACGTCAACTTTAAGCGCGTCATCACCTACGTTGTACACTTTCTGGATGAAATCACGCAGTTTATCCATTTCGATTTCACGCTGAACTTTCAGCATTTCGTCGATTTTCTCACCAACACCTTTAGCCGCTAAGCCTAAGTGGGTTTCTAGGATCTGACCGATATTCATCCGCGATGGTACACCTAGTGGGTTCAAGCAGATGTCTACTGGGCGACCAGTTTCGTCATACGGCATATCTTCACGTGGAACAATGGTAGAAATTACACCTTTGTTACCGTGACGACCCGCCATCTTGTCACCAGGTTGAATGCGACGTTTAACCGCTAGGTAAACTTTAACAATTTTCAGTACGCCAGGCGCTAAGTCATCACCTTGAGTGATCTTACGACGCTTGATGTCGAACTGTTTGTCGAATTCAGCTTTGATTTCGTCATATTGCGCAGCAATTTGCTCTAGCTGCGTTTGAGCGTCTTCATCGCTTAATGCTGCTTCTAACCAATCTGCTGGTTGCTGGCGGTCTAAATCAGCTTCTGATTTACCGGCTGCAATCAATACAGACTTAGCACGAGCAAAGATACCTTCTTCAAGAATCTTGAATTCTTCGGTTAAATCTTTCTTCGCTTCTTTAAGCTGCATAGACTCAATTTCTTGAGCACGCTTGTCTTTTTCTACGCCATCGCGAGTAAAGACTTGAACGTCAATTACGGTACCAAATACGGAGTTCGGTACACGTAGTGATGTATCTTTAACATCAGACGCTTTCTCACCAAAGATAGCTCGCAAGAGTTTCTCTTCAGGGGTTAATTGTGTTTCACCTTTAGGTGTAACCTTACCAACCAGAATGTCGCCAGGTTTAACTTCTGCACCAACATAAACAATACCTGACTCATCAAGCTTGCTTAGCGCTGATTCACCTACGTTAGGGATATCTGCAGAAATCTCTTCTGTACCTAACTTGGTGTCGCGAGCGATACAACTTAGTTCCTGAATATGAATAGTAGTAAAGCGATCTTCTTTTACTACATTCTCAGAGATACCAATTGAATCCTCAAAGTTGTAACCATTCCAAGGCATAAACGCTACGCGCATGTTTTGGCCAAGCGCCAACTCACCTAAGTCAGTTGAAGGACCATCTGCCAGTACGTCGCCTTTAGAAACCGGCTCACCAGCTTTAACCACTGGACGTTGGTTAATACAGGTATTTTGGTTTGAACGGGTGTACTTAGTTAAGGTGTAAATGTCGATACCCGCTTCACCAGGAAGCATTTCGTCTTCATTTACCTTAACTACGATGCGACTAGCATCAGCGTAGTCAACCGTACCGCCACGTTTAGACACAACAGTTACACCAGAGTCAACTGCAACCGCGCGCTCAATACCAGTACCTACTAATGGCTTATCAGCACGTAGGGTTGGTACAGCTTGACGTTGCATGTTTGAACCCATCAATGCACGGTTTGCATCATCGTGTTCTAAGAATGGAATCAACGATGCAGCAACAGAAATAATCTGCTGAGGACTTACGTCCATGTACTGAATTTGGTCAGTAGGCATGTACGTTGATTCACCCTTGTGGCGACAAGGTACTAAATCTGTTTCTACCATTTTGCCATTTACGTCGGCTTCAGCATTCGCCTGAGCGATTACATAAGTGCCTTCGTCAATTGCCGACAAGTAATCTACTTCGTCAGTAATTTGACCATCGATAACTTTACGGTAAGGGGTTTCTAGGAAACCAAACTCGTTGGTGCGCGAATAAACCGCTAACGAGTTAATCAAACCAATGTTTGGACCTTCCGGTGTTTCAATCGGACATAAACGACCGTAGTGCGTAGGGTGTACGTCACGTACTTCAAAGCCAGCACGTTCACGAGTCAAACCACCGGGACCTAATGCAGAAACACGACGTTTGTGTGTTACTTCAGAAAGCGGGTTGTTTTGGTCCATGAACTGAGACAATTGGCTTGAACCAAAGAACTCTTTAACCGCAGCCGAGATAGGCTTAGCGTTAATCAAGTCTTGTGGCATTAGCGCGTCTAGGTCACCAAGGCTTAGGCGTTCTTTAACTGCACGTTCTACACGCACTAGACCAACACGGAATTGGTTTTCAGCCATTTCGCCAACACTACGAATTCGACGGTTACCAAGGTGGTCGATATCATCAACTTCACCACGGCCATTGCGAATTTCTATCAGTGTTTGCATTACCTTAACGATGTCGTCTTTATCAAGCACGCCAGCTACTGAACCGTCTTCACGGCCAACACGGCTATTGAACTTCATACGACCAACCGTAGACAAGTCATAACGGTCGCCATTGAAGAACAAGTTCTCAAACAAGGCTTCTGCAGCGTCTTTTGTTGGTGGCTCACCAGGACGCATCATGCGGTAAATTTCTACTAGCGCTTCAAGGCGGTTAGTTGAAGAATCTACGCGTAAGGTATCTGAGATAAATGAACCATGGTCTAAATCATTTGTGTAAATGGTTTTTAGAACCTTGTGGCCTGCTTCAGATAACGCAGCAATTAACTCTAGGTTTAATTCACTGTTCGCTTCTGCAACTACTTCACCAGTAGTTTCATCAATATATTCTTCAGCCAATACTTTATCGGCTAGGTACTCAACCGGCACTTCGATTTGCTCGACGCCTGATTTTTCCAATTGACGAATGTGGCGTGCAGTTACACGACGACCTGTTTCAATTAATACTTCGCCGTTTAACATCACGTCGAAAGAAACAGTATCACCACGCAAACGCGCAGGAACCAACTCCATCATTACCTTGCCGTCTTTTAGTTCAAAAGCGGTGGTATCGAAGAAGGTTTCTAGAATTTCTTGCGTAGTCATTTCTAACGCGCGCAAGATAATAGATGCTGGAAGTTTACGACGACGGTCGATACGAACAAACAAGTTGTCCTTGGGATCGAATTCGAAGTCTAACCATGAACCACGGTAAGGAATAACTCGAGCATTATATAACACCTTGCCTGAAGAATGCGTTTTACCACGATCGTGATCGTAGAACACACCAGGGCTACGGTGTAATTGGGATACGATAACACGCTCAGTACCATTAATTACAAAAGTACCGTTACCTGTCATCAATGGGATTTCACCCATGTAAACTTCTTGCTCTTTGATGTCTTTAACCGTGCCAGCCGGAGCTTCACGATCAAATAACACTAAGCGCAGTTTAACGCGCAAGGGAGCAGAGTAGGTGACTCCACGAATTTGACATTCTTTAACGTCAAAAACCGGCTCGCCAAGACGGTAGCTAACATATTGTAGCTCTGAATATCCTGAATAACTGGCAATCGGGAATACACTGCGGAATGCAGCTTCCAGCCCATACTCGCCTTCAGGATCGATCTCTATGAATTTCTCAAAAGAGTCAAGCTGTATTGAAAGCAGGTAAGGCGTGTCCACTACTTGAGGACGTTTTCCAAAGTCCTTACGAATGCGTTTTTTCTCTGTATAAGAGTAAACCATATGGTTCCTCAGCTCGCTGATAAGTGACCCACTCTGTCCTCAATATCTGGGACAGTTCTTACATACCGTTTGTCGGGTTTCGCTGAAAATACATCCCAACGTTTTTTGCTAGACGCACCATCTAAAACGGTGATAAAAAAGACGGCGTCTTACAGCGCAAAAAGGCCGGTGGTCAATTAACCACCAGCCATAGCCTATAAAGGCTGTAATCTACTTATAGGTAGATTACTTAAGCTCAACAGAAGCACCAGCTTCTTCAAGAGCAGCTTTAAGCGTCTCAGCTTCTTCTTTAGACACTGCTTCTTTAACAGTAGCAGGAGCTGAATCAACTAAACCTTTAGCTTCTTTCAGGCCAAGACCTGTAGCGCCACGAACTGCTTTAATAGAAGCAACTTTGTTAGGGCCAGCAGCAGTTAAGATTACGTCGAATTCTGTTTGCTCTTCAGCAGCAGCACCAGCGTCACCAGCAACAGCAACAGCTGCAGCAGCAGAAACACCGAACTTCTCTTCCATAGCTTCGATTAGTTCAACAACGTCCATTACTGACATTTCAGCAACAGCTTCGATAATTTGGTCTTTAGTGATAGACATGACTCAAATTCCTAAATTCAATTAAATTTATAAAATAATGTAGCAACAAGCAAGTTATGCTGCTTCTGACTCTTTTTGGTCGCGTAATGCGGCCAGAGTGCGTACCAGCTTGCCTGCAGAAGCTTCTTTCATAGTTGCCATTAACTTGGCAATTGCTTCGTCGTAAGTTGGTAGTTTTGCAAGAACGTTAACGTCTGCTAATGCACCTTCAAATGCTGCTGCACGTACTTCAAAGTTGTCTTGCTCTTTAGCGAAATCTGTTAACAGACGCGCTGCAGCACCTGGGTGCTCGTTAGAGAAGGCAATCAAAGTAGGACCAGAGAATGAATCAGTAAGACATTCTAGGTCTGTGCCAGCTACTGCACGGCGAGCAAGGGTATTACGTACCACTTGCATAGATACGCCAGCTTCACGTGCTTTAGCACGAAGTGAAGTCATCGCATCTACAGTTACGCCACGTGAATCAGCAACTACTGCAGAAAGTGCACCTTTGGCAGCTTCGTTGACGCCAGCAACAATTTGCTTTTTGTCTTCGAGTCTTAAGGCCATTGGCTTTACTCCTGGATCCAATACCAGATAAATCTGGTGTTTACTTCCCTCTAAATCATTAAGCTTTAGAGGCCGTTACGGTTTGGTTTTCCAGAATAAAAATTTATTCTTGGGTTTCCTCACCATCTACGTAGGGAATTAAGCGATTAAGCACCTACGGTCTTGGATGAGGGCCGAAGCCCTTACCCATAATTACAAAGCGCGAAATTTTAGTATAAATTTCACGCGTTGTAAATAATTACGCTTGAGTATCTAAAGTATTTACATCAATAGACAAGCCTGCACCCATAGTGGTAGACAAGCTAACTTTCTTGATGAATTGACCTTTAGATTGAGCAGGTTTAGCTTTCTTAAGAGCTACAACCAACGACTCTAAGTTTTCTTTAAGCTTGTCAGCGTCAAAATCAGCTTTACCAATAGTAGTATGGATAATGCCGTTTTTGTCGTTGCGGTAGCGAATCTGACCCGCTTTAGCTAGTTTAACTGCATCAGCTACATTAGGTGTAACTGTACCCACTTTAGGGTTAGGCATTAAACCACGTGGACCTAGGATTTGACCCAGTTGACCTACAACGCGCATTGCATCTGGAGAAGCAATTACTACGTCAAAGTCCATCTCACCAGCTTTAACTTGAGCGGCTAAGTCGTCCATACCAACAATGTCAGCACCGGCTTCTGTAGCGGCTTCAGCGTTTGCACCTTGAGTAAATACTGCAACGCGAACGTTACGACCAGTACCGTGAGGTAGCACAGTTGCGCCACGTACGTTTTGGTCTGATTTACGAGGATCTACGCCTAGGTTAACGGCAGCGTCAACGCTCTCTAGGAATTTAGCAGATGCTAATTCTTTAAGTAGAGTTACAGCTTCGTTAATTGAGTATTCTTTTGTTGAATCAACTTTTTCGTTGATCGCACGCATGCGCTTCGAAAGTTTTGCCATCGTATTAGCCCTCTACAACCAAGCCCATAGAACGGGCAGAACCTTCAATTGAACGACACATTGCGTCTACGTCTGCACCAGTCATATCAACTGCTTTAGCGTTTGCAATCTCTTCTAGTTGAGCGCGAGTAACCGTGCCAACTTTATTCTTGTTTGGAACACCAGAACCAGATTTAATGCCAGCCGCTTTTTTCAATAAGAAAGAAGCAGGTGGAGTTTTGGTTTCAAAAGTGAAAGAACGGTCAGAATACACAGTAATTACTACTGGAACTGGCGCGCCTTTTTCAATTGAATCTGTTTTAGCGTTAAATGCTTTACAGAATTCCATGATGTTTACACCATGTTGACCTAGAGCAGGACCAACTGGTGGTGACGGGTTTGCGGCACCCGCAGCAACTTGAAGCTTAATATAAGCTTGGACTTTTTTAGCCATTTTAAATTTACCTTATTGTGGGTTCAAACGCCTTTCGCAAATGCGATTAGCTTCCCGATAGAACAAAGGGCAGCGGATTATAGTCGATCCCCTGCCCTAAAAACAACTGATTGTTTATTTTTTATCAGCCTTTCTCGATTTGTCCGAACTCTAACTCTACTGGCGTAGCACGTCCGAAAATCAACACTGATACTTTTACGCGACTTTTCTCGTAATCCACTTCTTCGATAGTACCGTTGAAGTCGGCGAAAGGGCCGTCGGTAACTCGAACCACTTCGCCTGGTTCGAACAATGTTTTTGGTCTTGGCTTATCACTCGTTTCGTCTAGGCGATCAAGGATAGCTTTTGCTTCTTTATCAGAAATTGGCGCTGGACGTTCTGCCGTTCCGCCAATAAAACCTAAAACACGAGGCACACTTTTCACTAAGTGCCAGCTTTCGTCGTTTAGATCCATTTGAACCAAAACGTAACCAGGGAAGAACTTGCGTTCACTCTTACGTTTCTGACCGGCGCGCATTTCTACCACTTCTTCAGTTGGTACTAAGATCTCACCGAAAGACTCTTCCATAGAATGGATTTGAATATATTCTTTAAGAGATTTAGATACACGAGCTTCGTAGCCGGAAAAGGCTTGAACCACATACCAACGTAATTTGCGCTCTTCAGTCATTAGATACTCACCCCTGTTACAAAGGCAACTAAACGAACCAAGATAGCGTCTAGTCCCCATAAAATTAGCGACATGAATGCAGTAGCAGCTAATACAATCATGGTAGTTTGAATGGCTTCTTGACGAGTAGGCCAGATAACCTTACGCACTTCCATACGCGATTCTTTAGCAAATTCGAAGGCTTGCTTGCCTTTAGAGGTTTGCGAAGCAATGCCTAATGCAGCGATCAAGGCAATAACAACACCTAGAACACGCACTAATACCGACATATCTGTATATAGGTAGTTACCTACTACAGCGGCGATTAAAATTAGAGCAGCTAATGCCCATTTTAGGCCATCTAACGACCCACTTTGGTTTTCAGTACTGGTACTCATCAAACAACCTACAAATAATCCCACAAAATCATAAATCCCTTTATCAAGGGATAGTGGCAGGGGTGGAGAGATTCGAACTCCCAACATTCGGATTTGGAATCCGACGTTCTGCCATTGGAACTACACCCCTATAGCACGAAGCCCGACATTATAGGCACTTTGTTTCAAGATTGTAACCCTTGAATGTCGAAAAAACGCGACTCAATTGGCAATAAAACCGCTGCATTTTCATCAACAAGCAATGTGCCGTTAATTTCTATCGGCTAAAAACAAAAAAGGCCGCCTAAGCGACCTTTTCTTCTATTGCACTAAGTCTTCTTATTCGAAGATTTTAGCTACAACACCCGCACCTACTGTACGGCCACCTTCACGGATTGCGAAGCGTAAACCTTCGTCCATCGCGATTGGGCAGATTAGCTCTACAACAAACTTCAAGTTGTCGCCAGGCATTACCATTTCAACACCTTCAGGAAGCTCTACAGCACCTGTTACGTCAGTTGTACGGAAGTAAAACTGTGGACGGTAACCTTTGAAGAAAGGAGTATGACGGCCACCTTCGTCTTTGCTTAGTACGTATACTTCAGCTTCAAACTTGGTGTGTGGAGTAATTGAGCCAGGAGCTGCAAGTACTTGACCACGTTGTACGTCATCACGCTTAGTACCACGTAACAAAATACCACAGTTCTCACCAGCACGACCTTCGTCAAGAAGCTTGCGGAACATTTCAACACCAGTACAAGTTGTTTTGGTGGTTTCTTTTACGCCAACAATTTCAATTTCTTCTGAAACTTTAACGATACCACGCTCAACACGACCTGTAACAACCGTACCACGACCTGAAATTGAGAATACATCTTCAATTGGTAGTAGAAATGGCTTGTCGATGTCACGCTCTGGCTCAGGAATGTAAGTATCTAGGGCTTCTGCAAGCTCTACAATCTTAGCTTCCCATGCTTCTTCGCCTTCTAGGGCTTTAAGCGCTGAACCTTGGATTACTGGAATGTCATCACCTGGGAATTCGTATTCAGATAGAAGTTCACGAACTTCCATTTCTACTAATTCTAGTAATTCTTCGTCATCTACCATGTCACATTTGTTCATGAATACGATGATGTAAGGTACACCAACCTGACGTGAAAGCAGGATGTGCTCACGTGTTTGTGGCATTGGGCCATCTGTAGAAGCTACTACTAAGATAGCGCCGTCCATTTGTGCAGCACCAGTGATCATGTTTTTAACGTAATCAGCGTGTCCAGGACAGTCTACGTGTGCGTAGTGACGACTTGGAGTGTCGTACTCTACGTGTGAAGTAGAAATCGTAATACCACGCTCGCGCTCTTCTGGAGCGTTATCGATTGCTGCGAAATCTTTAGCTTCACCACCGTATACTTTTGCAAGTACGTTAGTAATAGCGGCTGTTAGTGTAGTTTTACCGTGGTCTACGTGGCCAATTGTACCAACGTTTACATGCGGTTTATTACGTTCAAATTTTTCTTTAGACATAATAGTCCCTCTGGATAAAGGTTATTGGCACAAAAGCACCATTGGTTTGCGTTTACCAAACGGTAAAGAGTAATAGGGAGAATTTAAAGGAATGTGGTGCTGATAGGCAGATTCGAACTGCCGACCTCACCCTTACCAAGGGTGCGCTCTACCAACTGAGCTATATCAGCAACGTGGAGCGGGCAGCGGGAATCGAACCCGCATCATCAGCTTGGAAGGCTGAGGTAATAGCCATTATACGATGCCCGCATCAAACCTTTGGAAGACGACCTACTACCAAAATAATGGTGGGGGGGGACGGATTCGAACCATCGAAGCTTTCGCGGCAGATTTACAATCTGCTCCCTTTGGCCACTCGGGAACCCCCCCACAATGTCACCTAAAACTAGATGAAGCCTTACACTTAAGAGATGGTGCCGATTGCCGGAGTCGAACTGGCGACCTACTGATTACAAGTCAGTTGCTCTACCAACTGAGCTAAATCGGCATCGCTTAAGTGCTGCGCATTCTATGTAATGCATTTATTAAATGCAACAAGCAAATGGAAAAAAAACCTAAGGAAAGCATTGAACGCGCAAAAATCAGCCAGCAGGCTCAATTATTGGCCACGTAGCGATACTTCACCCGCCATATATACTTGCTCGCCTTCGTCAGTATCTAGTATCAGTTGTCCCTGCTGGTCTACGCCTTTAGCAAGACCCTGCAGCACTTTGTTTTCAGAAAAACGAAGGCTCACTGGCTGGTTCTTAAATACGTCGTAGCGGTTCCAGCGCTCTTGCAGAGCCGAAAACCCTTGCTCACGAAACACTGCGTACATTTGATTTAAGGATTGAACAATTAAACAGGCCAGTTGGCTGCGATCAAGTATTTGATTCGGATCATTTTCTAATTGGGTAAATAGCTGATCAATGTGCTTAGCTCTTTCTTCGTCAACCCGCACATTTACGCCAACGCCTACAACTAAACTAACTTCACTATTTGCATGGCCTTGCAGTTCTATTAGTACGCCGCCCAGCTTTTTACCATCGAGGTAAATATCATTAGGCCATTTTAGCCCAAGGTTGGAATAACCCGCTTGTTCAAGGGCTTCCACCACAGCAAGACCAACAGCAAGGCTCAAACCCATTGCCGCTTCAATGCCATCTTGTAAGCGCCACAACAGCGACATGCAAAGCTGGCCAGCATAAGGTGTTTGCCAAGCGCGGCCACGACGGCCTCGGCCAGCACTTTGAAATTCAGCGAGAACAACCTGCCCATGAGAAAGTTGATTGAGGTTTTTCATCAACCATGCGTTGGTTGAATCAACTTGTTCGATCACCACTGGTGAATTTTCTGGCAACGTTAAGGTTAACCGTTCGAAGTCGAGCAAAGAGATAGGAGCGGCAAGCCGGTAGCCTTTACCTTTCACTTTATAAATATCTAAACCTAGTTGGGTATACTTGTTGATATAGCTTGCAACGGTAGTGCGTGAGACCCCAATTAGCTGCGCGAGATGCTCACCCGAGCAAAACTGCCCGTTAGCCAATGCTTGAATAAGCTTATAAGGTTTATTCTCTCGCATCGGGCAACCCTAAAACGCTATCGGGTTGAACCTCTCCAAACTCTCCAATAAAGCGCACTTCAGGTTCCAGCAAAATACTGAACTGCTGCCAAACCTGTTGCCTAATATGCCGACATAAGTCGAGGACATTATTGGCAGATGCTTGCTGAATATTCACCAATACCAAAGCTTGTTCTTGATGTACTGCTGCATCGCCAATGCGATGTCCTTTTAGCCCTAGTTGGTCAATTAACCAACCTGCAGCAACCTTAACATCGCTCGTTGTAGTTGAATAATGAGGAAGAGCTGGGAACCGCGTCAACAATTCTTCTAGGCGCTGAGGACTGATTACCGGGTTTTTAAAAAAGCTTCCAGCATTTCCTAGCTTACTTGGATCGGGTAGCTTGCTATTGCGAAGCTCGCAGACTTTATCAAAGACTTGTTTAGCATTGGCTGTATCAGGCAACTGATTAAGACCACTATAACTAAGCTTAGCTGACCACTGTTTAGCTAAGCAAAGGGTAATATTAGTAATCACAACCTTTCCCTTTAGGCTTTGCTTAAAGATACTGTCTCGGTAGTTGAATTCACATTGTTCACTATTCAAGCGCTTCAATGACTGCGTCTCTAAGTGAAAAAACTCTACCTCGCTGCATACATCAGCCAGTTCCAGTCCGTAAGCACCAATGTTTTGTACTGGAGAAGCCCCTAAGGTGCCAGGAATGAGCGCGAGATTCTCTAGCCCGTAGTATCCATGCTCAACCGTCCACTTTACAAACTCATGCCAGTCCTCACCAGCAGCAACACTAATGTTGAAGTGCTGCGCTTGCTCCTCAACCTCTATGCCTTGGAGTTGGTTTACGATCACCACCCCTTTAAAATCTTCGAGTAATAATAAGTTTGAACCGCTACCTATAGTTATCCATGGTAACTGTTGTTGGTTTATCCAAGTAAACAGCTGTGGTAGGTCTTGCGGATTATTCAATTCGAATAAGTAACGTGCGTTGGCGTTAAGACCAAAGCTGTTATAACGGCGTAAACACACGTTTTCTAGAAGTGGAAAAGGTAAGGTCATTTTCGTAGGCGAACTCGGCTAACTTCGTGGTTTTGTCCTTTCTCTAAAATGAGATCGGCACGCTCTCGGGTAGGCAGAATGTTTTCCATCAAGTTAACTTGGTTAATGCTAGACCAAATTTGTTTAGCCACTTGGTCAGCTTGTTGTTCATCTAAGCCGGCATAATGGTGAAAATAGTTATTGGGATTGGTAAAGGCGCTCGCCCTAAATTTTTGGAAACGCTCAACGTACCACGTTTCTAAAAGATCTGGTTTAGCATCCACAAAAATTGAGAAATCTAAGTAATCAGAAACAAATACTTGCCTAGCCTGTTGCTTGGGGTAATCCCCAGAAGACTGCAGTACATTCAAACCTTCCAAAATAACAATATCGGGTTGTTCAACCACAACTTGTTTGTCTTTAACAATGTTGTACGAGAGGTGTGAATATATCGGGCCAGACACTTTAGCTTCGCCTGCTTTTAGTGCAGACACAAACTCTACCAGTCCCTTTTGGTCATAACTTTCTGGAAAACCCTTTCGTTGCATCAAACCACGTGCTTCAAGCTCTTCATTGGGGTACAAAAAGCCGTCGGTAGTAACAATGTCTACTTTAGGATGTTCTGGCCAACGTTGTAATAGCGCTTGCAAGATTCTCGACGTGGTACTTTTGCCGCCTGCGACACTGCCCGAAACACCAATAATGTATGGAACATGTTTATTACTGCCTAAGAAATTGGCCAGCACTTCACGACGATCTTGTCGTGCTTTCACATAAAGATTAAGTAATCTCGAGAGGGGTAAATAAATGTCGCACACTTGCTGCAATGATAGTGCTTCGTTAATACCACGAATGCTCTCTAGATCATCTTCAGTTAAGGTGAGTGGTACAGATTTTCGGAGTGTTGACCAAGCTTCGCGTTCAAAATCTAAGTAACTAAATGCATGCTGCGTGGTGCTTTGTGTTGCTGGCATGGGCCCTTCCTATATAGTGCGGCACAACCATATACCAAAACTGTTTAACTCTCCACCTTCCGGCAGGAATTAGCCATGCTGACGAAACTTATCTTCGTGAATAGGAACAACTTTAGGGCTGCGCTCTACAAGATGCACTGACGGTAGGTCGTAATCATAGGCACGACGATTACGTGCAACCTTGTTAAACACAACCCCGGCAATCTCTATGTCCATACGAGACAACTTGTTTAATGCGCTTTCTATCGATTTTCCGTCTGTGCGCTCAGCTTGTACCACCATCAACGTGGCGTCTACTACTGGCGCAACCATTACGGCATCAGTTACTTGCATCAAAGGACCTGTTTCAATCACGATACGGTCATAATGCTGGCGCAAACCTTTAAGCAAGAGCTTGAATTTCTTAGAGGCTAAGAGGGAAGTAGAGTGACGGTCAATGAGTCCCGCTGTAAGCACATCAAAGCCGAGTTGGTTATCACGATAAATACACTGGGATACCGTATGAGTTCGAGATAACAGGTGAGTTAAACCCGGCTGGGTTAAGGGATAATTTAAGTAAGTAGAAACCGACGCGCGACGTAAGTCGGCATCAATTAGCAGTACTTTTTCAACGTCACTACAAGCTGCTGCAGTTTGAATAGTTAAACTAGTTTTACCTTCGCCCTCTAAAGCAGAAGTGAACAATACCACTTGCCCGCGATTTGGGCGCATTTGTAAGCGTGCCCTCAAAGAACGCAAAGGCTCGCCCAACCAAGGGTGCACACCTTGCCGTAACCACTTATTACTACGTACTTTCACTTTAGGTACTTCAGCAATGACTTCTACGCTCATTGCTGTTTCAAGCTCTTCTACCGTTGCGAAAGTTCTCGACATCGCTTGTTTCAATAATACAAACACAACACTAAGTATGCCCGCTAACATTCCCGCCAAAATAACAATAATCGCTTTCTTCGGCTTAATGGCTGACTCGGGCAAACGAGCACTATCAACTAGCTGAGCATAACCGCGATTGAAGCCCTCGGCAGCTTCAGCTTCTTTGAACTTCTCTAAGAAAGTATTGTATAAACGGGTATTACTGTCTATTTCTCGAGTTAACTGATTAAAACGGGTAGTTTTTCGACTAAGGTCTTGATACTTAACTTTAGCTAAACGTAAAGACTCAGCCAAAGCGGCTTCGCGAGCGACGGCCGATTGATAGCTTTTCTCAATACCTGAAATGATAAAATTGGTTTGGCTGCGAAGCTCTAACTCTACTCGAGCTATTTCTCCAGACAGCGACACTCTTTTAGGGTGTTTAGGCCCATAGCGCTTTGCGAGATCAGCTTGTTCAAGCTCTAGTTCAATGCGTCGGCGCTTAATATTCTGCACCATCGGGTCGCGTTGAATTTCGCTCAAAGAAGTAAGTTTATCCAAGTCCCCTTTTGAAGCACGTTTAACGATGGACCATAAGGCACTAGCTTCACTTTTTAAACGCTGAGCTTCTAATTGTTGGGTAGTGAGCTGTTGTAGCTCTTTACCAATAAGTCCAAGAATACCTTCTTGGTCTACTAAGTTTTCTTCTTCTCTATAAAGTTGTAATTCAACTTCAGAGCTTTGCAATGCCGTTTTTAAGCGATTCAGTTCTTGCAATAACCAGCCAATAGTTTGGTCAGTGGCTGCTTCACTAGAGCTGCGATGGTATTCAATATAGGCCTCGGCGACAGCAATCGATACTTGCTGCGCCAATAACCGGTCCCAACTTCTAAAACCAATTTCAACCAAACGACTTTTGGGAAGAGGGGTTACCGAAAGGCGTTGTTTAAATACCCTAAGTAGCCGCGCCTCGCTTGGGGTAGCAGAAGGGCTAAACTGACTGCTGTAACCGAGAGTAACCACTTGCCACCAGTATCGCCAAGGAGCAATTGGGGCGCGTAAAAATTCCGGGTGGTGCTGCAAATCGAGCTTGTTGATCACTGCTAGAGCAATACGTTCTGAACGCAAAATCTCCATTTCAGTATTAAAGTAAGACTCTGCTTGAGTATCAAAATTATAGACATCTTCTACAGCCACCATTTTCGCTTGGCTGTAACCTATCATCAATTTTGAGGAGGCTTGATACAAAGAAGGCAGTGCTTTTACATAAAGCATACTCAGCAGTAATGTCACCATCACTACAAGGATTATGTTTAATTTGGCTTGCCACAAGGTAACAAAAAGCTGTCGTAAATCGACTTCTTTTCCTTCCCTAGACTGTGACGGCTTCTGCTCTTCCATGAACCTAAACGACTGCTCCATTAGATCTAAAACTCATATAACTAAATGATACTGCCAGCTCAT
This sequence comes from Agarivorans sp. 1_MG-2023, assembly GCF_030548385.1. Taxonomy (NCBI): domain Bacteria; kingdom Pseudomonadati; phylum Pseudomonadota; class Gammaproteobacteria; order Alteromonadales; family Alteromonadaceae; genus Agarivorans; species Agarivorans sp. 1_MG-2023. Next base: position 376,300 of record NZ_JAUOSJ010000004.1, on the reverse strand, counting down.
GCCAGGACATGCAATTGGGAAATATAGAAATTGAGGGGGAAATTGAGTAATTGTGCTACAAAATCAACTAATAACATTAGTGTTTGTAAGCTAATTATAGAAAAAAGGCCCCTAAACAGGAGCCTTTTCATTCGTTTTTAAAGCTTAGGCTTTAACTACTACGTCTACCAAAGTCCAAGACTTAGTCTTAGAAATTGGAGCACATTCTTTGATAGTTACTACATCGCCTTCAGCGGCAACGTTAGCTTCATCATGTGCATGTAGCTTAGTAGTGCGTTTGGTGTATTTACCGTAAATAGGGTGTTTAACCTGACGCTCAATAGCAACAACAATAGACTTGTCCATTTTGTCGCTAATTACTTTGCCTTGCAATGTACGGATATCGCTCATTACGCACCTGCCTTCTGATTCAGAATTGTTTTCACACGCGCGATGTCGCGACGTACGTTTTTAAGCAAGTGAGATTGGGCTAATTGACCAGTACTTGCTTGCATACGCAAGTTGAATTGCTCACGAAGCAGGTTTAGTAGCTCAGCTTTAAGCTCTTCAACACTTTTATCTTTAAGTTCGTTAGCTTTCATTACATTACCGTCCGCGTTACAAAAGTAGTGCTAATAGGCAACTTGCGAGAAGCTAGTTCAAACGCTTCACGAGCAAGCTCTTCTGATACACCGTCCATTTCATACAGGACTTTGCCTGGCTGAATTTGGGCTACCCAATATTCCACATTACCTTTACCTTTACCCATACGAACCTCAAGAGGCTTCTGAGTAATAGGTTTGTCTGGGAATACACGGATCCAGATTTTACCTTGACGTTTAATGTGACGAGTCATCGCACGACGTGCTGCTTCGATCTGACGAGCAGTAAGACGGCCACGGCCAGTCGCTTTAAGACCGAAGTCGCCAAAAGACACATCTTGTCCTTTGCCTAAACCACGGTTACGACCAGTGTGCTGCTTACGGAATTTAGTACGTTTTGGTTGTAACATTCCCGATTCTCCTATTTAGCGTTGCGCTTGTTGCCGCGCTTCGGCTTAGAAGGAGCTTCAGGAGCTACAGCCAATGGCATACCGCCAAGAACTTCGCCTTTAAAGATCCAAACTTTAACGCCGATGATACCGTAAGTAGTCAACGCTTCTGAAGTTGAGTAATCGATGTCAGCACGTAAAGTGTGTAGAGGTACACGGCCTTCACGGTACCATTCAGCACGAGCAATTTCTGCTCCGCCTAAACGACCACTAACTTGAACCTTGATACCTTTAGCGCCTAGACGCATTGCATTTTGCACGGCACGCTTCATAGCGCGACGGAACATAACACGACGTTCTAGTTGGCTAGAGATAGAGTCTGCTACTAATTTCGCGTCTAACTCAGGCTTACGAACTTCTGAGATATTGATTTGCGCAGGTACGCCAGCTAATTTAGCTACGTTCTTGCGAAGTTTCTCAACATCTTCACCTTTCTTACCAATTACAACACCTGGGCGAGCAGTGTGAATAGTCACACGAATGCTTTTAGCAGGACGTTCAATTGTAATGCGAGACACAGAAGCACTTTTCAATTCTTTAGTTAAGAACTGACGTACTTTGTGGTCACTGAAAAGGTTGTCTGCGTATTCACCTTTATCGGCATACCAGGTTGAATTCCATGGTTTTACGATACCTAGGCGAATACCATTAGGATGTACTTTCTGACCCATTGCTTATCTCCTAGTTATCAGATACAACCACAGTGATGTGGCTGGTACGCTTGATAATACGGTCGGCTCGGCCTTTAGCACGAGGACGAATACGCTTTAGAGTTGGACCATCATCAACGAAGATTTTGGTAATTTTCAACTCATCAATATCAGCACCTTCGTTGTGCTCAGCGTTAGCAATAGCAGACTCTAGAACTTTCTTAACAAGTCCTGCTGCTTTTTTGCTGCTGAATTGCAACGTAACAAGTGCTTTTTCTACTGGTAGACCACGTACTTGATCTGCAACCAGGCGAGCTTTCTGCGCAGAACCACGAGCAAAACGATGTTTAGCTAAAGCTTCCATAATTTATACTCCTACTTCTTCTTCGCTTTCTTATCTGCGACATGGCCGCGATAAGTACGAGTTGGCGCAAATTCACCCAGTTTATGACCGATCATTTCATCGGTAACAAATACTGGAACGTGCTGACGACCATTATGGACAGCGATGGTCAAACCGATCATTTGTGGAATGATCATTGAGCGACGAGACCAAGTTTTCAATGGTTTCTTGTCCCCGCTTTCCACCGCTTTCTCTACCTTCTTCAACAAGTGTAGGTCAATGAATGGACCCTTCTTGAGAGAACGTGGCATGGCGATTCCCCTTATTTCTTAGAACGACGGCGTACGATATATTGATCCGTACTCTTGTTTTTACGAGTTTTGTAACCTTTGGTTGGAACACCCCAAGGAGTAACTGGATGACGGCCACCAGATGTACGACCTTCACCACCACCATGTGGGTGATCAACTGGGTTCATTACCACACCGCGAACGGTAGGACGAACACCACGCCAGCGCGTTGCACCAGCTTTACCAAGTTTACGTAGCATATGCTCGCCATTACCTACTTCGCCTAATGTAGCGCGACAATCAGATAATATCTTACGCATTTCACCACTACGTAGACGTAGAGTTACGTATGCACCATCACGCGCAACGATTTGAGCGTAAGCACCAGCAGAACGTGCCATTTGGGCACCCTTACCAGGCTTCATTTCAATCGCGTGAACAGTAGAACCTACTGGCATGTTACGCATTGGCAAACAGTTACCAGCTTCGATTGGTGCATCAACACCAGAAGCAATAGCTGCGCCTGCTTTAACACCTTTTGGTGCCAAAATGTAACGGCGTTCACCGTCTGCAAATAATACCAAAGCAATGTGAGCACTGCGGTTTGGATCATATTCAAGACGTTCTACTTTCGCAGGAATGCCATCTTTATCATTTCGTTTGAAGTCAATCATACGGTAGTGTTGCTTATGACCACCACCAATATGACGCACGGTAATTACACCGCGGTTGTTACGACCACCAGATTTCGACTTACTTTCCAACAAAGGAGCGTAAGGCTTGCCTTTGTGCAGGTCAGTATTAACCACTTTAACAACGTGGCGACGACCAGCAGATGTAGGCTTACATTTTACAATAGCCATTTAAGAATACTCCTATTACTCTGCGGCACCGGTGAAGTCGATGTCTGAACCTTCAGCTAAGGTTACATACGCTTTCTTCACGTCGTTACGGCGACCGAAACGAGCTCCGTGACGTTTAGTTTTACCTTTTTGGTTCAAGGTAGTAACGCCAGTCACTTCAACTTCGAATAGTTTTTCAACTGCAGCTTTGATTTCTGCTTTAGTTGCTGTAGAAACAACTTTGAATACGATAGTGTTATCGGCTTCAGCAGACATAGTGCTCTTTTCAGAGATATGTGGAGCTACTAGTACTTTCAACAAACGTTCTTCGCTGATCATGCTAACCACTCCTCAATTTGTTTCACTGCATCAGCAGTTATCAACACTTTATCAAAAGCAATCAAGCTAACTGGGTCAATACCAGCTACATCACGAACGTCTACTTTGTAGAGGTTACGTGCGGCCAAGAATAAGTTTTCATCAACTTCAGGCGTAACGATTAATACATCGTTCAAATCGAAGTCTTTCAACTTAGCAACTAATTCTTTAGTTTTTGGCGCTTCAACGCTGAATTTCTCAACCACAATCAAACGTTCTTGACGAACAAGTTCAGACAAGATGCTGCGGATTGCGCCGCGGTACATTTTCTTGTTAACTTTTTGGCTGTGATCTTGTGGCTTAGCTGCAAAGGTTACCCCGCCGCTACGCCAAATTGGGCTACGAATTGTACCGGCACGAGCTCGGCCTGTACCTTTCTGACGCCATGGCTTCTTACCACCACCTGATACTTCAGAACGTGTTTTCTGAGCGCGTGAACCCTGGCGAGCGCCTGCAGCGTATGCAGTTACTACCTGGTGAATCAACGCTTCGTTAAAGTCACGTCCGAAGGTAGTTTCGGAAACTTCAAGAGCGCTTTGCGCGTCTTTCAATACCAATTCCATTACTATCTCCTAGCGTTACGCTTTAACAGCAGGTTTAATGATCACGTTACCATTGGTAGCGCCTGGTACGGCACCTTTAACCAAAATTAGGTTACGTTCAACATCAACACGTACAACATCTAGGTTTTGCGTAGTTACACGCTCTGCACCCATATGTCCGGCCATCTTCTTGCCCTTGAATACTTTACCTGGGCTTTGGTTTTGACCAATAGAACCAGGAGCACGGTGGCTCAAAGAGTTACCGTGAGTAAAATCTTGGGTAGCGAAGTTCCAGCGTTTAACACCGCCTTGGAAACCTTTACCTTTAGAAGTACCAGTAACGTCTACTTTTTTAACTTCATTGAATAAGTCAACTTTTAGCTCATCAGCTACGTTAACTTCTTCACCTTCACCGTCTGCTAGACGGAATTCCCACAGGCCGCGACCCGCGTCAACACCAGCTTTAGCGAATTGACCCGCTTCTGGTTTGCTAACACGACTTGCTTTTTTAGCGCCGGTGGTCACTTGTAGAGCACGGTAACCGTCGCTGTCCTCAGTGATAACACGAGTAACGCGGTTTGGCTCACATTCGATTACGGTAACTGGAATTGATGCGCCATCTTCAGTGAAGATGCGAGTCATTCCAACTTTACGACCGATTAGACCAATCATTGTAAAAACCTCTTATTAGTCAGACTCAGGCTTAGCCCAAGCTGATTTGCACATCTACACCAGCAGCAAGGTCAAGGCGCATCAAAGCGTCAACTGTTTTATCAGTTGGCTCAACGATGTCTACTAGACGCTTGTGGGTGCGAATTTCATACTGATCACGCGCGTCTTTATTAACGTGCGGAGATACCAGAATGGTGTAACGCTCTTTACGAGTAGGCAGTGGAATAGGACCACGAACCTGAGCGCCAGTGCGTTTGGCAGTTTCTACGATTTCCGCAGTAGATTGATCGATCAGACGGTGATCAAATGCTTTCAAGCGGATTCGAATTCTTTGGTTCTGCATTGACAGAGCTCCAAATAAAAAATTAAAGAACCTAACACACACCAACGACATCCTTATCCAAAATTTGGGGATGGTAGTGCATGCGACGAGTAACGTTTGCTTCCAAATCGGAAACACTGTTAGTAGTTAACTTAAACCAAGCTAACTAAATGAATTGCCTAAACAACTCAACCCACTAAATTAGTGAGCTGGCGTATTATACTCAAGCGAGGTTAAAAAACAAGTTAAACCCAAATAATTGTTCAATAGGTAATCACCCACAGCAAAAGAAGTCTCACCAAGCGTTAGATAGCTCGCAAAACCTTAATCATTGTAAGTCTATAATATTCAACAACAAGCGTTAACTTGGATTGCCATGACTCAGCACCACAGCCTGTTAATCATAAGCCAGCAGCCTTGGTCAACAACGCTTGATCAAGCGGATGCCCCTTGGCGATACTGGTGCTGTGAAGACGTACCCGATAACTCGCAGTTGCAACTTCACCATGTAGCACTGATTGTGATTGATACAGAGCGACTATCCCAGCCAAAAAATGCCTTAGCCTTACAGGCCTTATTACAGCAGCCCGTTTACGAAAACCTTAAGCTGGTATTGCATCATACTCAGCAAATGCCCAACGCCGAGCAAGTGTTCCACTGGATAAATCAGTTTAGCCCAGATGCGATTATCCCCCCTAACAGCAGTAACAGCGAAATCACGCAGCTAATTCGCAACAAATGGCCTATTCACCAACAGCAAACTGCTCAACAACGCTGGTTAGAAAAGCAGCTAGCAGCACAAGTTGCACAAATTAGGGCTAACTTCTTTGACTATACCGCCTTAAGCGATCAACAGCTTTCAGATAAAGTGATTTCGGCACTGTATGGTTTTTTCCAAGACAATGATGAAGACCACCTTTGTCGTACTTACAGCGCAAATCACGTATTAACACAAGAAGGCAAAGCCAATCGCTTCTTATGGTTTATCGCTAAAGGCGAAGTGGTGCTTAAGAAGCAACAGGGTCAACACATACTCGAAGTAGCTCGCATGCAAGCTGGTTCATTGGTAGGAGGAATGTCTTTTGTTACCGGTGAGCTTGGTTTTACCAGTGCGGTAACCACGCAGCGAACCGACGTGATCAAACTCGACCGGGCAACCTTTGCCAAAGTACTCGATTCGAGCAGTCAGTTGCTGCCTCTATTTACTAACCTGCTATTGCGCCATTTTAACCGACGTTTGCAAAAGAGCATTCATACCAAACTTACCTTGCAGAGTACTCTTAACTCTCTAGACTCAGCTCACGAACAGCTAATAGAAAAAGAGAAAATGGCGGTGCTTGGCCAGCTTATTTCCGGCATTGCCCATGAGTTAAACAACCCTGTGGCCGCAATCATTCGCGGTAGCGACACCATCGCCAAGCAATTACCCACTGTATTATACAATGAGTTAACCCATCCACAACAGCAACTTGGCCATGAATTGCTCAAGGCAGCGTTTACCTTAAAACCTATGTCCACCAGCGAGATACGCCAGCGCAGCAAAAACTCGACAGAACTTTTTGGTGATGCCATTACTGCAAGAAAAGCAGTAACTATAGGCCTAGACGGCCCCAGTTTGCGCCAACAATATTTGGAGTGCAGCGACACATTAGATAACTCCCAGTTAATCGCAACGCTGGCGAGTTACCATCAAATTGGTAACTTCCTTCGTAATATTCAAGTTTGCGCTTCACGAATAGCTGAACTGGTAAAAGGCTTAAAGCACTATGCGGGTCGCGATCCAGAGCAACCAGTACTGGCCGACTTGAACGAAGGCATAGCAGAAACTCTTGTGATTTTAGAGAATCGTTTACGTGGCTTCGAGGTTGAGTGTAGTTACGGCCTATTACCGGTTTACCGCTGCCACCCTATCGCGTTGCAGCAAGTATGGACAAATCTTATTGCCAACGCTCTAGACGCAATGGGGACTCATGGAAAACTCAGCGTAAGCAGCCAATATATCGAAGCCTCACCCCGCTATATTTCCATTTGTATAGAAGATAATGGACCCGGCATCAAACCGGAGATTATAGAAAAGATATTCCAACTTAATTTCACCACCAAGCGTGAAAGTAACTTCGGCTTGGGAATAGGTTTAACGGTGTGCCAACAAATAGTTGCACAACATTTAGGCAGAATCGAAGTGGAATCTGAGCTAGGACAATTTACCCGTTTCATAATTACCTTACCATTGAATCAGACCTAGGACTTTAAGGAGCCGCACCATGGAACAATTATTGATTTTATGTGTTGATGATGAACGCGAAGTGCTCGACAGTGTACTACACGATATCGCCTCTTTAAGCCCACCTTTTACCATCGACGGTGCCGAGAGCGTAGCTGAAGCCCGCGAAGTGATAAAAGACTTTGAAGCGCAAGGTGGTCAACTCGCCATCATTCTTGCCGATCACATCATGCCCGACGAACTCGGCATCGATTTTCTTATCGATCTTAATCACGCCGACAATAGCGAAGCAGCGAAGAAAATTTTGCTCACTGGGCAAGCTGGCCTGCACGATACCATTGAGGCCATTAATCGCGGTGGACTCAATTATTACCTCGCCAAACCTTGGTCAGAAGACCAGCTATTAAGCATTGTTAAAGAGAAGCTCACCGATTATGTGCTTGAACATTGCAGCAACCCCATGCCTTTTGCTCAAGTGTTAGACGGCGAACGAATATTTAGCCATGTGTCACAGCATCGTATGGATATCGGTAACTGATACCAAGCAGCAAAGTATTCGCATAGTTGTATTTTCTGGCTACTATTGAGCATAAGCAAATCAACTGAAGCGCAATGATATGGAATATCAGCAACTAAAAGATTATTTAATGGCGAAACCAGAGGTGACTCAGGATTTGCCCTTCGCGCCTGACGTACCAGTGTTTAAGGTTCGTAGTAAAATGTTCGCGCTAGTGAGTTGGAAAGAGGGCGAGATGAATATGAACCTGAAATGCCAGCCTGAGCAAATAGATGCGCTTATCGATATCTATCCCGCGATTACTCGCGGCTACCACATGAGCAAACGCCATTGGCTCACTATTCATTTTGATGGCAGCGATGCAGAAAACGAAGCGTTTCGCTTAATCGATAATTCTTTCGAGTTAGTGGTTAAAGGCATGAGCAAAAAAGCCCAGACTGAACTCCTTGCAGCCCAAGAAAACACTTAGGAACAGTGCATTGCGCACCACCAGTACTGTTCACTTGCTTACTCTACTTTTATTAGGTTTGATGCTAAGTGGCTGTGCCAACAACGCCCTCACAGAAGACTCTCAAGCGGTGCCTTTAAAAGTAGATTATTGGCCTCACTCAAACGTAGTAACAACGCCGCTTCCACAACTTAGAGTTGCAAGTATTAACCTTGCCCACGGCCGAAAAAATGCCTTAAACCAACTGCTAGTAAGTAGTACAACTACTCGGCAAAACTTGCTAGATATTGCGGTCTACTTAAAACAGCAAAACATTGATGTAGTTGCTCTGCAAGAAGCCGATGACTCATCTGCTTGGTCAGGTTCTTTCAACCATGTTGAATATATCGCACAGCACGCCGGATATTCGTGGTACGCACACAGCTTACATAGCACCGGAAAACTGGCCAATTACGGTACTGCCATTTTATCTAAATACCCAATAAGCGAAGCCTATGCTTATCACTTTATGCCAACGCCCCCTACCACTACTAAGGGTTTTACCGCAGCCAAAATTAACATTACTGCTACGCAAAGCGTGGATGTAGTATCACTGCACTTAGATTTTTCTCGCGCTAGCAAAAGGCGCCAACAGATGGCGGAACTAAGAGAGCGTTTTAACCAGCATGAAGGTAGCGCCATTATAATGGGTGACTTTAATAGTGAGTGGGAAAAAAATGAAGGCGTAGTTAGCCGCTTTGAAAGCAACAGCCGCTATCGTGTTTATCAACCGCAAAGCTCTCAACTTGCCAGCTATAAAAACAAACGCTTAGATTGGATATTTATCAGTAAAGACCTTCAATTTATTAACTATAAGCTGGGTCCAAATACCCTTAGTGATCATCGCCCAGTAATTAGCCTGATAAAGCTGAATGAAACACTAAATTCCAGCCAATAAAAAAGCCTCGTTAAACGAGGCTTAATGACCAGTTGAAACACTTAGCTAAGCAACATTTTGCTTATGAATAAGGGTGTTGTTATCCAGAATAAATTCTAGTGCCACTTCATCACAAGCATGCTGACGAGGACAAATATCACAATCCTTCATTACCTTTTCAGGCAGCATGTTTTTAGAGGTAGGGCTAAAGCCAAGCTTCATGAAGAATTCTGGAACACGAGTCAGTACAAATACCTTCTCAATTTCCATCTTCTTGGCTTTCTTCATTAAGTGTTGCACCATGGCTCGGCCTTGGCCAGCACGCTGTGAGCCAGGGTTAACGCCTAATGAACGAATCTCTGCTAGGCCAGTATCGTACAAATATAGCGATGCACACCCAGTCACCTTGCCAGCTTGCTCGCTTACCGTGAAATCTCCAACGGCTTGTACTAATTCAGGACGTGGTCGCGGTAAGTTTTCACCCGCTTGCGCCCAGTAGTTCACCATAGTTTCAATGGTGTCTAAGTCGGTCATTCGAGCAGAGCGAACGTATAAACCTTTTACGTTACGTTTCGACAAGCGAGTTTCGGCTTCGGTTAAGGCATGTTCAACTTGCTCTGGCGCTACGCCGCCTAAGGCCTGGCGTTTAGCTAGCGTTGATTCTAGGGACAAGTTTGGATAAACGTCGTCTTCAATCTCTGGCGCTAACTCTTTAAACTCAGCCAGGCTTAAGTCTTCAAGCGGAACGCCTTTCTCAATGGCTTTAACCACTGCAATGCCCACAATGTGGTGCGCTTCGCGGAAAGGAATGCCTTTAGCCACTAAGTAATCGGCCAGTTCTGTAGCATTTGAGTAACCACCTTTAGCGGCCTCAGTGGTGGTTTCTTCATGCACATCCATATCATCAAGCACCAACTCAGCCATAGCTAAGCAGTCACCCCATGTATCTAACGCATCAAACAAACCTTCTTTGTCTTCTTGCATGTCTTTGTTATAAGCCAAAGGCAATGCTTTAAGGGTCATCATAATGCCCGACAATGCACCGTATACTCGGCCGGTTTTACCACGGATAAGCTCTAGTGCATCTGGGTTTTTCTTTTGTGGCATCAATGATGAGCCAGAGGTCACTTGGTCTGACAAATCTAAAAATGCCGACTCACCCGAGTTATAAAAAATTAAATCTTCAGCCATGCGGCTTAGGTGAATCATACTAATAGAGGCAGTAGAGATAAGTTCAACCACGTGGTCGCGATCAGACACTGAGTCCAAGCTATTACGCGTAGCACGGCGAAAGCCTAAATCTTTAGCAATTTGCTGGCGATCCATTGGGTAGGCGGTACCGGCTAATGCGCCACAACCAAGTGGTGATACATCTAAACGGCTTAGGGCATCTTGCAAACGAGAGTAATCACGTTCAAACATTTCTACGTAGGCCATTGCCCAGTGAGAAAAAGTAACCGGTTGAGCGCGTTGCAAGTGAGTGTAACCTGGCAGCACGGTGTCTTGCTGTTGGCGAGCAAACTTAACCAGTTTTTGTTGCAGCTTGTCTAAGTGCTCGAGTAATTCAACACCTTGGCTTTTACACCACAGTTTTAAATCGGTAGCAACTTGGTCATTACGGCTACGGCCTGTGTGAAGCTTTTTGCCTAAGTCGCCCACTCGTTGGATAAGTTGAATCTCTACCCATGAGTGAATATCTTCAGCATCACTGCCCAAAATCTGTTGCGGGTTTTCAGCAACTTGTTTACCCAAATCCAATAAGGCCGATTCCAAGCGCTGTTGCTCGTCGGCGGTAATTACACCCACACTTAACAATGCTTTCGACCATGCAATTGATCCGGTTATGTCTTGCTCCGCTAAACGATAATCAAAACGTAACGAATCATTGAACTGCTTAAATCTGGTATCTGCAGCTTGGCTAAAACGCCCACCCCACAATGCCATTTTACTCTCCATTTATTATTGCAAAGACCCCAGAGCAAATTGCCTCTGAGGTCTGTGTATTTCCTGCTTATACGTCGGCCAATCTTATTTGCTATTTAAAGCACGGATCCGGCTGGCTAGAGAGTATAAACGAATAAAGCCTTCAGCGTGCTTTTGATCGTACACTTGGTCTTCACCAAAAGTGGCAAACTCTTCTGAGTACAAGCTATTTGGTGAGCGTTTTTGTACCGCTACCGCTTGGCCTTTGTATAACTTAATCACTACGTCACCGTTAGCATCAGCAGCCATTGCTTCAGAAGCGGCGATTAGTGAAGTACATAAAGGCGTGAACCAACGACCGTCATACACCAAGTGTGCCATTTCTTGACCCACTTTCTCACGCCATACACGTGAGGTTTTATCGAGAACCAATTCTTCAATCGCACGTAAAGCAGCCACAATTACCGTGCCGCCTGGCGTTTCGTAACAACCACGAGACTTCATACCCACGGTGCGGTTTTCGGTAATGTCGATACGGCCAACACCATGAGCTGCAGCAATATCGTTCAGCTTCATTACGACTTGGTAAGGGCTTAATGCTTCATCGTTTACTGCAACAACACGGCCATTTTCAACTTTAAGGTTTACGTATTCTGGCTCGTTTGGCGCATCGACTGGATCAACTGTTAAGGTCCACACACCTTTACTTGGCTCGTTCCATGGGTCTTCAAGCTCACCACCTTCGTGCGAAATGTGCCACGCGTTAGCGTCACGGCTATAGATTTTGGTAGCTGAAGCGGTGGTTTCGATTTTGCGCTCTGCTAGGTAATCGAGCAAATCTTCACGGCTTTCCATTTCCCATTCACGCCAAGGTGCAATCACTTTTAGCTCTGGAGCAAGGGCTGCAAAGCAGCTTTCGAAACGAATTTGGTCGTTACCTTTACCAGTACAGCCATGACATACCGCATCGGCACCCACTTTACGGGCTACTTCTACTTGCGCTTTAGCAATGATAGGACGCGCCATTGAAGTGCCTAACAAGTAAGTACCTTCATAAACAGCACCAGTAGCGATAGTTGGGTAGATGTAGTCAGCAACAAACTCTTCTTTAAGGTCAACGATGTAACACTCTGAAGCACCAGACGCTAAGGCTTTTTCTTCAAGGCCAACCAGCTCTTCTTCGCCTTGACCCACATCGGCACAAAAAGCAACAATTTCACAATCGTTGTAGGTTTCTTTTAACCACGGAATGATGGCCGACGTATCCAAACCACCTGAGTATGCTAATACAACTTTTTTGATATCTGACATTCTTAAAATTCCTTGTTCAACTCAGCTCTTAGCTGAATAGCCACTAACTTAATAAACTCACTAATACGGCGTTTTGTGCATGCATGCGATTCTCAGCTTGATCAAAGATCAACGACTGAGGCCCATCCATCACTTCCGAAGTAATTTCCAACTCGCGGTGAGCAGGTTGGCAGTGCAATACGTGGTTAATGCCACATGATTGCATCAAATTCTGGTTAATCTGATAAGCCATGTACTTATCTTTTACAGATTGCAACGGCGTGTCGTCGCCCATCGATACCCAAGTATCGCCGTAAACCACATCGTAGCCTTTAATGTCTTCCACATTGTTGGTAACAACAATTTTGCCACCGTGGATTTTGGCTAGCTCATTGGCTTTTTGTACAATCTGAGCGTCCGGGCTTGCGCCCAGTGGGCACACAGCTGCGACTTCCATCCCTAAAATGGCGCCGCCCAATAATAACGAATGCGTGACGTTATTACCTTCACCCAAATAAGCTAACTTCACTTTGCTTAAATCTGAGTATTGCTCGCTAATGGTTTGAAAATCGGCAAGCCCTTGGCAAGGATGGTATAAATCACACAGGGAATTGATGATAGGCACCGACGAATTATCTCGCAGGGTTTGTAATGTTTTGTGCGAGAACACACGTGCAACAATGGCGTCGGCCCAACGAGTAATATTTGATGCAAAGTCTTTTACACTTTCGCGCTCGCCCATGGCACCGTTTTGTTGATCTAGGTATACCGCATGGCCGCCTAAGCGGTTAATGCCAATATCAAAGGTGACGCGAGTACGTAACGAGGGTTTTTCGAAAAGGGTTACCACACTTTTCCCGGCTAAGGTTTGGCCGTAATCTTTTGGTGTTTTCTTAATCTTAGCGGCCAATTCCAATAGCCCTAAAATTTGCTCTTGAGTTAAGTCCTGCAAGCTCAGCAGGTGTTTAAAATCACTCATCTTCTTTCCTTAAACGGTAACCTGAGTCCCTACCGACTCACCATTGTGTGTTTGTCCAGCTAACAAGCTGGCCAGTTTCGCTGGATCTTTCCATGATGCTAGCGCTACTGGTGTTTGTAAAAATGCTGCAGCATCTAAGGCGGCGTTCACTTTTACCGTCATGCCATCGGTAATCACACCGTCGGCAATTAGTTTCTCGGCTAATTGGCTATTTAACTCAGCCACCAGCTGCTTATTTTGGTCAAGCACGCCGGCAACGTCAGACAACAATACCAATTGGCCTTGTAATAGTTTGCACACAGCTAAAGCCGCTTGGTCAGCGTTTACATTATATAACTCGCCGTCTTCACCAATACCAATGGAACTCAACACCGGCACATGGCCTAAGCTGATTAAGCTGCTTAACAACGCAGGATTGCTTGGTGATACTTCACCTACATGGCCCAACCGTGGGTCCATTTGCACAACCTTGCAACTGCCAGCGTCACTTAAACATAAACCTACAGCCGATAAACCTGCTTTTAAAGCTTGAGCTAACAGCAATTTGTTACTGGTACCGGCAAGGGCACCAACCACATAAGGGATTTGTTCTTTTGGGGTAATACGCAAGCCGTCTAGCTTTTCTGATACAAAGCCGGTTTTAGCCAATACGTCTTCAACCACCACGCCACCGCCATGTACCAGCACAATAGGTTGCGAAACTTGCTGAAGCGCAGCAAACAAGTTATCCAAGGCTTGAGCATTATTCAATACCGCGCCACCTAATTTAATCACTAATGGTTTCATAATTAGCCCTTAAACTAGTGATTCACTAACGGCAAAGCCGTTACGAATGTTTAAACATTGAATGGCTTGGCTAGCGGCCCCTTTCAATAAGTTGTCTTCGGCCGATACCACAATTAAGTCATCGCCTTGTTGCTGCCAAGCTAAATCAATAAATGGCGTGCTTTCAACTTTAGCGATTGATGGCCACTCACCGCTTAGCACCCGCACAATGTTTTGCCCGGCGTAAGCTTGCTGATAAGCCTCATTAACTTGTTGTTCGGTAGTACCCGCTTTTAGGCAAACGTTAATGGTGGCTAAAATACCGCGCTTAAAGTTACCAAGATGAGGAGTGAAAATAACCGGATGACCTAAGTGCGCAGCAATTTCTGGCTGATGACGATGATTAAATACGCCGTAAGGCGCTAAGCTAACTTCGCAGAATGAGCTGGTTAAAGATGCTTTACGCCCAGCCCCACTCACCCCACTGGTGGCATTAATAATCGCTTTGCTGTTTTCATCAATCAGCCCTGCCTCGGCCAAAGGCTTAAGCGCAGTAAGAGAGGCGGTAGGGTAACAACCCGCAACAGCCACTAAATCGGTTTGCTTAATTTGTTCGGCATTCCATTCAGCTAAACCGTATACGGCTTTTTCTAATAACTCAGGAAATTGATGAGTAAAGCCATAGAATTTTTCGTAGAAGTCAGCACTTTGAACACGAAAGGCACCCGACAAATCGAACACCTGACAGCCGGTCGCCAAAAACGCCTCGGCTAAATCGTGACTTACCTCGTGTGCGGTCGCCAGTAAAACAATGTCAACATCGGCAAAGGTATTGGCAATATCAGCAACAATTAACGGTTGTACCGGCGCATCTACCACGCCACGTAATTTACCGTGCAAGGCAGACAGCGCCTTGCCTGCGTCTAAGCTACGCTCTGATACGTACAAACCCGCAAGCGTTAATTGAGAGTGGCGACTAACATAAGCCGCTAACTCTGCACCGGTGTACCCACTTGCTCCAACAATCGCAGCCTTTAACATCGTTTCTTGTTCCCTTGAAATCTTATGGCATAGTGTTTTTTGTAAGAGGCTATTTTACTGACCAATTAAACAAAAAGTCACTTTTTTAAGCACAATTTTTTTGGTGCTTATCTACTATAAGCGGAGCATACCACAGGCAATTCTTTATGCAATAAAAATGAATTTTTATTTACCTTTGATTTTATAAACATCGACTAAAAAGAAGCGAAAACAAAGTCGCAGTTCTACAAATATCGACAATAATCTATGGGGAAGCGCTTGATCCTAAGCAAAGGATTCGTCGTTAACTGTAATTTAATTACATGTATTTTGACTATATGGCCAGTCTTAGGTATGTTTTTGCATCAGGACTAGGGTGATTTAGTAAAAAAATTTCAATAATCGCTAGCAAACACAAGTGAAGGAAAAAGAATGAGCCAAACAATGCCTCAAGAAATCAATGGGTCGTTACGAGGAAATGTTAACTTACTCGGACAACTACTTGGCAACACCATTAAGAGCCACATGGGAGAAGCGTTTCTAGAAAAAGTAGAAACCATTCGCCAGCTAGCTAAAGCTTCACGAAATGATGATGACCAAGCCCGCGAGCAACTACTAGAGTTGTTGCGTAACCTAAGTGATGACGAGCTACTGCCGGTAACCCGCGCCTTTAGCCAATTTTTGAATCTTGCCAATATTGCCGAACAGTTTCACACTATTTCGCGCAACTGCGAAGGCAGTACCTGCGCACAAGATCCTATCGACTTAGTGTTTCAAAAACTAAAAAGCGAAAACCTGAGCGAAGCTGAAATTCATCATGCTGTAGCGCAACTGAATATAGAGCTAGTACTTACTGCTCACCCTACCGAAGTGACTCGCCGTACCTTAATTAACAAACACGTTGCCATTAACAATTGCTTAGATTGGTTGGAGCTAGACCTGCCTGACCGCGAACGTAGCCAATTACTTGGCCGCTTAGAGCAATTGGTTAATCAAGCTTGGCATACTGATGAGATTCGCCAGCAACGCCCTACTCCCGTAGATGAAGCTAAATGGGGCTTTGCGGTAATCGAAAACTCTTTATGGCATGCCGTACCTGATTTTGTTCGCCAGCTAGACAACAAACTAGGCCAACACTTTGACATGCGTATGGCACTCGATGCTGCGCCAGTAGTATTTTCTTCGTGGATGGGTGGTGACCGCGACGGTAACCCTTTTGTTACCGCAAATGTTACCGAAGAAGTATTGCTTTCTAGCCGCTGGGTAGCAGTAGATTTGTACTTAAAAGAAATACAAACCTTGGTTAGCGAATTGTCGATGAGTGATGCCAATGAAGCACTGCTTGAGCAAACTGGCGACCAAAGCGAACCTTACCGCGCGCTACTAAAAGTATTACGTAGCGAGTTGCAAGAAACTCACGACTACTTAACGGCTAAATTAAAAGGCCAATACACCGAAGCACGTGACCTTATCACCAATACCGAGCAACTGCGCGAGCCTTTAGAGCTGTGTTACTACTCGCTACAAGATTGTGGCATGGGCATTATTGCCGACGGCACCTTGCTAGATTTACTGCGTCGTATTGCCTGTTTCGGTATCAACTTACTGCGTTTAGACATTCGCCAAGATAGTGGTCGCCACGAGGAAGTATTCTCGGAAATCACTCGCTACTTAGGCATGGGCGATTACGCACATTGGAACGAAACGGATAAACAGCACTTCTTATTACAAGAATTGAATTCAAAACGTCCATTATTCCCACGCGCTTGGGAGCCTAGTGAGTCGGTTCAAGAAGTACTAGATACCTGTGCCGTTATTGCCAAGCAAGAACGCGAAGCCTTAGGTATTTACATTATTTCTATGGCCAGTGAGCCATCAGACGTATTGGCGGTTCAACTATTGTTGCAAGAAGCCGGTTGTCCATTCCGTTTACCTGTTGCGCCATTGTTCGAAACCCTAGACGATTTGAACAACGCTCCAGCGACTATGAGCAAGCTGCTATCTATTGATTGGTATCGCGGTTATATCTCGGGTCAGCAACATGTAATGATTGGTTACTCTGATTCCGCTAAAGATGCTGGCGTACTTGCTGCTTCATGGGCGCAATATCGCGCACAAGAGGCGCTGGTCTCTATCTGCGAAGGCCATTCGATTAGCTTAACCTTGTTCCATGGTCGTGGCGGTACTATTGGTCGTGGTGGTGCTCCGGCACACGCCGCACTGTTGTCGCAACCTCCAGGTTCATTAAAAGGTGGCTTACGTGTGACCGAGCAAGGCGAGATGATTCGCTTTAAGTTTGGTTTACCAAAAGTAGCCTTAGACAGCTTAAATCTTTACGCCAGTGCGGTACTAGAAGCTAACTTAGTTCCACCTATGGAGCCAAAAGATGAATGGCGCGACGTGATGGACCAAATCGCTGAGACCTCTTGCGAAGCCTACCGTGGCATTGTTTGGGGCGAAGAAGACTTTGTGCCTTACTTCCGCGCAGCCACACCAGAACGTGAACTGGCTAAACTGCCATTAGGTAGTCGCCCTGCGAAGCGCCGCTCCGACGGTGGTGTAGAAAGCTTACGCGCCATTCCATGGATTTTCTCTTGGAGTCAAAACCGTTTGCTACTTCCTGCTTGGTTAGGCAGTGGTGCAGCGTTCGAAGGTTTGATTAAAGACGGTAAGAGTGAATTATTAACCGAGATGCGCGCGTGGCCATTCTTTGATAATCGCCTAGCAATGTTAGAAATGGTATTTATGAAAGCTGATACTTGGCTATCTAAAATCTATGATGACCGCTTGGTTGAGCCAGAGCTCCAAGTACTTGGTGAAAAACTACGTACTAAGCTAGAAACAGCCAAAGCCGCTATTGTGTCGCTAGCACCAGATAATCGCTTATTAGCGAATCAAGCTTGGGTAGTAGAATCGCTTAACTTACGTAACCCGTATATTGATCCTCTGCATGTATTGCAGGTTGAACTGCTTAATCGTTCTCGTGCCAACGAAGAACTATGCCCAGTAGTAGACCAAGCCTTAATGGTGAGTATTGCAGGTATCGCAGCCGGCATGCGTAACACCGGCTAAGCAATAAGCTTGAGTAATAACAACCCCGCTTTACGCGGGGTTGTTTGTTCTTAGGCTAAGCTAACACTCTATTTAATTATTTACAGCAAGAAGCCGCTCGGCTTCACGGTGTCGCTCATTGATCCTTAGGATGTCTTCAATGCAACAATACAAAGGATGGTTATTTCTCGCCTCATTACTGCTTTATCTGCTGTATGCTTTTGAAGTAATAGGCGTTGGCTTAGCCACCGTAGTGACTTGGGCGGCAGCACTGGCGTACTTGCCACAGTTAAGCCGCGCGATACGCATTCAGGCAGGCTGTTTGTTAAGCATAGGTATAGTTTTGTTGTTGCTCGCCGCTAGCCAAAATACCTTGCTAAGCCCAATAGACGTTTTGTCTATTAACCTCCCCTTATTAGCCATGTTTAGTGCGGTGTCTTTCCTCGCCTTAGCCAATCCAGAAAACCAGCAAGACCCACTACCCACCGGTAAACGCAGCATCGCCTCTACCGCCTTAGGGGTGAACTTACTTGGCGCTATAATCAACCTGTCGATAATCTTTATTGTTGGCGACCGATTAGCAAAGCAAAAGCAACTCACCAACGCCCAGCAAAAGGTACTTATGCGTTGCTTTTGTGCGGCGGCCTGGTGGTCTCCTTTTTTCATTGCCACTGCAGTATCCATTACCTACGCGCCAGGCATGCAGTGGTTAGATGTATTATTGCCAGGGGCCTTAATGGCCTTGATTGCACTTATTTTTACCACCGCAGAAGTTTCGTTACGCGATAAAGACAATTTTGCCGGCTACCCATTGCGCCGCGAGAGCTTAACCATTCCTTTTGTATTGGCGGTCACGGTTATCGGGCTGCATTTTGCCTTTCCTGATTTCAGTATTATTTTGATGATTACCTGTTTAGCGCCTATTGCAGCGCTCACCTTTGCCAAAGGTAAATCGAAGGTCGTTATTGCTCGGCAGTTCATTACACACCGCCTATCTAACGTAGGTAGCCAATATGTGCTGTTTTTAGCCGCGGGGGTGTTCTCGGCCGGCATTAAAGCTTTGTTATTGGCCTACCCTGAAGCCTTGAGCTTACATAACATTGAATTTTCAGATCTAACCTTTGCAGTAGTATTAGCTCTGATGATTGTGGCCTGCATGTTTGGCATTCATCCAGTGATTAGTATCTCTTTAGCCAGCCCCTTGTTATTACCCCTTAACCCAGAACCAAGCCAGTTAGGCTTTTTATTCCTTAGCTCTTGGGCAATCTCTACCGGCAGCAGTCCTTTGTCGGGGGTAGGCTTAACTATGATTGGGCGTTATCAGTTTTCAACTTCGCAAATCCTAAAAAACAACTGGTATTACGCGTTCAGTATGTGGCTGATTTGTTCCGCGGTAAATGCCTTGTTAATGTAGCTAGCCAAGTCGCTTAAAATAAAAAAGGCTTAGCGTTTGCTAAGCCTAAATAGCTAAGTTTTAACCAATAGTTAAGCTGGGATTGCCTCCGCTGGACGCACACCTAGCGTATGGCAAATAGCATAAGATAACTCAGAGCGATTAAGCGTATAGAAGTGGAAGTCTTTCACCCCTTCGCGAGACAATACTTTCACCATCTCAATGGCAACACTCGCTCCCACTAGGTTACGGGTTGTTTGGTCGTTATCTAAACCTGCAAACTGTCCATGTAGCCAACTAGGTACTTTTACATTGGCAAACGAAGCAAACTTTTTCAGGGTTTTGTAATTCGATACCGGCAAAATTCCCGGTACAATTTCGCCTTCAATGCCTATGGCCGCGCAGCGATCTCGAAAGCGTAAATAGCTTTCAACGTCGAAGAAAAACTGAGTAATCGCGCGATTAGCGCCCGCGTCCATTTTACGTTTAAGCGCAAGCAAATCGGCTTGAGCACTTTTCGCTTCAGGGTGAACCTCTGGGTAGGCCGCCACCGAAATATCAAAGTCAGCTTCTTCTTTAAGTAGCGCCACCAAATCGCTCGCGTACATTTGCGGTTTAGCCGAACCTTCTGGCAAATCTCCCCGTAAGGCAACAATATCTTTAATACCACTGTTCCAGTAATCACGGGCAATTTGGCGCAGCTCATCGGGCGTAGAATCAATGCAGGTTAAGTGCGGTGCCGCCGCTAAGCCGGTACGATCTTTAATGGCTTTAATTACCTTATGAGTGCGATCTCGTGTTCCTGAGTTGGCGCCATAAGTCACGGATACAAACTTTGGTTTTAAGGTTTGTAAACGCTCAATAGACGCCCAAAGCGTTTGCTCCATCGTTTCTGTGGTAGGCGGAAAGAACTCAAAGGACACGTTAATATCGCGGTTAAGCTCGCTTAAGCTTTGATTCAGTGTTTCGATTTGTTGCGCGTTGTGAAATCCCATTGACCTTCTCCGTTAAAGACTTTTAGACGTCTATACCGCTAGATACTAAAGAGATGGTTAATGAAGTCAACGCTATTCATGTTGTACTTAGCTTTAGATGAAATATTTTCAACATTAAGTAAATCAGTGCTTAAGGGTAGATATCTATGATTTATCTAAAACTAACCCGTAAATAAAACCTTAGCAGAGGGAGAGGTGGTAACTATTTACCTCTTTATTCGCTATCAAAAGGCGCGTAACGAATATGATTAATCCACCATTCTTTGGTGCCTTCAGGCGTTTTTACAAACACATCATCGTCTACTTGCTTACCAATTAATGCACGAGCCATGGGGGAGTCGATAGTGATGTAACCCAACTTAGGGTCTATTTCGTCGGTGCCAACAATACGGTAGCGCACCACGGTAGCATCGTCGTTTTCTAATTCGACCCATGCGCCAAAAAACACTTTGCCAATTTGCTGTGGATAATGATCAACAATCTCTAATGCATCGAGACGTTTATTTAAAAACCGCAGCCGAGAGTCGATACGGCGTAACTCTCGTTTACCTTCTTTATACTCGGCATTTTCAGAGCGATCGCCAAGCGCAGCGGCTTCTGAAACAGCTTGGGTGACTTCTGGTCGTTTTACCTTCCATAAGTATTTAAGTTCTTTGTCTAATTTGTGCCAGCCGGCGCGGGTAATTAAGTTGGTTTTCATGGTGTTTTATAGTCTCTGCCTAAGCCGGTAATTATAAACGACTTAGGCAGGATAACGGCAAGAGTTTGTTACATGATGTGGGCTTGAGTGGTTTCGCGTTTCACTAATTCCACAGGCGGTAACCTAAATTGTTGATTAGCGCCGCCATTTAACATATCCAATATGGCTAGCGCTGCGGCATAACCAGTATCAAAAATAGGTTGGCGAACCGTGGTCAAAGGCGGAATGAAAAACGCCGAACTTGGCACATCATCAAAACCAATCACAGAAACACGTTCTGGCACTGGCCGCTTAGCTTGATACAAGGCTTGCATAGCACCGTAGGCGGTTAAATCATTAGCGGCAAAAATCGCACTAAACTGGCGCTTGTTGGCCAATAAACGCTGCACAGCATCAAAACCAGATTGCTCGGTAAAGTCACCCTGCTCCACCAGCTGCAATTTAACTGGCAAACCTGCATGTTCCATAGCTTGGCAATAACCTTCGTAACGCTGTTGAGCATCAGGATGATCGGCATTACCTTTTATATGAACAATTTCTCGATGGCCTAATTGAATCAGGTGATTGGTGGCCATGTAAGCGCCCACAGAATTTTCAATTTTGATTGAACGTAAGCGGGCTGCTTCAAGTTCACGGCCCAGGGCCACAATTGGGCGCTTCTTAGAAAACTCAAGCACCTGATCATCACTCAAGCCACCGGTAACAATAATAATACCGTCTACCGAACGCGACAGTAATAGCTGCATCGACTCGGTTTCTTCTTCGGTATTCCAGTGCCCTGTAACAATAATATGTGAGTAACCTTGAGCCAGTAATACTTCTTCTATGCCGCGCAAAATAGAGGCATAAAATGGGCTATCTGGATGTTGTACCAGTACCCCAATCGTCATGGTGCGGCTGCTAGCACTGGCACCTGTTTGCTGACCAGGCTTGTAACCTAGTTCAACCATAGCCGCTTGAATTTGTTTACGTTTAGCATCAGACACATAGGTAGTCTGGTTCATAAACCGAGACACGGTACTCGGCGAAACGCCCGCTAACGCCGCAACGTCATATACTGTAGAGCGTTGTTCCAATTTGCTTTTATCTTTCACAGTGATTCTCTGACAACTAACCCGAGTTTGCATTTTATCTCCCCTTTGCCAGGTCATGTGGTGGTAACGTTACCAAAGAGACAAAATTCCTGTCTCCACTATATACGTCTACTTAGCTAAGAACTTGCTTTGAATGAATTTGAGCGCCAGAACGACGTCGCAGATCACATTATCTGAACACAACAGCGCTTAGTTAAAGCATTTGCTTTAGTAAAAGATAAATAAAGGCCAACCTTAGGTTGGCCTAGTTACTTGCTTTTATTGAGCTTATTTCGCTAAGCGGTGCTCATCTAACACACTACTTACCCATACTAATGGTGCGTTCCAGTTGATGGTAATTTCGTTCAATGTCCAAGCACCTATTTCGTCAACAAAACACGTTTGGCCAATACATTTACCTTTCATACCGGCTGCAACAGGGTCGCTAAAGCTGATAGAGTTTGGTCCACCCGACAATGCACCCGGAGCAGGTTTTGGCGAGTTTTCATCAGCTTGATGTGCCCAAAAACGGTGGTGAGGATTTTTTAGCGGGTTACTGCCGTAGCCAGTAATGTAAGACTGATCCAGAGGATTACGCCCTAGAATGTAGTCCATGGC
This sequence comes from Agarivorans sp. 1_MG-2023, assembly GCF_030548385.1. NCBI lineage: Bacteria > Pseudomonadati > Pseudomonadota > Gammaproteobacteria > Alteromonadales > Alteromonadaceae > Agarivorans > Agarivorans sp. 1_MG-2023. The sequence continues at coordinate 353,319 of NZ_JAUOSJ010000004.1, read as the reverse complement.
ATGCACTAGAGCTTGCATGTACTTGCTGTCACCACTGTAATCTGCAGCATAAGTTAAGAATATGCCACGGTTTACTAAGTTGGAGTTAGATCCCCAAGGGTATTGTTCGGCAGTATAAGGAATGTGGTAACCCTCTTTTGCCAATTGCGCCGAATAACCGTCGGCTGTAGCAATGATCTTAGCGCGCGCTTTATCACGAGTGGCCTCGTCTAATTTGCTTGGCACTAGTGCAAGGCTTAAGGTACCGGCCGAGCTTAAATCCTGCCAGAACAAATCACCTTTAGCGGTTTCATCTCCTAGTGGCGCCGCTAAGAAAGCAGGCGATGCTTTTAGGACTTCTAGATATTGCTCTTCGCCAGTGCTAATGAATAACTCAGCGGCTGCCCAGTAAAACTCATCGGCTAACTCCGTGTCGCCATAGGGGCCTGAACCAGTAAAGTTATCGTAAGCGTACACTTCTGGGTGCGCAGCTGCGGCTTGCCATGCGCGGCTAGCGGCAGTTGAGCACTGCGCGGAGAAATCAGCATCAATCTCTTTCCATATACGCGCACACTGAGCAGCGGTAGCCGCTAAGTTAAGTGTGGCAGCTGTACTTGGTTGGCCAACATAGCGCTTTTGAGTATCTTTATGGGGAGGTAGCGGCATGCCAGTCCACTTTTCATCAGCCACCTTATGAAAGGCTAATCCTGAGGCATCAATTTCAGTCAGCTTTAAGGCACTTAAATTATCTTGCTGGTTACCGACCGGCACAAATACTTTTTTGCCTTCAGGAATTTGCATCGCCAACATGAACTCCATGTTCCAGCGAGCTTCATCCAAGAGGTCATTCACTCCATTACCAGCTTCTGGAATGGCTTGTTTGCCATCAGCAAAGGGCTCTGGCGCGCCATCAATCCATAACGAACGCTCGTAAAGGTTCATTAAGGTCCAGGTACTAATACCACCATTCACCACGTATTTGCCATGGTCGCCAGCATCATACCAACCGCCGGTTAAGTCCATATCAAAATCACAGCCTGGCCATTGATTCCCTTTGTCATCGGCTTTATCAAAACAGCTCACAACATCTGAGGGATGACCCGCTGGGCGCGCTAGATTAGCTCGCTGTACAAAATCAGCTTTAACCTCAATACCGCTGCGGTTTTGGTAAAAGTAAGCTAATGCGTCATGTTTTAATTTACCGTACAAATCCTCGGTAATACTGAAGGGATGGCTTGATTGGCCAGCAGATTCTAAGGTTAAACCTGTTTGTGGTGTGTTGATTCGGCTAAAGTCAGCCCGGTGCACATTCTCTCCAGAGCTTTTGTTCTCTCCAAATACTTGTGTTTTACCGTTCGCCAGTACTTCCCCTTTGGCATCTTTCAACTGCCAAAAAATAGGTTGCTGCGAGTCACTGTTAATAACGGCAAACTTTTCAGATGTTGGAAAGAAGCCCAACTGATTAAGTCGCACTTTGGGGATATTGTTCACAATGACAAAGGATTTCCCCTTCACCGAAATGTTACTAAAGCAGACATTGGCTTCTTGCTGAGCACCTAACTGAAATTGAAACTCCGTTTTCGCATCACTGGAAACCTCTTGAGTAAACGTAAAGCTAAAGGCTTTGGGCTCGGTAGATACCTCAATAGCTTGATTGAAATATTGGGTGTAAGGTGCACCTTCATGTTGAATAAGCGTAGTAAAGGCAGTGTTTTTATTGGCTCGGGCGGTAAAATCAATCGAATAGCTTTCGCCTTCCTCCAAACCAAAACCACGCTGACCTAAAATAACATCCCATGGGTTAGACCCAGCACGTTTTATATCCATACAGGCTTCGCCATCTTTAATAACAAGCTCTGCGCCAGTAGACCACCAACCATCGGTGCCACCGCCAAACGCTGCATTTCGCAACATTTCATCACCCGCTGAATGGGCTGAGGTACTAACTAAACTGGCCAAGATGAGTCCTTGGCTTAAAGAACTAATGTTTAAACTGAATAGGGGCTTTCTGCTAGCGCTCATTTCGCTCTCCTTGAACTGAGGCATTAAAATCACTATCACTGTAATCAGTAAACTTTGTTTATTTAAGGCTTCAGCTCACATATCCATGACCAAATGGATGCAACCAAACATATCTATGAACCAGTTATGAAAAAAAACTCACGTTGTGAAATTGTTTTCACATTATTAACTTTTTAAACAGTTAATTTCTTCTTGAAGCCACACAATAACTGAATAAGATAGTGAGCCACCATCGCCGTAGGATACGGCGTCTTGAGATAAGCAAGCACATGTCAAATATTGAACAACAAATTGCCATAGATATTAATGCTAACGCACAGCAAGTTAGCGCTGCCATTACACTGCTCGACGAAGGCTCTACAGTGCCTTTTATTGCCCGCTACCGAAAAGAAGCCACTGGCGGACTCGACGACGGGCAACTGCGTTTGCTAGAGCAGCGTTTAAGTTACTTGCGAGAAATGCAGCTACGCCGAATCAGCATTCTTAAGTCAATTACCGAACAAGACAAATTGACTCCACAGCTTGAGCAAGCCATTAATGCCGCGACCAGCAAAACCGAATTAGAAGATTTATACCTGCCTTACAAGAAAAAGCGCCGCACTAAAGGTCAAATAGCCATTGAAGCAGGCATAGAGCCTTTAGCCGAGGCTTTGCTTCAACAGCCCGATACCGCGCCGGAATCTTTAGCTGAAACCTATATCAATGTAGAGGCTGGCTTTGCCGATAGTAAAGCGGTATTAGATGGCGCAAAGTTCATATTAATGGAACGCTTTGCTATTCAAGCGCCTTTGCTTGCTAGCTTACGTTTGTTTCTGCAGCAGAACGCCGTGGTTAAAGCCGAGGTAATAGAAGGCCAGCAACAAAACGGCCAAAAGTTTCAAGACTACTTTGATTACCAAGAAGCGATAGGCAAAATCCCATCGCATCGCGCTTTAGCGATTCTTCGAGGTCGTAATGAAGGCATCCTAAACCTTAGCGTTGAGGTAGAACAAGACGAGGCCTTAAGCCACCCAGCAGAGCAAATTATTCGAGACTACGTTCAGCTCAATCCCAAGGGTGTTGCCAGTGATCGTTGGTTGGCGTCTGTAGTGCAATGGACATGGCGAGTAAAACTAAAATTACAGCTAGATACTGAGCTACTCAACCAAATTCGTGAACACGGCGAAGATGATGCCATTACAGTATTTTCTCGTAATCTAAACGATTTACTGATGGCCGCCCCGGCTGGCGCTAAAGCGACCTTAGGCTTAGACCCCGGCTTACGCACTGGTGTGAAAGTCGCCGTAGTTGACGCTACCGGAAAAATGCTAGCCTACGACACCATTTACCCTCACGCGCCACGTAATCAGTGGCAAGACTCGCTAAAAACCTTGGCCAGTTTAGTCACTAAATATGAAGTAAAACTGATCAGTGTGGGTAATGGTACGGCTTCTCGTGAAACCGACAAACTAGCCGCAGACCTCATTAACATGCTGCCTCCGCAGGGCATTCAAAAAGTAATGGTAAGTGAAGCGGGCGCGTCGGTGTATTCGGCTTCAGAACTAGCCGCTTTGGAATTTCCTGATTTAGATGTATCGATTCGTGGCGCGGTGTCTATTGCTCGTCGCCTGCAAGATCCTCTCGCTGAGTTGGTAAAAATTGAACCCAAAGCCATTGGTGTTGGCCAATACCAACACGATGTAAGCCAGAGCAAGTTGTCGCAGCAACTAGATAGCGTGGTAGAAGACTGTGTAAACGCGGTGGGTGTTGATATCAACATGGCATCGGCACCGTTACTCAGTTTTGTGGCTGGGCTAAACAGCACTATCGCGCAAAATATTGTGGCTTATCGTGATGAGAATGGCGCATTTAAATCGCGTGCAGCCATTAAAAAAGTGGCGCGTTTAGGGCCTAAGGCCTTTGAACAAGCTGCCGGGTTCTTACGTATCCATCAAGCTAAAAATGCCTTAGATGGCTCAGCAGTGCACCCCGAAGCCTACCCAGTGGTTGAAGCGATAGCTAAACACAGCCAGTGCCAAGTAAGCCAATTAATTGCCAATAACGAGCGCTTAAATAACTTAGACCCAAAACAGTTCACTAACGACAAATTTGGTTTGCCGACCGTAACCGACATTATCGCTGAGCTGAAAAAACCCGGCCGCGATCCACGCCCAGAGTTTGCCACGGCTAACTTCAAAGAAGGTGTGAATACCATCGGTGACTTAAAGCCTGCAATGTTGCTAGAAGGGGTAGTGACCAACGTGACTAACTTTGGCGCTTTTGTTGATGTAGGAGTGCATCAAGACGGTTTGGTGCATATTTCTTGCCTTGCCAATCACTTTGTAAAAGACCCTCACCAAGTCGTAAAAGCCGGTGATATTGTAAAAGTGAAAGTACTGGAAGTAGAACCACAGCGAAAACGCATTGCCCTTAGCATCCGTTTGGATGACGACATTCCTCAAACTGCAGCAAATAACAACAAGTCCAGAAGTACCCATCAAGGCAAACCTAAACAAGCAACCACCAGTAGAGCAACACCTAGGCACGCAGCTAAACCGCAAAAAACAGCACCAATTAATAGTGCCTTTGCAGATGCCTTTGCTAAAGCTAAAAAGTAACAGGGAGAAAGCCAAGTAGGCTTGCGTTTACTTGGCTTAAGCTGGCAAACGTAATTGAGACTGCGGCCAAAAGGCTAAAAAGCAATATGGGGAAGACTAAGTAGCCTTACGCTTACTGGGTTTAAGCTTGCAAGCTTAATTGTGACTGCGGACGAAAGGCTGCAGCACTAGCATAACGCTGCTGAATGTGGTCATTGCGTTGCGCCATTTGTTGCGCAATGTCGGGGTAACGTTGCTGCAGGGCTTGCGCATTTTGTTGTTGCTGAGCTTGTGCAGACTGTTGCTCTTCTTCGGTTGCGTTTAAGCCTGTTTCAAATGCCGACGGTTGTTCGTCTGAAGCTAACAAGCCCGGAGGTTGACTATGGTTAAGCTCTTGCTGTGCTTCAGCGGCCTTTTGTTGAGCTTGTGCGGCAACTTGTCTATCTTGACTCGACGGCTCAGCTGGCGCTAAGGCTGCGCGCTGAACTTGTTCCATTTTAGCAATGGTTGCTTGAGGATCATCAGGAATCTCACTGACATCAATTGATACCTCGCCACCTACCGCATATTGCTTACCATCAGGGCCACGCTCTAGCTCAAAAGAAGCGGCGCTGGCGTATTGGCCGCCAACAGCTTGGTGTTGAGCTTCATGGGTTCTCACTTCACGGTCACGAGAACTGAGCTCATCAACCTTTTTTTGTTCGCCTTCACTAAGTTCGTTTTGGCTTTTTTGTCTGGCGCTTGGCTGCTCTGATCCTGATTGACCCGACCCCGCTTGCTCACCGTCTTTTGCTTGATCCCCCTGTTTACCTTGCTGGTCACCCTGTTGCTCGCGACCTTGCTGAGTTTCTCGCTCGCTAATTTTAGCGTTTTGCTGTTCTTGAACTTGTGGATATTGGGCGGTGACTTGTGGTTTAGAGCGATCTTTTTCCGCGCCTACTTCTGGCTCTTTGGCAAAGCTCGCAACTTCTTTAGGTTGGGCAATAACTTGGCGCAACTGATTGTCGCGGCGCGCCGCATCGGTGGGCGGCGAAAGCGTATTGGGGAACACATTAGGTAAGCTAACATTGATATTCATTTTAGGCCTCTATATCCAATAAAGTACCTAACATTTTTGATTCTGTTTGAATCACTTTAGCGCCCGCTTTGGCATACAGTTCGGCTTGGCTCAAACTGACTAGCGCATCAACCACTTCATTTTGCTGAGGTTCCCGCTTTGCTGCGACCTCAGCCAAGGTTTGGGCACTTTCGCTAACTTGTTGATTTGCGTTAGCAATAATTTGATAACCGCTGTTCGCTGCTCCAACTTGCATATGCCCTCCAACTAAATCGGCAAAAAGCCACCTATGATTAGAGCTAATTTTAGCAAATCGTACACTTTTACACCACTACTGTGCGCCCAAACTCAATAATCTTATCTGCAAACAAAGCTTTTTCGGAGATGAATGGAGCATGTGATGAGCTTTCAAATTGGTACTGCTGCGCCTCACTATGTAATGCGGCATGTTGCGCCATAGCGGCTTTTGGTACTAAGGCGTCGCTGCGCCCATAAAGTTGTAACCATGGCATGCTTATCTGAGCAACTTGCGCTCTTAAGTCTTGGCTCTGCAATAAGGCTAAACCTTGCTGTAAGGCGTCTAACTTAGGCAAAGGTTTATCGGCCAGCAGGTCACGCAATTGTTTGATATCTTGCTTGGCATGAGCGCTACCCATGGCTTGAATCGCCAAAAATTGTTGTAGCGTTTTATTAAAGTCTTGCTGCAACCCTAGAGCAAAACCGCTAAGCACTTTGTCTTGAATGCCTGGCCAATCTTCCCCCGCGACAAAGTGGGCGGAACTGGCAACGGTAACTAAGCCGGCAACATGCGCAGGCAAATGAATAGCGGCATGTTTTGCCACTAAGCCGCCTAACGACCAGCCCAGCCACAGAGCTTTTTCTGGTACTTGTTTTGCGATAGCTTGCGCCATTCCCTCAAGGCTTAAGGTTTCGATAGCTGTAGAGTGACCAAAACCCGGTAAATCAAAGCGATAAACGGTAAAGTGCTGACTCAATAATTCACTCACTGGCTGCCAAACGGCGCCGTTTAAACCCCAACCGTGAATAAGAATTAACGTTGGCCCACTGCCTTGCCGCTCAAAATGCAATTTGCTCATCTACACTTAACTACTCGTTTATAAGGGGAGCCAATGTTAACCAGTTTTTCCAAGGCTTTAAACCATCCGTTGCTGCAATCAACCCAATGTGTTTTTTGCTTACAATGCAAAAACGCTAGGCAAGCTTGCTGCTCAAGCTGCTACGCCATATTATGTGGGCAACATGGTGAGCGTTGCCAAACCTGTTATTTGCCCTTGGCCGAAGCGGGTATTTGCGGAGAATGCCAAAAGGAACCACCCCACTTCGACCGAGTCATTTGTTTAAATGATTACCAATGGCCACTTGAACCAGTCATCAAAGCCTACAAATACGGCAAACAACAATACCTAGCAAAACCCTTAAGTCGGCTACTGTTGAACCACACCAAGCAACAAGGCTCAATATTGCCTGAGGCTTTTTTACCAGTGCCTCTGCATTGGTTTAAACAATGGCGACGAGGCTTTAATCAAAGTGAGTTACTCGCCAGCAGTATTGCTAAGCAACTAAATAAACCGATGTGCTCACCACTGGTACGTAAACACTACGGCATAAGCCAAGCGAGCCTTAATCGGCAACAACGCCAGCGTGCTTTAACCGCCAGCTTTAGCCTTAAACACGAAATCCAATTTAAACATTGGGTATTAGTAGACGACGTGGTGACCACTGGCAGCACTGCCAACGTGATAGCCAAGATGCTCAAGCAAGCGGGGGCTGAACAAGTCGATGTTTGGGCAATTGCGCGAACCGATAAACCTAAACATAAAAAATCGTCAGCTAGCAGCACTAGCAGAGCTCACAAAAAAGCCGTACAATAAACCTTAGTAATTTAGTCAGGTATCGAGGAAGCAGATGGTATCGATCTCAGAAACGGCTCAACAACACTTTGTTAAGCTGCTAGAACAACAGCCTGAAGGCACCCACATTCGCGTATTTGTGGTAAACCCAGGTACCCCTAGTGCAGAGTGTGGCGTATCTTACTGCCCACCAGAATCGGTTGAAGAAGACGATACTGCACTGCAATTTGATGGCTTTAAAGCCATGGTAGATACCGCAAGCGCACCCTTTTTAGATGAAGCGGAAATCGATTTTGTCACCGATAAAGTGGGCTCGCAACTTACCCTTAAAGCACCAAATGCTAAAATGCGTAAAGTTGAAGATGACGCACCGCTTATCGAACGTGTTGAATACGTTATCGAAAGCCAGGTAAACCCTAACCTTGCCTCTCACGGTGGTAAAGTTAGCGTAATGGAACTTACTGAAGAAGGTGTGGTTGTACTGCAATTTGGCGGCGGCTGTAACGGCTGCAGCATGGTTGACGTAACACTGAAAGAAGGGATTGAAAAGCAATTGCTTGAAGCCTTCCCGGGTGAGTTAACCGGCGTGAGAGACGTAACAGAGCACCAAGCAGGTGAGCACTCTTACTACTAGCCGCGCTTATCGTTAAGTAGATGCTAGCGAAATAAAAAAGCCTATCTATTGATAGGCTTTTTTGTGTTAGTAATTAACTTAAACCAAGTTATTCTTCGCGCTGGTCACGCGCTAAAAGATCCATCGCTGCTTGCTTTGGCGATTTAGCTTTATAAAGCACCTGATAAACCTGCTCAACGATTGGCATTTCTACGCCAACCCGTTGCGCGAGCAAATACACTTCTTTGGTATTGCGGTAACCTTCTACCACCTGACCAATATCAGCTTCTGCTTGCTCAAGTGATTTACCGGCACCTAGTGCAAGACCAAATCGGCGGTTACGGCTTTGGTTATCAGTACAAGTGAGTACCAAGTCACCCAAACCTGCCATCCCTTTGAAAGTCTCAGCTTCTGCACCTAAGGCTGTACCTAAACGCGCCATTTCGCGTAAACCACGGGTGATTAAAGCGGTGCGTGCATTTGCGCCAAAGCCTAAGCCGTCGGCCAAACCTGCGCCTATCGCAATCACGTTTTTCACTGCGCCGCCCAGTTGCACACCAACAATATCGTTGTTGGTATACACTCTAAAGCTACGCTCACAGCGCATTACTTCAGCCAAGTAGCTAACAAAGTCAGTATCTGATGAAGATGCCGAAATGGCCGTAGGTAAACCTGCGGCTAATTCTTTAGCAAAAGTAGGCCCTGAAATAACCGCTAACGAGCGTTGCTCGCCAAGCACTTCAACCGCTACTTCTGAAAGCAAGTGTCCAGTATTTGCCTCTAAACCTTTGGTTGCCCAAGCTACACGCGACTCTGCGCTCAGCATTGGCTTTATTTGACGCATAATGTCAGCAAAAGCAAAGCTAGGCACCACCACTAATAAGTTGTCGCTTTGGGCAACGGCCGTCGCTAAATCAGCCTCTAACTCGAGACTATCAGGAAAGGTAATACCGGGTAGAAAATCTTGGTTTTCACGGGCTGCATTAAGTGCAGCCACATGTTCAGGCTCATGACCCCATAACACGGTACGTTGTCCATTACGGGCAATGGCAATCGCCAAAGCAGTACCGTATGAGCCAGCGCCCAATACGGTCATAGTCGCCTTTGAGTTAGTCATTAAGCGTCAGCTTTAGCCGCTTGTTGCTGCTCAGCTTGCTGTTGTACGTAGTTAGCAAACAAAGCATCAAAGTTAACTGGTGCAAGGTTAATTTGTGGGAATGAACCACGGTTAACTAAGTTAGATACCGCTTCACGAGCGTAAGGGAACAAAATGTTCGGGCAGTACGCGTTAATTGCGTGAGCAAGTTGTGGCTCTGGCATATTGCCTAGAGTGAAAATACCACCTTGATGAACTTCGCATAAGAATGCTGTTTTGTCTTCTACTTTTGCAGTAACAGTAAGCGTAAGCACTACTTCAAATACGTTATCAGCAAGTTTGTTGCTAGTGGTATCTAGGTCAACTTTCACTTCTGGTTTCCATTCTAGTTGGAAAACTTGAGGAGAGTTAGGCGTCTCGAAAGAGATATCTTTGGTGTAGATACGTTGGATTGCAAATTCTACTTGTGGTGCTTCTGTGGTTGCTGCTTCAGCCATTATAAATACCTTTAATACTGTGTTTTAAAATTGTCTAATTGCTAAGCGTTAGCAATCAAGCGCGATCTTATTTCTTAGTGATCGGTAGGTTTGCAGATTTCCAGTCGGTCATGCCGCCGCGTAAGTTATACACTTGCTCAAAACCGCCTTTAACTAGCGTATTTGCCGCTGAGCCAGAACGCATCCCTGTTTCACATACAACGATAATGGGGCTGCCCTTTAAATTTTCAATAGGCTTGAAGTTATTAGCCTGTATTTGAGTTAAAGGAATGTGACGTGCGCCCGCAATATACCCTTTTTTGTATTCATCGTTAGTACGAACATCTACCACTACGGCGTCTTGTTTATTAATAAGCAAGGTCGCTTCGTGATTACCCACTGAAGTCACTTTTGACAACATTGGTTGAATAAAACTGTAAATAACGGCACCGAACAAACCTACCCAAGCGAATGAAATGATAGGGTTATTTCCGACAAATTCGACAACTTGCTGCATAGTATGACAATTCCAGTTAAGCAAATAGTTAGTGATAATGGGGCGAGAGTATACACCCGAGCGGCAAGAATAGCAGCTATCGTAGACGCGTAACTAGGCAAATTGACCTAAGATTCATACACCAACAAAAAAATCACTTAAAATGACTAATCTCGGTTGAATTGCGTTCAATCAGGTGACTCAAACTAAAAATGTAGTAATATTTCACTAATTCGTTTTTCACTTTTACATTTACCGATTGAGGAAATTGCAATGTCTGCAAGCAAAAAGCCTTTGGCTCTAATCATTATGGATGGCTGGGGCTACCGCCAAGATAGCGCGGATAACGCCGTAGCAAACGCGAACACCCCTGTACTAGACAACCTTTGGAACACTGCTGCTAGCACACTGATTTCAAGTTCTGGTCTAGATGTTGGTCTACCTGATGGCCAAATGGGTAACTCTGAAGTAGGCCACACCAACATTGGTGCCGGTCGAATCGTATACCAAGAACTGACTCGTGTTGGTAAGTCAATTACAGATGGTGACTTCTTCACCAATGACGTTTTAGTGGGCGCGGTAGATAAAGCCGTAGCAGCCAACAAAGCTGTACACATTATGGGCCTACTTTCTCCGGGCGGCGTTCACAGCCACGAAGACCACATGTTAGCGGCTATCGAACTCGCCGCGAAACAAGGTGCTAAAGAAATTTACCTGCACGCATTTTTAGATGGCCGCGATACACCACCACGTAGCGCCCAAGGTTCTATCGAGAAATTCGATGCTAAATTTGCTGAAGTGGGCGCGGGTCGCATCGCTTCATTAGTAGGTCGTTACTACGCCATGGACCGCGATAACCGTTGGGAACGTGTAGAGGAAGCTTATCAGCTATTAACTGAAGGCAAAGCAGAATACAGTTACGCTAACGCAACTGAAGCACTAGCGGCCGCTTACGCACGTGAAGAAAACGATGAATTTGTTAAAGCCTCGGTAATTGGTGACGCACCAGCGGCTATTAACGATGGCGACGCGGTATTGTTCATGAACTTCCGTGCTGACCGTGCTCGTGAAATTTCTCGCTGTTTTGTTGAACAAGACTTCACCGGCTTTGCGCGCGCTAAAGTACCAGCCTGCGAGTTTGTTACGCTGACTCAATACGCAGCAGACATTAATGCACCTTGTGCTTACGGCCCAACAGACTTAGTGAATACCCTAGGCGAATGGCTAGAGAAGAAAGAGAAAACTCAACTACGCATCTCAGAAACTGAGAAATATGCTCACGTTACCTTCTTCTTCAATGGCGGCAAAGAAGACGCGTTTGTTGGCGAAGATCGCGAACTTATCCCTTCACCTAAGGTAGCCACTTACGACCTGCAGCCAGAAATGAACTCGGAAATGTTAACCGATAAGTTTGTTGCTGCCATTGAAAGCGGTAAGTACGATGTAATTATCTGTAACTACCCTAACACCGACATGGTTGGTCACACGGGCGTTTATGAAGCAGCAGTAAAAGCGTGTGAAGCAGTAGATACAAGCATTGGTCGTTTAGTGGAAGCACTAGATAAAGTAGGCGGCGAGTGTTTAATTACAGCTGACCACGGTAACGCCGAGCAAATGGTTGACCCAGAAACAGGTGGCATCCACACCGCTCACACTAACCTACCGGTACCATTTATCTACTACGGCCGCGAAGCCACGCCAGTAGAAGGTGGTCGCCTAAGTGATATCGCTCCTACCATGCTAAGTTTGATGGGCATGGAAACTCCAGCAGAAATGACTGGCAAGGCCTTGATGAATTTGAAATAATGGCTTGATGAAACAGCCTAATTCACATTCGAATCAAGGTGTTATTAAACGCCTTGTTCGCCTGTTAAACGCCAGCCTTATCGCTGGCGTTTTGCTATTGCTCTGCTCTCCTACTCATGCCGATGAGCAACAGCAGCTGATTAATGTGCAAAAACAGCTCAAGCAGCAACAACAGCAACTCAAACAACGCAAAAGCAATATATCTAAAGCCCAAGAGCAGTTACGCCAATACGAATTAGCGCTTGCTGACTCTAGCCAACAACTAAGAAAACTCAACAACCAACTGTCTCATTCTAAAATGGAGCAGCAGCAAATTGAGTCACAGATAAATACCTTAAAACAGCAGCTCAAACAGCAACAAAAAGCCCTGGCAGCTCAAATAAATAGCGCCTACCGTTTAGGTGAAAGCGACTATATGAAGATGCTGTTGAACCAACAAAATGCAGCCAACTTAGAGCGCATGCTTAGTTATTACCAGTATTTGGCTAAAGCACGCAGTGCCGCATTGCTTGAAGTAAATGATAAGCAAATTGAATTAAGCCGAGTACAAGAGCAACTGGCGGAATCACAGAAGAAGCTCGAGGTCTTAGTAAGCCTGCAGCAAGATAAGCTGCAACAATCTCAAGCTCAACAGGATCAACGTAAGCAGCAGCTCGCTAAACTCAATACCTTGCAAAACACTGAACAAAGCCGTTTAGAACAGCTGCAAATAAACGAACAGCAGTTACAACAAGTGATTAGTGACAAAATTGAACAGCAGCAACAATTAGCTTTGAAACAAAACTTGGATAAAACCCCACTCACCGGGTTAGCCAAAACCAAGGGCAAGCTGCCATGGCCACTTAGCGGACGAGTTCTGCATAGTTACAACAGCCAAAATCAAGGGCAAACTCGCTGGCAAGGCATTGTGATTGATTCCCACCCTGGCACCAAAGTGCAAGCAGTAGCGGCTGGTAATGTGGTCTTTGCCGATTGGTTGCGTGGTTACGGGCTAGTGGTAGCTATTGACCACGGAGAACAGTACTTAAGTTTTTACGGTTATAACCAAAGTATAAACGCCGAAGTGGGTGAACGGGTAAATGCCGGAAAAACCATTGCTTACGCGGGTAACACGGGTGGGCAAACCACCAATGCATTATTCTTCCAAATTCGCCATAAAGGGCAGACCCAAGACCCGAGTAAATGGTTAAAATAGTTAGCGCTTGCATAAGCGTATTGTTTTGTAGCCATCTGCTTGCCAGCCAACTCACCATTATTATCGACGATGTGGGTAATAGCGCCCGTGACATTGAGTTATTGGAGCTTCACCCCAGCATTACGCTTTCGGTTTTGCCTTCCAGCCCCTATGCCAAAGAAATTGCCGAACTAGCCCAACAGCAGCAGCGCGAAGTGATGTTGCATTTACCCATGCAGGGTAGCGGGGAAATAGCGTTAGGGCCTTATGGCTTAAACGACCACTTAGATGAAGGCAGCTTTAAACAGCGAGTACAAGCCGCGATTAATGACTACCCCGAAGCCACCGGTTTAAACAACCATATGGGTAGCCAGTTAACCCAACTCCCCACCGAGATGCACTGGCTAATGCAAGTATTGGCAAAACAGCAATTGTTTTTTGTGGACAGTCGTACTCATTTAGCCAGCATTGGCAATAAAGTTGCCAGCCATTACCAAGTGCCCAACCTGCGTAGACACGTATTTCTAGATCACCAAGATAATCCCGCTGCAATAGAAAAACAGTGGCAGCAGGCAATTATCATTGCGCGTAAATACGGCCATGCTGTGCTGATTGCCCACCCAAGACCACATTCGGTAAATCAACTGGCTAAACTTGCGCTACCAGAAGATGTACAGCTAGTTGGTGTGGCCCAGCGATTAGCACTCAATAACATCCCAAAAACAGAAACGCCACTGCTCCAACTAGTGGATGCCACAAGCATACAATCTGCTGAAGATATAGAAACATCCACCTATTAGTAAACTAGTGTTAAGTGCTTAGCCAAAGTTCACGACAAGGCCGTTCGTATCTTCCTTTTTCTTGAATCGCTCTCTTGCTGCTAAGCTTTTGGGGCGGCTTCTATCTGCGCATGCTTGTTCACAATTATTATTCGACACTGGTTTAGCACTTGTGCTGTGATTTCATATTGCAACGCCAAGACTGAGATTCGAAATAGAAATCAAACAACACTAATCTGCGACTACGTAATTGATGACTAAGCCCTAGGATTTAAGCCGTTTGCTCCTCGAGGTGAATAAGATTATCCAAGGCTTGCTGCTGGGTATCACCGCATAGCCACTTAGCGGCTTTAAAATCACTACATACTTGTGGCCGCTTGGCTTGACCAAAAATTTTGCACAAGTTATCAGCATTGAGATGCATACAGCGCTCACCGGCAGGTTTATGTAAAGAACTAATCGAAGGTGCAATACAACAAGCACCGCAACCGATTCGGCATTGCATAGTCAGTGCTCACGAAATTGAAGGGGCGCTAGTGTAGCAAAAAACATCTATAAATATACGAGTAAAAAAGCAACAAAAAATGGCAGCCAAAAGGCTGCCATTTTTATCTTTTTAAGCCAAAGGTTTAGTGAAGCCTGCGTAAGCTTAATCGTCCTGTTGGCGAGAGGAAATCATCAAAACACAGCATCGTTCCGTTACTCAGGGTGATACAGTTTTTCTGATTCACTGACCCATCATGCTCTGAACCATCACTAGGTAAGTTAGGATCAATAATCACGCCTGGCGAAGAAGGTATACCGTCTTCCACTTTTTGGTGTGAACTGTCGTTGTTAATGGTGTCGCTATCATCGTTAGGGTCGGTGTTTCCATCAGTACCGGTATTCCAAGTTCGACCAGAATGCAGGTTAAGCTCCATATACCAACCGCTACCACCTGATGCGCATGTATCAGTATTGGGTAGCATGGTTGTAAAACTTAACTTGTTTGATAGCAACAAGCTATGACTCACCTGCCGCTCTCCATAGTTGTTAGTATTTTTGTTTTGAGTGTTCACAAAGTCTAAATACCAACCACTTTGACTAGACCAATCAATCGGGTAGTCGGTTAGTCGGCGATTGCGTGCGTCTTCTTCAATTATCGCTTGGCGCAATAAATTTGAATCATAAACCTCTTGGCCATCTACCCGTGAGCGAGAGCTCTCTACTGCAGTACCGTTTAAACGGTCCCAAATAACGTAAATACTCTGAGTATCTTGATTATCAGCATCGTTGTCATCCACCTCAATGTACTTACCAGTGCCAAAGGCCACTAATACACCTTTACCTATACCCTCGGGGTGGACACCCACAGATGGCTTAGTCGTAATGGGCTGAGCTTGATACTGGTAACTGGTTCCCACCACCTTTTTACTAGGGCTTACAGCACTAAATAGAGGCGGTTGTTTACCGCCACTACTAGTTGTAGCTAAGCCCCAATCACTGGTAGATTTGCTTGAGACATCAAACACCCACATGTTGCCGAATAAGTCGCCTGCATAAATCCTATCGGCTACGCCATCACCAGTTAAATCAACTACCGCAGGAGACGCTAAGCCATTTGGTCTCGCTTGACCAGTGGGATCTTGATCACTACCTACCCCTGTTTTTAAGCTCGCAATTAAACTGCCGTCTTTTAAATCAGCAATGAATAACATCCCTTCATCTTCAGAAGCGTTATAGCCATTAGAAAATATGACTCCAGTTTCACCATTAGGTAACTTAGCAATAGTAGGTTGTTCTCGGCTATAACCTAAGCCTTCGAAGCCCCTAGTGTTGTTATCAATTTCCCACTTGATGTTGTTTTTAGATGGCCAGTTCATATTAGTAACATCAATGGCATACAAGCCTTTAACGCCAGTGCCTAAAGTGCCAACTACCGTGGTTTTGTCTGAATCGTCGGTGTAAGCGCTAATGGCTCCATCAACAAAGTATTTATGGGTATAAGTGCTTCTACTTAGGCTGTTAAGGTGTTGGTATACTTGGCTTGGAATATAAGCCATTAATTCTTTGCCCGTCTTAGCATCAATAACATGTACCATGCCGTCATTAGCACCAAAGACTAAAACTGGTTTATTCACCTTATGACCTGTTGCCACATCAACGTAATAGGGAATAGAGTTGATCACATCGCCCAGCGCGGTAGAACGTTTACGCATGGCGTAGGCTAAGTCACTTTGCTCGTAGGTTCGATCACCGCGAAGGTAATTAACCACGGCCTCCAAATAAGCAACCTTGGTAGCTTCAGAGCCGTTTTGCCCACCAAGCAAACTATTGATTTGCGCCAGGCTTAAGCCATCGCTGTCACCACCCAAGTTATTTGGCGCAACAAAGTCTACGATTCGATTCGATTCTGGGTTACGCGTAAAAATCGTTCTATTTTCTGGCAACATAGCATCTAATTCTTTAGCCGCGCTCCAGGTTTCAGTTGAGCTAAAGCCACCACCACTAGCAGCTTTATAAGCTTTCACATCACCACTCCAGTACTCCCCATCAAAAGCAGATTGATATAGAAACGAGCTACTGGTTAAAAAGTTATTGTTAAATACCGGTGGACTCGCTGATTGACTGCCACTGGCGATTTTCTCTAAAGCTTTACCAATTTGTGCTCCCAATTGGCCCGCATTCGTAACGGGAAAGTAGTTATCTGGTGAGCCGGGTACTTCTTCATCCCATTCACCGTCATCAGGTATACCGTTATTGTTGGTATCAGTGAAGCCCCCCCACTTCGCCGCGTACCAAAGTGGCGATGGAAGTAAGGTGGCGGCAGCAGAATCAGAACTAGGGAAGAAGTTTCGCTTACGGATGAGCGGTAAATCATTGGCGTTATTGCTCACTTCGCGCGAGTTATATGGAAATGCCGCTTCGTTTTCTAAAGGCGTATCTAAATAGTACTCACGTTTGCTACCACTTTTGTCTTTCACGTCGAGGTAGATACCGTCTTTATCAGTACCCGAGATAACGTATCCAGCATGTTGATCGATACTACCCGCTGCATACAGCGAATCTAAGGTTAACTGCACACCTTTGCGCTTTGTACAGGTAGCTTCGTTGTCATAAGCACTGTTGCAAAGCTCTTTCACTTCATAGTGATACTTAACGATCATGTCCATTTCATGGTCGGCACCTTGCTCAACATCCTCAAAATTGATCCTAAAGGTGCCTTTCGTTGGTGAGAACTCTTCTACGTAATAATCCACAATGGTATTGGTAGGCTGAAAATCGCCTTTTTTGGTACTAATACATTTTCCACCCACACAGCCGCCTACCGATTTAGCAAAGGGCACAATAATGATTTTTTCACCCGCAACCTCTACTTCAACCTCAGGCAGAGGAGAAGATACCGCCACTACAGTAGTTTGGATGTTTTGCTTACCGGGTTTCGTTGGAAACATATCTGTTTTATGCCCGTAATGCGCCACTGCAGCGACGGAATAACTACCTTCTTTAGTCGGCTCTTGTGGAGATAAACCACGAATTTCCGATAAGCTAGTCACCGTTTTTGCGGTTGGTGCACTCGTTGTGCCAGAGTCATCACCGACCGATTCACCAATAAAGTAATCTCCTTTAATGTTCTCGTGAGTAGAAATATTATCGAGTAAGTTCTTCAAGTGAAAGCCATCTAGCGTGGACCCCGAATAGCTACTCACAAAACTCGGATGAGCGTTCGGTAATTCATCTGAATCGTAAGAAGGGCTAATATCACTAATCACCAAATTAAACGGAGCAGCGCAGTAATCCCGATTTTCGTAAGGGTCATCCCAGGCAGCAAAAGGTAAGCCTAAATAACCATCTATCGTGCCTTTACCACTTGAATATGAGCCGCTGGCTGAGCCTTCCCCATGAAAATACCGCAAACTCTCATAAAGCATTTCACCAATGGGGTTGCCCCAAGAGGTACATTCGCCATTGCGAATAGCTCTGTCTGTGATCCAACCACAGCCATACTCATAGCTGCCATATTTAAACCCGTAAATCCGCAGCTTATTAATGGTGCTAACAATACCGTCAGTGTTAGTTTTAAACTGACCGCTGTTGGTAATAATCTCATCACCAAAATGAGACACCGCTTTGCGCAATACCCCGCCGGAGAGATTTTTATCATAACTGCCTGTGAGCAAGCCAAATTCTATGCTGCCATCTTCGCCGTAATCATGCAGCAAACCGGTTGGTTTAAATTGCTTATTGGGATATTCCTTACAGTTAGCCTCTAATTTGTCTTTCACACATACTTCGACACGGATCTCATAAGACTCGCTAACATTACCAGCTAACACCGGACGCTCGGTTGTGGCCCACTCCCAAATCTCTTTGTTCATGTTCTTTTTAATACGAAGCTCTGGTGCACCGCCATCAGACCAAGAAGCACTACCAAAAAAGTGTTTTCTATTTGAATTTGGTTGAGACAAAGGGGTGTAGTTATCGATACGATAACCGTTCACAGCCTCAGAGGTATAACTCTTCCCCCAAGAGTGAGCGTCTTGAGGAATGAAAACTCGCTCAAGTACCGTTAAGCCTTCGCTATCCACTGTGCGATAGCCGCCGTATAACACCGTGCGTAAAACATCCATGCGCGACATGGTTAAGTAGTTAAGGAAATCTCCACTCCATTCACCAGAACCGCTACACGTTTTGGTTGTGGCTTTTGCGCCCACACCCGGTGAAAATCGTTTTTGCGTAGTATTGTAGGTATAACAGCGTTGGCTGTTAAAGTAGCCAGCATAATCAACAGCAAGAGGATTATAGTTAATGTCTAAATCATCGTTACCGGTTAAGTCGGTAGCGTCATTGTAAGCTTCATAATAAAGCGTATGATCCCGCCCCATCACCAACATCACCATTGGTGCTGGCGTGGTAGCCACATATAAAGGGCTATCAGCTAAGTTAAGGTTTGCCGCAGATAAGGCTGGGACAAAGCAACAACTTATTAAACTAAAACTAACTAAACGGCGTTTTATATCACTATTGGTTTTAGATAATAAACGCCATCGCATTTGATGTATAAACACAGAGAATTTCATTAAAGCTTCGCTTCCAACAACATAGCTCGCCAGCCTTTTTCAAACCCTTTGAAAAAGTAATAAACGACCATAGAAAACCTGTTGGAATTTTAAGCTGCAAAGGATGAAATTTCAGTGAACCCTTAGACAAATTATTTTAGTAATATCTATTAAAAACATATATTTAAATAAATACCTCATCAAAAGAAATACACCACATATAAAAATAATAAACAAGCAAAGAACGGCTGATGATAAACAAAAAAAGGGAGCTGCAAGCAGCTCCCTTTTTAATCTATCAGATTACGTTTAGTGCAAGGCTCGTAAGCTTAAACGACCCGTTGGGGATTCGTAGTCGTCATAACAAAACATAGAGCCATTACTTAAGGTAATACAGTTTTTCTGGATAATACCGTCTTCACCGACCACACCTTCATCAGTCAAATTAGGGTCAATAATCACTGATGGTGATGATGGAATGCCATCTACTTTTTGATGAGAGCTTTCATCATCAATCGTGTTGGAGTCATCGTTTGGATCTGTGTAGTTTTCGTTACCAGAGTTCCACGTTACGCCGGAATGCAAGTTCATTTCCATGTACCAACCGCTACCACCTGCAGTACAAATATCCTCACTAGGTAATAATGTTGTAAAGCTCAACTTGTTAGCTAACAATAAACTATTAGTTACCTGTCGCTCACCATAATTATTAGTATTATCACTTTCAGTATTGACTAAATCTAAATACCAACCGTTGTGGACCCCCCAATCGATAGGATAACTTGATACTTTGCGGTTTTGTGCATCTTCCTCAACAATAGACTGACGTAGCAAATTACTATATACCTGCTCACTATCGACCTGCGTTCTAGTAGTTGTATAGTAAGTTTTATCTAATTTATCCCAGATAGCATAAACGGACTGAGTAGGTTGCCCTAAATACTTATTATCATCCGTTTCAATATACTTTCCAGTTCCAAAAGCGACTAAAACCCCTTGTCCAATCCCATAAGGGTGAACACCAACTGAAGGGCGCGTGGTGATGGCTTGAGAAATATAAGTGGCAGGAGAACCCGATTTATCTAAGCTAACCGCTGTAAATAGGGGTTTATCGTCGTCATTAGCAATCTTCCAGTTTCCTGTATCAGCATCAGAAATATTGAAAACCCACATATTCCCATACAAATCGCCAGCATAGATACGATCGGCTATGCCATCACTATTTAGGTCTACCACGGCGGGACTGGCAAGCGCATTAGGTCTGTTTTCACCGGTAGGATCTACTATGCTTCCCACGGTTAATGACTTAATTAAGCTACCATCGTCAAGGTCTGCTATATATAATGTCCCAGCATCTTCAGCAGAGTTGTAACCATTTGAGAAAATAACCCCAACTTTTCCATTTTTAAGCTTAGCAATTGTAGGTTTTTCCCGGGTAAAGCCTATGCCACTGTAACCAGCATCAGTGCTATTAATTTCCCACTTTATTTTATTTTTGTTAGTAGTTCTCATATCACTAACGTCAATCGCATATAGTCCTTTAAAACCAGTACCTAAAGTGCCAACTACGATGGTTTTATCATTATCATTTGTATATCCAGAAATTTCCCCATCAACGAAATACTTATGAGTGTAACTGCTCTTGGTCAGACTATTGAGCTGTGAATAAACTTGGCTTGGAATATAAGCCATAATCTCTTCACCATTCGCTACATCTATCACATGCACCATGCCATCATTTGCACCAAAAACTAATACAGGTTTATCTACGTCGTGCCCATTAACATTGTCCACATAATAAGGCGTCGAGTTTATTATATCCCCTAAAGCAGACTTTCGCTCTCTCATGTAATAAGCAAGGTCAGAATCTTCGAAAGTTCTGTCTCCACGTAAATAGTTAATAACGGCGGTAAGGTAGGCTAGCTTCTCTGAATCAGTACCATTTTGCCCTGCCAATAATGCATTAATTTGAGCTGAACTTAGGCCATTATCAGCACCAAGTAAATCAGTGGTCGGCGCAACAAAATCAATAATTTGTTTACTATCATCATTGCGACTATATATGACTCTGCTTGACGGAGAGACCGCATCCAATTTTGCTGCCGCTTGCCAAGAGGGAGTATCACTAAAACTTCCTCCATTGCTGGCATAAGCCAGTACATCGCCATTCCAGTGCTCGCCTTCAAATCTTGTTTGGTATAAAAAAGCACCACTATTTAAAAAGGTATTATTGAAGACAGGGGAAGTAGACGATTGAGCATCTCCAAAAGTTTTGTCTAGCGCTTTCGCAATCTGAGTCTGCAGCTCACCGGCGTTGGTAACAGGGAAGTAATTATCTGGTTCTCCAGACTGGGTTTTATCCCACTCTCCGGTGTCTGGTTTACCGTTCGCATCTGCACCAATCTCTGAGTCTACAAACCCTCCCCATTTAGCTGCGTACCAAAGTGGTGAGGGCAGCAAGTTTGCAGATGTAGAGCTTGGGAAAAAACGGCGAGTGCGCTCTAATTCCAAATTATCAACATTTGGAGTCAAGGTCCTTAAACGAGAGTTATTAGGAAATGGTAAATCATCTTGTTCGGGGGTATCAAGGTAATAGTTGGTTAAACTCCCACCGCCATCTTTTTTGTCTCGAACATCAAGATAAATACCATCGGCATTCTCCCCGGCTCCATTTTGGGCGCCTGAAATAACATAACCTGCGTGTTGATCTATGCTCCCATAGGCATAACTAGACACTAAACTTAACTCTAAACCTTCTTTTGTCACACAACCATCAGGATCCGCATAATCTGGACACAATTGCTTCACTTCATAACTGTATTCAACAATCAAATCCATATCATGGTCGGCACCTTGCTCAACATCTTCAAAGTTGATCCTAAACTTGCCTTTTGTAGGTGAAAGCTCTTCTACGTAATAGTCAACAATGGTATTGGTAGGCTGAAATTGTCCTTGTGTTTTATCAATGCTATAACCTGATATAGACTTAGCAAAGGGAACAATTTTAATAATACTACCATCAACTTTGACGTCTACTTCTGGCAGTGGTGAAGAAATAGCCACTACCATGGTGCTAATGTTTTGCTTACCTTCTTTTGAGGGGAATAAATCTGTTTTATGACCATAGTAAGCAACACCCGCAACAGAGTAACTACCTTCTTTAGTGGGTTCCGCTGGTGATAAGCCACGAATAGTAGATAAGTCAGTGACATCTTTAGCAGTAGGTGCACTTTTAGTATTAGAAATATCTCCAACAGATTCTCCAATAAAATAGTGACCATTTTCGACCTCCTCTTCTGAGGAGATGGTTTTCAACAAATTCGTTACATTAAAACCTGTAAGCGTAGAACCTTGATAGCTTATAGCTTGATTTAAGCTGTCTCGTCTGAGGAAATCATTAAGTGCACCAGGCAATTCATCAGAATCATAAGAAGGGTTAATATCACTGATCACCAGATTATAAGGTGCAGCGCAATAAGAACGCTTCGCAGTCGCAGGATCATCCCAGTTTTGATAAGGATTATCCCAGGTTGCGTAAGGTAAGCCTAAAGACGCATCGATAGTTCCACTACCTGCTGAGTAACTGGCACTAGCACTATTTTCACCATGGAAATAACGAACACTTTCATAAAGCATTTCACCAATTGGGTTCCCCCAAGATGTACACTCCCCATTGACAATTGCTCTCGTTGCCACCCAACCACAACCATACTCTTCGGAACCATAGTCAAAACCGTAAATCTTCAGCTTGTTGATAGTACTAACGATTCCATTAACAGTGGTATCAAATACTCCTGAGCTTGAGTCAACTTCAGAGCCAAAATCTCCCACAGCTTTACGAAGAACACCGCCGGATAAATTTTTATCGTAGCTCCCAGTGATTAGGCCAAATTCGATACTGCCATTCTCGCCATAATCGTGAAGTAAACCTGTCGGTTTATAGTTACCATCTGAATATTCTTTACAGTTTTCTTCTAGTGAATCTTCGGCACAAACTTCAACTCTAATGTTAAAAGTATTATCAATGGTTCGACCACTGCTGCTTAATACTGGCCGTTCAGTACTCGCCCACTCCCAAATGTTACCTGTTGGTTCTTTAGGGCTAGTTGCGCTAGGAGCCACCTCTTGCCGCACTCTTAACTGAGGAGTTCCTCCATCGGCAAAAGATGCGGTTCCAAAAAAGTGTTTAGTACCATCACTAGGTAAAGAGAATGGTGAATACATTCTAATGTTGTATTTATCAACCGCAACTGAGGTATACATCTTTCCCCAACTGTGAGCATCTTGAGGGATGAACACTCTCTCTAACACCGTTTGACTATTTTCAGTTCCGCTAGCGGCAGTATCAGTCGAGCGATATCCGCCATACAAAACTTTTCTTAAAACATCCATACGCGACATCGTCAGATAGTTTAAAAAATCACCACTCCAAGATCCTGCACCAGATTGAGCACAGGTTTTGTAGTTAGTAGTATCGCTATCCGATTGAGCTGTGCCTGAATTCAACACAGCTTGCTCAGGAGAAAACTTACCAGACGCATAGGCGTAACAACGATTATTATCAAAATAACCCGCATAATTAATCTTATTAGGCGAGTAACGAATATCTAATTCACCGTCGCCGTCTAGATCCGAGGCATCATTATAAGCTTCGTAATAAAGGGTATGATCTCGTCCCATTACCAACATAACTAAAGGAGGAGGGTTGTTCGCCGCATATAATGGGGCGGTAGCCAAATCCAAATTAGCGGCAAGGGAAAAGGTTGAAAAAACACTGAGGACAGTTGCACTAAAAACAGGATGTAAAAAAACTTTCATTACCAGCACCCCCCACTAGCCGGAGTAGTAGCACCGGTACTAGAAATAGTGAGTGGACCACAAGAATCACCACTTTGAGAACCTTTAGGGGTAGCCGTTAGCGTATAAGACGTACCTGTAGAATTAGCCACTGCGGTTAATGTATAAATTTCACCAAAGTCGTTACTCGGTGTATAAAAATTTAGAGAAGCTGAGCTTACCGCCCCACTATAATTAAGGTGCATAGCGTAGTAACTTTCCATATGCTGAGCGGCTTCGACTAAAGTTCGCTTACCTTCTTCGCGCTTGGTGCTTTGCACATGGCTTAAATAACTCGGGTAGGCGATACCCGCTAGTATGGCTACGATGGCGACTGTTATCATCACCTCTAGTAACGTAAATCCTTTTACTTGTTTCACTCTATTACTCCATGAACGCTACATAAGATTGTAAATAAGTCACTGCTCCACCAGTACCTTCTGCTTTCGAGGTAATTCTTAAGAAACGACGTTTAGGTACGTTTACCCCAAGAACTAAGCCAGAATCGACACCACCATCCTCAATGATATAACGAGGTTCTCCAGCAAGAGAACTCCCTGCAGAATCGGTTACTGATGTCATTTTATTACCAACAACCCAATTATCTTTGTCTTGCCACCATTCGTCATTACTAACCACTACACCACCTTGAGTATGAGTAAAGGCAGGAGTAACCAAATTGTTTGCTGTATCTGGATTCAATAGAGCATCTTCGTGGTACGCCTGCTGGCGAACCACAAACTCCGCCTCATGAATACCTGAGGTTGCACGCGAAAAACTCATTGAATGATCTTGGTGAACGGCAGAACTTTTTCGCCCACTGGACACCTGCTGAGCAATAGCAATACCGATCATTGCAATGATAACCACCATCACCAAGGACATAATCAGCGCCATTCCACGCTGCTTAACATTTGTAGGCATTTCTAGCTTCCTTGATTAAGTAATAAGATGGTTTCGTTCACCACTTGACGAAGCCGCTTGTCATTCGCAGCTGCTATCGTTTGATCAAGTACCTTATAGCTCTTTGTATTGCTTAAGTTCCCCATAGAAACTTCTTGCGAGACCAATAAGCCTACTTTTACTCGGTTAACCAGATTCCAATCAGGTACTTCATTGGCTTTATAATATTTGAACGTAGTGTCATCAACACTGCCGTAAAGCAGTTGTAAATTATCCATATCTTCATCAAATATAGTGTTGCCACTGCTGTCACGACACATCAGTTGGTTACTTGTAGAAATGTAGAAAATAATGGTTGTAACTGTATCGGCAGCCAATACTTCGCCGTCGCATTTATAGATACTTGCATTGGGTGCAGCCGCGCCATAAAAGCGAATACCGACGACATCGGTACCAGCCTTCGCGTCCGTGAAAGTACCCCGATTATCGATCCCTTGAACCATTTGACCTTCTTCCCACGTAAACCCAAAAGCGTCAGCATTAGGCACCAAAGGTAGTAAGGTATTCTGGTAGAGTTGGTTATAGTCTCGAAAACCTGCCTGCTGTAAGTAAAGGCGCAGTGTTTGTATGCTCATACGATTTTTGCCCACTAGAAGATGGCTAGCTCTAGTGGCTTCATAGCTTTTTTGATCGCCAATTAGTGCCGCATACAAACCGCCAACTACAATCAGAGACAGTATCAAAGCGATCATTAACTCAACTAAGCCAAAACCGGCTTGTTTTCGTATTATCTTACCCACACCGCCACCTCGCTGCATTGATGAGCATTACCGCTAGCATCGGCTGTACAATCTTCGGCTCCTACACCACTTAAATTTGCATCCCAGGTCATTTTTACAGTGACTAAATTACTGACGTGTTGAACAGAGAAACGTAATTGGGGAATGTAAACTTTATGACTCATGAACCATTCTCGAATTTCATATTTAGCAAAATTTGAACGAGAACAAGCAGATGTAAGACAATCCATATCATCAGGAGCACTGCCATCAGCCAAATTGCTAAAATTGAATTCATTATTAATAGTAGCTTCTGGCATCGCGCTAAAACGCTGCACTAAATCCAACATAGCAACGTTAGCTGTTTGGGCAAAACGGGCTTGATGCGCTGTATTAACTGATTGAATTTGCAGGGCTGCGTGACCAAGCAAACCAATAGCAACTATAACCACAGCGATCAACAGCTCAATTAAAGTAAAACCTTGCTGTTTATGGGCAATATGTTGTTGATGGCGCTGCATATTCAATCCTCCCCATTCGTGACACAGCGATACGCTGGTCGTCATAATCATTTGAGGGAGCACAAACGGTTAGTTCGCCCGCTAAAGCATGGCCTGTAGGAAAAAATCTGACCAAGGTACTGGTACTGCCACTGGCCGACGGGCTGTACTTGAGCTCCGCAGATTTAGGGCTAGGATAAGCGGCAATAATGGTATCATTAGACTCTAAATTTCCGGAACGAGTCTCATCTAAAAACACTAACCAGCCTTTATTTGCACCCCAAGCAGTTTCGCAAGTAGAACCATTTGTTGTAGGGCAAACATAGGTTGAGAGGTTGTTTCGAATAGCTTCTTGCTGAGCCACCATTAGGCTATTAGCCAACAAGTCACGGGTGACTTTTTGCTTATTGTCTTGCATAAAGCCTTGAAGGGAGGGTACGGCCACCACCATCACAATTACCAATATGGCAACGGCAATCATTAACTCGATTAAGGTAAAACCTCGAGCGGTATAGCGTTGTTTGGGTATACCAAGCATTGCTTATCATCCATAACAGCAAATAATCTCACTTAACTTCCGAAAAGCAAGATGCATAGCAACCACTTAGAAACCAGTAAGATTATATAAAAAAATCAATATATAAGCTGAACAGTTTGACAAACATCAATGACTTACACAATAAGCAAACAAGCAATAGTTGACAGATATCATATTTCCAACTACCACTTCTGTAATGCTAGCTTGACAGCAAAATTCTTTGTCTCAAATACCCAACACTTTTTTGCATAAGCATCGGCTTTAACTGATAATTATTGGCCAATAATACGCTAAAACCATTGGTGAAAAATCGTTAAAATGTGTACTCTAAATTCACGATTAATTACCGCTACTTTTTATGAAACTTCAGTCCTTACCCAGCTACGTTGATGACGCTTATGTTAATGATGTTGTCAGCGAGTGCATCAGTTTTATGAAAGGTACCGCCCCTTGGTGGGTGAAGCAGTCTTGTTTGGAATGTCGCGAATCTAAACGCCTATTACATATCTTCTTAATTGCTTTTAGTTCTTGGCGAAAGCGACAGGCTCAACCTTCTCATAAACGAGGCGCTGGCCCAAATAACCGCTTTGACCTAGGCCCGCTTATTTATGATTTAAGTTACACGATCAATCAGCTGGTCAATCAAGATATTAGTTTACTCAACGATCAACTAAAAACGTCTCTCACTGCAATTAACCAAGACTCTCAGCAATTTCTTAAAGACTGGCACAACTTAGATGTTGAGCAGTTTACCGAGACTCCTCTGTCTAACGTTTCATAACTTAACAATACACAGGTACTATGCGCTTATCTTTTCAGGCCATTGAAAACTGGCCACTTTACAGCAACGACTTAGCTAAAATCTCACCAAATGTTGAACAGCAGCAATGGCTTAGCTGGCAACAATCTAATCAACTCTACGTGGCTATTTTTAATCAGCGAGTTGTCGCTTATTGTGTCTTGAGCGAAACCGATTCCTTACTGCAAATCAGCAGGTTTATTGTGCGGGATGTTACTCAGCGTCGCGGCATTGGTTTGTTTATGTTTCAGCAGTTATTACAAGTCACTAAAAATCGTCAACTAACAGGTTTACAGTTTCCTCATAGTAACGACCCAGTGGTGCTGAGTTTTTACCAGCATTTAGGTTTAAATAATCAGTTCATATTTCAGCTATAAAAAAACCAGAGCCTAGGCTCTGGTTTCTTTAATCGCATATTCAGACTTACAAAATAATCGACTTAAGGTTGTCGTTCTTACGGTCTAAATAGTGAGTAGATTGAATCTTACGGATGGTACGCGTTTTACCACGAACCAATAAGGTTTCTGTGGTCGCAATGTTACCTTGTCGATTAATCCCTTCGAGTAAATCGCCTTTGGTAATACCGGTAGCCGAGAAGATTACATTGTCATTTTTGGCTAGATCACCCAGCTGTAATACGCTGTTCACTTGAATGTCTTCAGCTTCACAGCGGCGAGTTTCTTCTTCGCCAATTGCACGGTTTTCTGGCGTATCTTCTTTCACTTGATGACGAGGAATCAAACGCCCCTGCATGTCGCCACCTAATGCGCGAATAACTGCCGCAGAAATCACCCCTTCAGGTGCGCCGCCCACACAGTACATCATGTCCACTTCACTCAATGGCATACACGATAGAATAGAAGCTGCTACATCACCATCAGGAATAGCAAATACACGCACACCTAAGGTTTGCATCTCTTTAATCACGGCATCGTGACGCGGTTTAGCCAAGGTGATAACCGTCATATCACTCAACTCTTTGCCTAATACCGACGCCACCATTTTGATGTTGTGTTCTAAAGGCATATTTAAATCAATACAGCCTTTAGCTTCTGGGCCAACAACCAGCTTTTCCATGTACATGTCTGGGGCACGTAAAAACGCACCTTTTTCGCCTACAGCGAGCACAGCCACTGCGTTGTTTTGACCCATCGCGGTCATGCGAGTGCCTTCAATAGGATCAACGGCAATATCTACGCCTTCGCCGCCGGTGCCTACGTGCTCGCCAATGTACAGCATGGGCGCATCATCGATTTCACCCTCACCAATTACCACTTCGCCATCAATATCAATATCATTAAGCATGATACGCATAGCTTCTACTGCTGCATTATCAGCAATATTTTTGTCGCCACGGCCCAACCACTTGTAGCCAGCTAATGCTGCGGCTTCAGTTACGCGGGAAAAACGAAATGCCAGATCTCTTCTCATCGGAAACGCCTAATCAACTTAAAATCGTGGCGAATTCTAGCACACAATTACGTTTTATTCAGCCGAGATACTAAGCTAAAGCTTGTTGCACCAAGCTAAGCGCCTCGTCAGATAAATCCAAGGCTAATGCGGCTTGCTGCCCTTCAGGAGACATTTTCCCCCAGGTTTTTTGTACTATGCTAATGATTTTTTCGTGCTGGTGTTTGTTAGCAAATTCTACGAAGTAAAACTTCAAAAATACCAAACAGATAACATCTTCTAGAGCTTGAGTTAAGGGGTTACGTTTTAGCTTTTCTTTGCGTAACAAACTGCAAGTATCGTCAATAAAACTTTCTGCCAACTCATGTTTGCGCATAATCTCGGCAGTCAACTCTGCATGTTTCTTACCTAAATCAGTGCGCCATTTCAGATAACCCGCTCTTCCCTCGGGATAATCACTACGTAACGACAACCAACGGCCAATATGCTGTGCACGAGCGGCAATTTGCAACTCTGCGGGTGGGTTTAGCATGAACTCATGTAAGCAATTGGACATTCGCTTGCCGTACAAAAACTCCTTGGCATGTTCATCGCCGAGCTCATCAAAGTCTTTATTTGGGTCGTTGAGGTTAAATTGATCAATATCGTTTAATACTTGATTCAGAATATTTTGCTGCATGATTCCGGTGTTTCCCATAACTTTGTTTTATCCTTTAACATGCGCACAACATATCCTACCAAAACCACAAAAACAACACAGACAGTTACACCAAAAAAGTATTGCAAAAACAGCTTATTTAACTATATGTTAAATAACAGAGCGGCATATATGACCAACATATATATCAATAAAGGAGTTAATCGCTATGCTGATTGGTGTACCTAAGGAAATAAAAAATCACGAATATCGTGTGGGCATGACACCCGCTAGTGTTAACGAGCTGGTCCAACACGGCCATCAGGTTATTGTAGAAACCCATGCCGGCGAAGGCATTGGTTTTAGTGACGCTGATTACCAAGCCGTTGGAGCGAATATTTCTAGCACCGCAGCCGAAGTGTTTGCCGCAGCAGAAATGATAGTGAAAGTGAAAGAGCCGCAAGCGGTTGAGCGCGCAATGCTGCGCGAAGATCAGCTCTTGTTCACCTACCTTCACCTTGCCCCCGATCCAGAGCAGACCCATGATTTAATAAAATCGGGCGCAGTGTGTATTGCCTATGAAACAGTCACTAGTCCGCGTGGTGGTCTGCCATTACTGGCACCGATGTCAGAAGTAGCGGGGCGTATGGCGATTCAAGCTGGAGCCCTGGCACTAGAAAAGTCTAAGGGCGGCCGCGGCGTATTGCTGGGCGGCGTACCCGGCGTAGAGCCCGCTAAAGTCACCGTAATTGGTGGTGGCATGGTCGGTCGTAACGCCGCGCAAATGGCAGTAGGCATGGGCGCAGACGTGACCATACTAGACCGCAGCATTGATGTGCTTCGTAGCATTGATGCCGAGTACCATGGCAAGCTCAAAACCGTTTACTCAACCAGCTCGAGCATTGAGCAGCATGTACTTGAAGCAGACTTAGTTATAGGCGGGGTATTACTTCCTGGTGCAGCAGCACCTAAGTTAATCACCAAAGACTTGGTCAAGCGTATGAAAAGTGGCAGCGCCATCGTTGATGTAGCCATCGATCAGGGCGGTTGTGCAGAAACATCTAAAGCAACCACTCACCAAGATCCTATATACATTGTTGATGACGTTGTGCATTATTGCGTAGCGAATATGCCAGGCGGCGTGGCTCGCACCTCAACCATGGCACTTAACAATGCTACCTTGCCCTACATTATCACCCTAGCCAACAAAGGTTATAAACAAGCCTTGTTAGATGATGAGCATCTACGTAATGGCTTAAATGTTATGCACGGCAAGTTAACCTGTGCTGAAGTGGGCGAAGCCCTCGCGTTAGCCTCAGTCGATCCACTTAGCCTGCTGGCTTAAGCTTTATCGCTACAACAAAAAAGAGCGCCTCGGCGCTCTTTTTTAATCGCTAATTTTTATTAACGCTTTTTGCCGTAGCCACGATCTTTAAGACTGCGACCCCATTTATCAAGCCAAGCATCCAAACCGCTACGGGCATTGCCGGCGATTAAGCATGCCGCCGAACTAGGGCTAGAAAATTGATAGTCACGCATAAACTCGTAACCTTCGCCTTGGCGACACACTACATGCTCTTCGAGTAACTGCTCACGCAATGCCAGCACTGCCGGGCGTAATGACTCTGCACCGCCGCCGTTAGCGGTTGACCCCTTCACTACCATAAAGCCAGGCTTGTTTTTCGCACCTACCGGATAACCATGCGCCACTGCTTGTTTAACACTAAAAGAATAATCAGCTGTAATGGTATGAGCGCTACTCTCTACCACCAATTCACGCAGCGAAAGCAATTGTTGGTATAACTCAATAGGCAAGATAGCAGCGGTTTTTCGACCATCACTGTCTATAACAAAGTTAACTTTAGAGAGTTCGAAAGGACCGTCCATGTCAGACCTAGTGTTGAAAAGTTTGTGCAAATTTAACACAAGCAACGGGCAGATTTGAATATAAAAAAACCTCGCTAGGCGAGGTTTTTAATAAGTTTCTATTCCATGGCTGCTTTGAGCTTCTTCATGGCATTTTTTTCTAACTGCCTAATCCGCTCTGCTGAAACTTGATACTGGTCAGCCAATTCTTGCAAGGTGGCTTTATCTTCATCTAGCCAGCGGCGCTGCACAATATGCGCGTTACGCTCGTCTAAGGTCGCTAAAGCAGAACGCAAGCGATTTGCTGCTGCCACTTCCCAGTTCTCTTTCTCAACAAACTGGGCTACATCTGAAGACTTATCTTCTAAGTATTGAATTGGCGCAAAGCTGCCTTCACGTTCATCATCGTCGGCGGCCAGATCAAAGGCTTGATCTTGGGCACTCATACGAGATTCCATTTCCAATACATCCTTAGTGGTAACACCAAGGTTTTCTGCCACCATGTTCACTTCATCGTTACTAAACCAACCTAAGCGCTTTTTAGACTTACGTAAGTTAAAGAACAATTTACGCTGCGCTTTAGTGGTGGCAATTTTTACCATCCGCCAGTTACGCAATACGTATTCGTGAATTTCCGCTTTAATCCAATGCACAGCAAAAGATACCAAACGAACGCCTACATTAGGGTCAAAACGTTTTACGGCTTTCATTAAGCCTACGTTGCCCTCTTGAATCAAATCGGCTTGAGGCAGGCCATAACCTGCATAGTTTTTAGCTACGTGGGCCACAAATCGCAAGTGCGACATCACTAATTCACGTGCGGCCTTTAAGTCACCTTCTTCAAACAGGCGAGTAGCTAATGCTTTTTCACGCTCAGGCGTGAGCATCTCAATCCGATTAACTGATTGGATATAGGCTTCAATGCTCCCTTGTGGGACTAGCGCCATAGATGCATTTACTTGATCCATATCAACCTCAAAATATTACTCGATTAGCGAGTCTATCATAGCGTTTAGCCAAGATCTAACCCCTTCATTACTGGACCCAAGGCCTATGCGTTGGCTCACTGGCTTCCACTTGTATGACGCTCTAAATAAGAGATAGTTCACACTTTTAAGCACTTTCTAGGTGCGCCATTTTACCAAATAGGTGCAAGTTATCCCTTAAGGAGTATAGAGCGTTAATCTTCAATAAAAATTTCACAAAAGGCTAAGTCATTGAATAAAAATGACTTTGATCAACTTTTAAGGTTTTTTTTGCTACTGGCATCATGATTGCGTCATAGCTGACATAAGCAGTTTTAGGGTAGTGACATGAGCATACAAAGAATTAGCCAACATCCAAATAAGCACCACAATCAACAGGTTAAAGCAGCCATGGTTGATTTAGTAGGCGCTGGTCCTGGCGATCCGGAGCTGCTCACACTGAAGGCCTTACGCAGTATAGAGCAAGCCGACTTGGTGCTTTACGACCGCTTGGTAAGCCAAGACATCTTAGCGTTAATTCCGGCGACCACTAAAGCGATATACGTGGGTAAAGCCAAAGCCAATCACTGTATTCCGCAAGACCAACTTAATTTATACATGGTAGACAAAGCCAAGCAGGGTTTGCGCATTTGTCGCCTTAAAGGCGGTGACCCTTTTGTATTTGGCCGCGGTAGCGAAGAGTTAAGTGTATTACATGAACACGATATTCCAGCTCAAGTCATTCCTGGTATTACTGCCGCATCTGGCTGTACCAGCTATGCAGGTATTCCGCTAACCCACCGTGGGTTAGCCACTGGCTGCAGCTTTATTACCGGCCACAAACAAGATGGCAAATTAGATATTGATTGGGCTCAACTCGCCCAGTTAGACCACACCTTAGTTTTTTATATGGGGCTGAGCAGCTTGCCTGAAATCAGCCAACAGCTACAACGTTTTGGTAAGAGTGCCCAGACACCCGCCGCACTAATAGAAAAAGGCTGCCAAAACGATCAACGCGTTGTTACCGGCCAATTAGACCAGTTACCTACGCTCGCCAGTGAACATCAATTGCAATCCCCTACATTAATTGTAATTGGTGAAGTTGTATCACTGCGCGAGCAACTCAATTGGCTAGCCAAGTTAGACGCGAATCAGAACCAATTTGAATTAGAAAATAGCGCTGCTTTAAGCGCATAGGAGAGAGTACATGGAACGTATCATTGTTGTCGGCAACGGCATGGTGGGTCACCATTTTATTGACCAACTGATACAGCAAGACAAGTTAGGCCAAGTTCAAGTAACAACGTTTAGCGAAGAGTCACGCTTGGCTTACGATCGAGTGCAGTTATCAAGTTACTTCTCGGGTAAAACCGCAGACGACTTGATGATGACCTCTCCTGAGTACTACGACGAACACGGCGTACAATACTTTGTAAACGACAAAGTGATTGAAGTTCTTCCTGAAGAGAAGATTGTGGTAACCGCTAGCGGTCGTCGCGAAAGCTACGACAAATTAGTATTAGCCACTGGCTCGTATCCGTTTGTACCGCCAATCCCTCGCCCAGAAGACAAAGCCGCTGAAGAAAACATTCTGGTTTACCGCACCATCGAAGATTTGGAAGCGATGACCAAATCTGGCGAGAACTCAAAAGTAGGTGTGGTAGTGGGTGGTGGTTTATTAGGTTTAGAAGCCGCCAAAGCACTTAAAGACCTAGGCATGGAAACTCACGTAGTGGAATTTGCCCCTCGCCTAATGGCCGTACAAGTATGTGACGGTGGCGGCGCAATTCTTCGAACCAAAATTGAAGAGCTAGGTGTAAAAGTTCACACCGAGAAAAATACCAAAGAAATTGTTGCGGGCGAAAATACCCGTTACCGCATGAATTTTGCCGACGGTAGCAGCCTAGATACCGACATGATTTTGTTCTCTGCTGGTATTCGTCCGCAAGATCAGTTGGCTCGCGAAACAGGCTTAGAACTTGGTCCTCGCGGCGGCATCGTTATTAACAATCAGTGTCAAACCTCCAACCCAGACATCTACGCAATTGGCGAATGTGCTTTATGGGAAGGCAAGATTTTCGGCTTGGTAGCTCCAGGTTACAGCATGGCAAAAGTCACTGTAGACCATATTGCGGGTGAGCAAGCTAAAGAGTTTGCCGGTGCCGACATGAGCACCAAGCTTAAATTAATGGGTGTAGACGTAGCCAGTATTGGTGACGCACATGCCAATACCGAAGGTGCATTAAGCTACAGCCTGAGTGACGAAGCCCGTCAGGTATACAAAAAAGTAGTCACCAATGCTGCTGGCGACCGCTTATTAGGTGCTGTTCTAGTCGGTGACGCCGATGACTACGGCAACTGGTTGCAATTGTTCTTAAACGACATGCCTCTACCGGTTGCTCCAGAGTATTTATTAGTACCGTCTTCTGAAGAAGGTGCTGCCGCAGCAATGGGCGTAGATTCGCTGCCAGATAGCGCGCAAATATGTTCATGTTTCGACGTCACCAAAGGTCAAATTTGCCAAGCAGTACGTGATGGCGCCACCACCATGGGCGATATTAAAGCCACCACTGGTGCAGCCACAGGTTGTGGCGGTTGTAGCGCATTAGCGGTGCAAGTAATGAACGCCGAGCTAGAAAACTTAGGCGTAGAAGTTAGCAACGACATTTGTGAGCACTTTGCTCACTCTCGCGCCGAGCTCGCCGACATCGTTCGCGTGAAAAAGATTAAAACCTTTGAGCAGCTACTTAGCGAACACGGCAAGGGCCATGGGTGTGAAATCTGTAAACCAGCAGTGGGGTCAATCTTAGCCACCTTCTGGAATGACTACGTTCTAAAAGACGACCACATTAGCCTGCAAGATACCAACGACATCTTCTTAGGCAACATGCAAAAAGATGGTACCTACTCTGTAGTACCACGAATTGCCGGTGGAGAAATCACTCCAGACAAATTGATTGTGCTAGGTGAAGTTGCTAAAGAATACGACCTTTACACCAAAATCACTGGTGGTCAGCGGGTAGATTTATTTGGCGCGCAACTGCACGAACTACCAAAGATTTGGAGCAAATTAATTGATGCCGGTTTTGAAACAGGCCACGCCTACGGTAAGTCTTTACGTACCGTTAAGTCGTGTGTTGGTTCAACCTGGTGTCGTTACGGCGTGCAAGACAGTGTAGGCATGGCGATTCTATTAGAGAATCGCTACAAAGGCTTACGCGCGCCACACAAAATTAAGTTTGGTGTGTCAGGGTGTACTCGCGAGTGCGCTGAGGCACAAAGCAAAGATATCGGCATTATAGCTACTGAAGGCGGTTGGGGTCTTTATGTATGTGGTAATGGTGGTATGCGCCCTCGACATGCCGACTTATTCGCCACCGATTTAGACGACGTAACCCTAATGCGTTACATCGACCGCGTATTAATGTTTTACGTGCGCACCGCAGACCGTTTGCAACGTACTTCAGTTTGGCTAGAAAATCTTGAAGGCGGCGTAGACTACCTAAAAGAAGTGGTTATTGAAGACAAGCTAAATATTTGTGAAGAGTTAGAGCAGAACATGCACCACGTAGTTGAAAGCTACCAGTGTGAGTGGAAATCAACGGTGAACGACGAGAAGAAACTCGCCCGCTTTAGCCAGTTTATTAACGCCGATGAACCAGACAACAATTTGCAATACGTTCGTGAGCGTGGCCAACGTCGCCCCGCTACCGAAGAAGAACGTATTCAAACCATCGAAATAGTAGAAGCACCATAACAAGGAGAGTAATGATGAGTGAATTAGCAACTGAAACATGGACAGAAGTTTGTCGCAAATCGCAGCTTAGCCCAGGAACTGGTGTTTGTGCCTTGGTCAAAGGCAAACAAATCGCCATCTTCTGGGAAGGCATTAGCGACCAAATATTCGCCCTGAGTAACTACTGCCCATTTGGCAAAGTAAACATGTTGTCACGCGGGTTAATTGGTGATTTCAAAGGCGAATTGATGGTGGCATCACCGTTATACAAGCAGCGATTTAGCTTGCAAACAGGCCAGTGTTTAGACGACGAAAACGTCTCTATCCCCACCTACCAGGTCAAGATTGAAGGCGATGCGATAAAAATCGCCGCTTAAAAAACACCATAAAAAAACAATGATAAACCACGTCGAATATCGACGTGGTGAGAGACGCTTTAACTTTTTTTACGAGACATTACTATGAGCGCAGAACGATTTAACCTGTTTTCCTTCACCGGAAAAATGAAGATTCTCCACATGAGCTGGGTAGCTTTTTTCATTACCTTTTTGGTGTGGTTTAACCACGCACCGTTAATGGCCAGTATTGCGGCCAGCTTAGGTTTAACCTCTAGCCAAGTAAAAACGCTACTCATTTTGAACGTAGCCTTAACCATTCCCGCACGAATTGTGATTGGCATGTTCACCGACCGTTTTGGTCCACGTATCACATACTCAACCTTGCTTGCGGTATGTTCCATCCCTTGTTTCATGTTTGCTTTTGCCAACAGCTTCGAACAAGCCGCCCTAGCCCGTTTTCTTTTAGGCTTTATTGGTGCAGGTTTTGTTGTAGGCATTCGTATGGTATCTGAGTGGTTCCCAGCTAAAGAGCTTGGCACCGCAGAAGGTATTTACGGCGGCTGGGGTAACTTTGGTAGCGCCGCTGCGGCAATGCTACTACCAACCCTTGCAGTGATTTTTGGCGGTGAAGACGGTTGGCGCTACGCGGTAGGCCTTACCGGTTCAATTAGCCTACTGTTCAGTGTGGTTTTCTATAAGAACGTGACCGATACACCAAAGGGTTCGACTTACTTCAAACCTAAAAATGTTGGCGCAATGGAAGTCACCACAAAGGCCGACTTTGTACTATTGCTCATCATGAAAGTGCCTATGTATGCCACCTTAGCACTACTGGCATGGAAGCTTTCGCCAGCGGGTGTAAGCATGTTAAGCCAAGAAGTCGTGTATGCGTGTTACGCAGGTTTAGCAGCGCTTTACGTACTGGACTTTTGGAAAACCTATCAAGTAAACAAAAACATCTTTGTTACGCCAGTTCCAGAGATTGAACAGTACAAGTTTAAACAGGTAGCCGTACTTAACGTATTGTACTTTGCCACCTTTGGTTCAGAGCTTGCTGTAGTGTCTATGCTGCCACTGTTTTTCAGTGACGTATTTGAATTAGACATGGTTTACGCGGGTTTATTAGCCTCTGCTTATGCCTTCATGAACTTGGCGTCACGCCCAGGTGGTGGTTGGATCTCTGACCGCGTAGGCCGTAAGAAAACCTTATTAGTATTAACCGCTGGTTTAGCTTTAGGTTATTTCGGTATGGGCCAAATTGATGGCACCTGGCCACTATTCTTAGCGGTAGGTATGGCGATGGCATGTTCGTTCTTTGTACAAGCCGGTGAAGGCGCAGTATTTGCCGCCGTGCCGCTTATTAAGCGTCGCTTAACCGGTCAAATTGCGGGTATGACAGGCGCATACGGCAACGTAGGTGCAGTATTCTACTTAACCGTGCTTAGCCTAGTAAGCTACCAAACCTTCTTCTACGTGATTGGTGCCACTGCGGTACTGGGTTTCTTTGCCTTGTTGCTTCTAGAAGAGCCGAAAGGCACTATTGCAGAAGTTGGTCCAGACGGCGAAGTAACGCTTATCAACGTAAGCTAAGCCAGCCCCGTAAGGCAGTGTGTGCCTGCAAGGGCCACATTGCTTTTACCCAAGGAACGCAAGCTTAATGACAGCAAGTCAACAAACTACAGTGGCAACACCCACCACTGAACACCGAGTTAGTAACAGCGAAAAAGCAACCACCTCTGTGGCTAGCAATAAGTTAGAGGCGTCCTTTGGGGGCGCCTCTATCTCTGGCCCCAAGCCAGAGAACCAAGATGCCTGTGTAGCCAAAATACCCGAACCTTGGACTCGCTATTACAAAGGTGTTGTCGCCATTTTGGCCGACGGTTTAAGCAGTGCCGAGCACGCTAAGGTTGCAGCACAAATCTCGGTCACTCAGTTTGTTCAAGATTATTACGCCACGCCCGAGAGTTGGTCGGTAAACAAGTCTACAGCCAAAGTCGCCAAGTCACTTAACAATTGGCTATTTCAACAAGGCAAGCAAACCGGCTCTTACGCCTGTACCCTTTCTACGCTGATTATTAAATCTCGAGTTGCTCACTTGTTCCATGTAGGCGATAGCCGTATTTATCGCTTCAGGGCGGGTAAACTTCGCCAACTCACCCGCGACCATGTGCAAATTCGCGGCAAGCAAAAAAACCACCTCACCCGTACCATGGGAGTGGATTCAAGCCTCGAGTTAGATTATTCCACTCGTACTGTAGAGACTGGCGATATCTTCATGTTAACCAGTGATGGCGTGCATGATGCTTTAAGCGAACAACAGCTGATCAAGTTACTCAAACTTGAGTTTGATAGCTTAGAAGAACACGCCAACGCCATCGTAAACGCTGCCGAGTTTGCTGGCAGTGATGACAACATCAGTGCAATGTTAGTCAAGGTAGATAATGTACCCAAAGCAGAGTTAGACGAGAGTCGTGCTCAGTTACTGCATCTACCCGTGCCGCCGGTGATGGCCATAGGCAACAAAATTGACCGTTATCGAGTTAGCGAAATATTGCATACCTCGCCGCGCAGCCACGTTTATTTAGTCGAAGAATTAGACGAAGCGGGCCTTAGCACCAACAAAGTTCGAATACTCAAAGCTCCCGACAGCAGCATGAGTGGCGACCAGGAATACTTTGCTGGTTTTGCCCGCGAAGAATGGGTCGGCCGCGTGGTAAATAACCCCAATATTATGCGCACCTTTGAACCGGCCGGCACGCGCCGATTCTGCTATTTAGTGGCCGAATATGTACCGGGTATCACGCTTCGCCAGTGGATGGACAAACATCCTCACCCGCCAATAAAGCAAGTGGTGCGCATGCTTGAAAAGCTCGCCAAAGCCCTGCGAGCCTTACGCCGTTATGAAATGGTGCATCGCGACTTAAAACCTGAAAACATTATTATTACCCCCGACGACCAACTTAAACTGGTCGACTTTGGCACCGTACAATCAGCCGAACAACTCGAGCAAAACGAAAAAACCACCACGCCTGTAGGCTCGGTGCAATATATTGCACCAGAGTATTTAGTGGGTGAAACCGGCCGACACCGCAGTGACATTTTCTCTTTTGCAGTGATCGCCTACGAAATGCTCTGCGGCAAATTACCCTACAAAACTGCTCGTCGTGAACAAGTAGCACAACGAACCTATAGCGATTGGCATTACCAAAACATTCAGCATTATCGTAACGACATGCCCGATTGGCTAGATGCCGCATTGGAACAAGGCTGCAATCCAAAACCGCAGCAGCGTTACCAAAGTTTGTCGGAGCTAATTCACGACTTACAACATGCTAACCCTAAGCTTCGTGCCAGCTACAAAGCCAAGCCCTTAATTGAGCGTAACCCAGTGCGCTTTTGGCAATCCACTAGCCTACTGTTATTGATCGTGGTGATTTGGCAATGGGTCAGCCAACTTAGTTAATTTTCATTAGCAAAAAGTTGATTTACATAAAAGCCGCGATAGTGTGAAGTGCCTAGTATAAGCTCAATTTCTTGCTAGCTAGTGGTCAGCATGCCTTCTACGACTCAAAGTAAAACCCTACAAAAAGGCCTATTTGGGATGGCCTTGCCGATCTTTGGCGAGTTTATGCTA
Source organism: Agarivorans sp. 1_MG-2023 (assembly GCF_030548385.1). NCBI lineage: Bacteria > Pseudomonadati > Pseudomonadota > Gammaproteobacteria > Alteromonadales > Alteromonadaceae > Agarivorans > Agarivorans sp. 1_MG-2023. The sequence goes on along the minus strand of NZ_JAUOSJ010000004.1, from coordinate 313,394 downwards.
AACATGTCGGTACCGGTGTTTGACGCACTATTTCTTAGCCAAGTATCTGACCAAGCCGCGGCCTCGGTAGGCGCAGTAATGCCGTGGTTTTCCATGGCCATCGTTTTCTTTTCCGCCACTGGTATTGCAGGTGCCAGTTTAGCCTCACAATACATGGGCAAGCAAAACTACCCTCGCGCAAATTTAATGCTGGCAGGCCTGCTTATCTTAGGAGTGTTAGCGGGTTTACTGTGTGGCCTCTTCTTTGTTACCCAAGCCACTAATATTGGCCATTGGATGAGCCTACCACCTGCAATGAGTGACTTGGCCGCAGAGTACTTGGTATTAGCTGGCGCAGGTGTAGGCTTTATGGGCCTGCGCATGACGCTAGCCAATATCTGTAATAGTTACGGGCAATCCCACTGGAACACTATTTCTGCTGCATTGATGCTGGTCACCAATATCACGGGTAACGGCATATTAGTGCTGGGTTGGTTTGGTGTAAGCCCAATGGGCGTAACCGGGGTGGCCATTGCCAGTTTAATTGCTTGGGTGCTTAGCTTAAGTTTTAGTTTAGTGGTGGTGCTGTTTCTGATTAAAGTGAAATTGCCATTGGCTGACGCCTTAAAACAACCCAGCCTTAGCTTAAAGCCTATTCTAAAAATTGCGGTACCTTCGGCGCTAGAGCCATTTTCTTACCAAAGCTTTGTTATGGTTATGAATTTGATGATTGTGCAACTAGGCGAAACCTCTCTCACTGTGCGCATTTACGCACTCAATATCTATGTTTACTGCACCATGATGCTAGTGGCATTAGGCATTGCCAATACCATGCTGGTAACCCAACTTGCTGGTGCTGGCCATTTTGAACGCTGCCACCAACAAATGCGCCAAGGCCTGCGTTGGGGGCTTATTGCCGTTAGCATTGTGGCCACTATTATTTTTGTTTTTCATCAACCACTGCTGGGTATTTTCACCGATAACCCGGAAGTACTGGCCTTAGGCCTAGTGGTTTGTTTGATTCACAGTATTAACGAGCCCTTAAGAGGCATTAACATTATCAGCGGGAACGTATTACGCGGCTGCGGCGACGCAGTATTTGTTACCGGTAACGCCATTGCTGTCACTTGGCTATTCTCGGTACCGCTGGCCTACTTTACGGGGATTTATTTAGGCTGGGGCTTGTACGCTATTTTACTGGCAGGCGTAGCCGATGAGTTTATTCGTAGCCAAATTAACTGGCGACGCTGGAAGAGCGATAAGTGGAAGCGAAAGCTCGCGCCGGATTAGGATTTACGCATAAGTGCAATAACGATTAAACGTTTGAAGAATGACAAAGCCATAAAATGAAAACATAGTTTAATCACTTTTTTACTCACTTTTGGACAAAACTTTCTTAGAATAATTAGTTAATTAAATTGGATAAATACGGATAACTTCTGGTATAGGAAAGTCGCTTAATGAAGTGTCCTGTTTGGCTGGATAAGATCAAATTCAAGAGCATTGTTTAGTTTAGTTTAGTACTAGGGATCATTATTTCCGGACGCTATGAAACGAAACATCGTTAAAGGATTTATTGAGAATAATTGGGAAAATTAATGAAACACTTTTTTTATCTATTAGTCATTCTCTTGACTCTGGGTAGTACACAGGCAGAACCAGAAAAAGAGACTACTTTTCAATATAATGTGTTGAGAGTTCCAATAGAATTTAATAAAGAAAATTACTCTCAATCAAGGATACTAGCGGACTCATTAGTGAGTAATTATCCTCTTGAGCCATTATCCTACTTTTGGTGCGGAGCAGTTTACACGAATGAAGGGGAAACCCCCACTACAGGAAAACTGTTTGAAAAAGGAACTGCATGTTATAAACAAGCTCTTGAAATAGCGCCAGATTTTACCGATGTGTGGACAATTCTTATATCAACATATGCTGAATCAAACAGACATACTGAGGCTATTTACACGTTTGAACAATTTTGGGATAAGTACAACCTACCTAATGATGGCAACCCTCTTTGGGACGCAGTATTCTTTGTCGAAAAATCATATATTGAGGAAGGGAAGCAAAAGAAGCTCTACCAAATTTATTCACAAATAATCGACTTAGGTATCGAAGATGAAGAATTACAAACTCGCTTTTTAAAGCTAAAGGAAAGTATGGAAGGCGAGTCAATTATTAAATAACCGAAATAAAAGGACATATATGGTCACTCAGGGTGAGATCGCGAACATATATTGAACAATTCAGTTCAATTTTGCCCTCTGTTCGAGCTGTGATCTTATACTCCCTTTTTCGGGATTTACTCTGTGAACATCAATGCATTCTCTGAGCATTTTTGCGACCTGACTGGCGTTGTTGCGTAAATAGAATTGAACCTTCTAGCCTTTTTGCGATCTGATCGTTAAACCGCAATAATCAGGTCACTACCTGAAAACCAAAAAAATACTGGGTGCCTCTTGCTTCCATTAGTTTTCGTATCGCTAAACTTATAGCTCACAATATATGCTTCGTGGAACGAAACACACAATGGGGCAGGTACATGTTAGCTTTACTTCCCCCTTCCTTCATTATCGCCGAGTCACGCAAGTGCTAAGCGATTAAGCCGAGCATTGTTTGAGCGTAGCGAGTTGCACAGGCGCGCTTGGCACTGAGTAACGAGGAAAAAAGATAATGCAGGGCGACCTTTCTTTTTGCTTTGCTTCGCTAAGCTTTGGCTGTTAAAGCTTATGACGTCGCCGAGAGGCGAAACGCTATACAGCTGCCACAGGTAACAGCATTGTGTTAGCTGTCTTTTGGTCATTAAAACCGCTTGACAAGAACAGACAAGTTTATTGCTTGCCTGCACGTAGAGCTAGCTAGGCTCGATTTGCTTAATATGGCGATTAACCGAAAACCACGATGCGATTAATCCTAGCAAGGTTGCAAACAACATCAGCGAGCCGAACTCTTGCAGATCTAAGCCTGATAGGTAAATGTCTTGCTGGTATAACAAGCCAATTTGCTGCAAGGCATATTCTGTCCAAATCAACAAAATGTTACACAGTACCCAAGCCATTAGGCCGCCCACTAAACCAAACCAAAAACCAGTGTATAAAAATGGCCGTTGAATAAAGGCATCGGTGGCCCCTACTAGCTTCATCACTTCTATTTCACTGCGGCGACTGAGAATATTCAGCCGTAGTGTATTACTTACAATCAACGCTACTGCGGTAAGCAGCAGAATAATCAGTAACCAGGCAGCTTGTTGTAACATGCTTACAATGGTGTCGAGGCGTTGCAGCCATTCAACGTCTAAGCGACCTTCGTCTACTAGGCTGTGTTCTTGCAAGCTATCGAGTAACGTTTTGGCAGCACTTGCGCTGTTAAAATCTTGGCTAGGTAGCACTAACAATACATCTGGTAGCGGGTTGTCTGGCAACAGCGCTAACACATCTTCAAAGCCGCTATTTTCTTGAAACTCGACTAAGCCTTGTTGTTTAGTGACTAGCTCAACACTGGCCACTTGGCGCATGCTAGCAATATTTTTTTGTAGGGAGTCACGCTGTGCTTCACTGATATTTTGCTTGAGGAACAAACTTATCTGCGCATCACTTTTCCAATAACTGGTGAGTTGCTGCACGTTCTTGGTGGCAAGGTAGAAACTGGCAGGTAGCGCCAAACAAACACCAATAACTGCTAAGGTAAGCATAGAGCTGGCAGGTGTGCGCCACAATTCGCCAAGGCTAGCAATGCCTTGTTGCAGGTGCCTTACCCAAAACATCATGAAGCGTACATGAAGGGCAACTTTAACTTGCGGTTTTGCTCCGGCCATTATGGTGCCTCCGCAGCTTGGTGAGGAGAATCAAGCAGCTGACCATTTTTTAGCACTAAGCGCTGATGGTGCAATTTGGCAATTAAACTTAAATCGTGACTCGCAATGAGAACCGCCACACCCACTCGGTTAAACTCTTCAAACAAGCGGAAAATATCTAGTGATAAAGCAGGGTCTAGGTTACCGGTTGGTTCGTCGGCGATTAAAATAGCGGGTTTGTTTACCACTGCGCGAGCAATGCCCACGCGTTGTTGCTCACCACCAGAGAGTATTTCTGGGGTGCAGTTAGCTTTATCTAACAAGCCCACTTTATCTAGCGCGGCGGCAACTCGGCGTTTGATGTTACCCATGCTGTAGCCTTCAATAACCAGTGGCAGGGCGACATTGTCAAACACGGTGCGGTCCATAAGCAGTTTGTGATCTTGGAAAATCACACCCATTTGGCGACGTAAATAGGGAATTTTACGATGGCTAATACGGCTAATGTCATCGCCATTTACCCATACTTTTCCGTCACTAGGGCGCTCCATGGCGGTAATCAATTTGAGCAAGGTACTTTTCCCCGCACCAGAGTGGCCGGTTAAAAATGCCATTTTTCCCTGTTCCAACTGAAAGGACACTTTTTGCAAAGCGCGCTGACTGCCGGGGTAAATTTTACTTACTTGCTCAAACCGGATCATTCCTAGACCTTTTATTACTTTCTAAGCAGTGTTGATTTATTTCTCGTTGCTATCTTCGCTGTCATCATTGCTAAATAGCGCATCTACAAAAGGTTGAGCTTCAAACTCTCGTAAATCGTCAATCCCTTCGCCCACACCAATGTAGCGGATCGGCAAACCAAACTTGTCAGCCAAACCAAAAATAACACCACCTTTAGCAGTACCATCTAACTTGGTTAATGTTAAACCGTTAAGTCCAACCGCTTGATTAAACAAGTTAGCTTGGCTAATGGCGTTTTGCCCGGTGCTTGCGTCAATGGTTAACATAATTTCGTGAGGCGCTGCATCGTCGAGCTTTTTCATTACTCGTACAATTTTTTTCAGCTCTTCCATCAAGTGCGCTTTATTTTGCAAGCGGCCTGCTGTGTCGGCAATCAATACATCTACGTTTCGTGACTTAGCTGCTTGAAAAGCATCAAAAATCACCGAGGCGCTATCGGCACCCGTATGTTGAGCAATCACCGGAATTTGGTTTCGCTCACCCCAAACTTGTAGCTGTTCAACCGCAGCAGCACGGAAGGTATCACCCGCTGCAAGCATTACCGATTTACCTTGGCTTTGATATTGTTTGGCTAGCTTGCCAATGGTGGTGGTTTTACCCACACCATTTACGCCAACCATTAAAATAACAAAAGGCCCTTCAGCACTGTCTAAATCTATTGGCGCTTCTACTTTGCTCAGAATACTCGCCATATCTAACTTAAGCTGCTGATAGAGTGCTTCGCCATCTTGAAGGTCGCGGCGTTTAACGTGGCTAGTGAGGTTTTCGATAATTTTGAGTGTGGTGTCCACCCCCACATCTGCCACTAACAATTGCTCTTCTAGCTCTTCGAACAGCTCGTCATTAATTTTTCGCCCTTTGAACAGCGAAAAGAAGCCCCAGCCTAAGTTTTTACGGGTACGTTTTAAGCCTGCTCGTAAGCGCGCAAACAGTCCCATTTTCTTAACTGGCTCTGCGGCTTCAGAGCTAACTTCGGCTTCGGCGGTTGACTCAGTGTCTGCTTGTTGCTGGGCAGCTAACTCGGCTTGTTCTTGAGCGTCACGTTCTGCTTGAGCTTCACGTTCTGCTTGAGCTTCGCTTTCGGCTTGGGCTTCGCGTTCAGCTTGCGCTTCGCGTTCTGCTTGGGCTTCACGTTCGGCTTGGGCTTCTCGTTCGGCTTGAGCTTCGCGTTCGGCTTGAGCTTCGCGTTCGGCTTGAGCTTCTCGTTCGGCTTGCGCTTCTCGTTCGGCTTGGGCTTCACGTTCTGCTTGAGCTTCGCGTTCTGCTTGGGCTTCGCGTTCTGCTTGAGCTTCGCGTTCTGCTTGAGCTTCGCGTTCTGCTTGAGCTTCGCGTTCTGCTTGAGCTTCGCGTTCGGCTTGGGCTTCTCGTTCTGCTTGCGCTTCACGTTCTGCTTGGGCTTCGCGTTCTGCTTGGGCTTCGCGTTCTGCTTGAGCGGCTAACTCAGCATTTTGCTCATTGTTTGTTTGTTCTGCGGCGGGATCGCTGGATTGTTGTTGCTCATCGTCTTTTTTTCGGCCAAACCAAGAAAATAGGCCCTTCTTTTTTGCCATTACTGCAAAACCTTTTTTACCAGTAAACGACGTTGGCTGTTACAATGCCAACGTCCAGTCAATATTGCTCGGATATTATCACAGTTTCACAATGGTCTAAGTAAATGGCACGGCTTTCCTCAAGAAAACATGCAAATCAAAGCAACAAATCCTCCAACGGTAGTGGCCAAGTGCGAATTATCGCGGGTCAGTGGCGCGGTAGAAAACTTAAAGTACTGAATAGTGAAGGCTTACGCCCGACTACCGACAGAGTAAAAGAGACCGTTTTTAATTGGTTAAATCCCTACTTAACTAATAACCACTGCTTAGATTTATTTGCGGGTAGTGGCAGCCTAGGTTTTGAGGCCTTATCGCGCTTTGCTAGTTTTACCACCTTTGTGGAAAAAGATGCACAAGCAGCGAAACAATTGAAGGCAAACCTACAACTACTCGATTTGCCTAGTGAGCGCGCCAAGCTGGTGAATGGTGATTCCTTGCAGTGGCTTAAACAAACGCCCAGCGAAGGCTACGACATTGTGTTTATCGACCCCCCTTTTCGCTGTGATTTACTAGAACCAAGCTGTCGTTTACTCAGTGAAAACGGCTGGTTAAAAGCCGATGCTTTAGTTTATATAGAATTTGAGAACGAAGGCGCTGAGCCCGAGTTACCCGCCAATTGGTCGTGCATTAAAAGCAAACAAGCCGGCCAAGTAAATTACCGTTTATATCAATTAAGTTAAGAGCCCCAGATTATGTTCATTAAAATTGGCAAAGCCTTTATGGCTGCTATGTGGCTAGCCATGTTACTTAGCCCGATGATTTTTGTTCCTCCCTACAATTGGATTTTACCTTTAGTAGGTGCATTTTTATTACTACTGCATGGGGTGCAATTGCTGGCTATTCGCGGCACCTTAGTCGAAGCAGGTGTACTGCAAAAAGGTGATAACCTGCGAATATTATTCTTCGGTTTTTTTGCCATGTGGCAAATACACAAGCGAATGAAGAGCAAACAACCTTGATACTACGCCAGCTGTTTTTGCTTAGTGTTTGTGTACTAAGCCTACCCACTTGGGCGATGAGCGTTACCATTATTGATGACGCTAAACATCAACGCAGTGGCGCATGGACTCAAGTTTTACCTTACGCCTATTACACTGAGAATTTGCAATGGGGAGTGGGTGTAGGAGTAGGTGCCGCAGGGCATATTCAACCCAGTTCAAGCCTGGTTGCCACCGCGACTGTCACCTCTAACGACAGCTGGATGGGCTTTTTGTATAGCGGTGACTATCAACTACCGTTTGCCGATCGGGTATTTTTTGATACCACCTTGTACCAAACCAATTTTACCCGTGACCCGCAATATATTAACGGCAACGAGGACTATTCTGGCGAGCGCGCAGGCAGCAATGATTCTAGCCAGAGCAACCGAGTTTACACTCATTCAAAAGGCCAAGAATACCGTTTCAGGTTTCGCTACTTACTGCCTATAGGTCACGGTAAAGACTCTCCGGTACATACTTTTAGAGTTAAGCGCGGCGAAGTAATGGAAGGCTATGAAGCGGGCGCTAAAGAATGGAATCCACTTACCAGCGGGCGCACCATAATCCAGCTGGAACCTTTTTATTGGAAACAAGATGTTGGTGAGTATAACCAGTTACAAGATTCAAATACTTCGGCGGGCTTAACCCTAGAGCTAGAATACGACAACCGTAACTACCATCAAAACCCCACAGCGGGCAGTCGCCAGCGCTTCAATGTGACTCGTGATTGGGGAGACTCAGGCCGGCCTTCTTGGACAATGTGGGAATTTTCAGCATCTAAGTACATTAGCTTGCCACAAACGTCTTGGGCACAAAGCCAAGTTTTAGCTTTTGGTATGGCGACTTCTGATACGCCAACCTGGAATCACAGCTCTTACAACAATGGCGAACAGCAATACCATCGCCCAGCGTGGTTTGCAGGTTCTCGTTTAGGCGGAATGGACAGGTTAAAGGGTTACGAAACCGCTCGTTACCATGATCGCTCAATGATCTATTACTCTGCAGAATACCGCTTTACCCCTAACTGGAACCCGCTGCCTAAAGTGCCTGTTGTGAACTGGTTTAACGTGCCAGCGTGGTACTGGGTTGCCTTTGCCGAAATTGGCCGAGTAGCCGATGAGTATAACTTAGCCACGCTTCACCAAGATATGAAGTACAGTATTGGCGGCAGTATTCGAGTGATGATGGAAGGCATTGTATTGCGTGGTGATTTTGCCACCAGTGGAGACGACAGTGTATTTCGCCTAGGTATCAATCACCCTTATTAGACCTATTCTAAAATTGAACAATCTAGAGGCGACAACCAACTTCGTCGCCTCAATATCAAACGCGCTGATGACTTACAGCGATTGCCAGTAGTCGGCAATGCCATCTAAGAACATTTGTACCGCCAGCATAATCAGCAACATACCCATTAAGCGCTCCATGGCTTTTAAACCTTTCTCTCCGAGCAGCTTAAGCAATACACCACTACTGAGAAAAATAACGACGCTGATTCCCCATGCAATTAGCAAGGCTAAAGACCAATCAAGCATACGAGTATTGTCTTGGTTTGCTAACAGCATTAGCGACGCGAGTACCGATGGTCCAGCAATCATTGGAATGGCCATTGGCACCAAAAAGGGTTCTTCGCCAGCAGCTAATCCGGCCACGCCACCGGGTTGAGGGAAAATCATTTTTAAGGCAATCAGGAATAGGATTACACCACCGGCAATACTCACCGCTTCTTGGCGCAGATTAAGGAAACCAAGGATTTGCTCGCCGGCAAATAAAAAAGCGAACATGACACTTAAGGCAAACACCAGCTCACGCAGCAACACAATGCGCCTGCGTTTAGGGTCGAGGTGTTTTACCATGCTTAGGAACACGGGCATGTTTCCTAGCGGATCCATAATCAAAAACAGCATCACCGCTGCCGACAACATATCCATTTGTTAACTCGCTAACTTACGACAATTTTGTCTGGGAAATAAAAAAGAGCCAGAGCATAACACCCTGACTCTTTTTAAGCTTAGCTTTATTTACGGTTTATAAACCACTTTAACCGCATCAGTCACATCAGCTTCGTCAACGTATGCCACGGCTGCGGCATTGCCTGCCACTTCCGATACTGCTACAGATGGCGAAGCCGCTGTTTTAGGTGGCTTAGCTTTACCTGTAAAGATCAACTTAGACCAATAAGCCTGCAGTTGAGCTTCACTTTTTCCGGTGGCAGCATCATGAAAGCTAGCGCGTAAAGGGTCGCCCTCTTTGTACTCAATAACCACTGGAGCAGTGCCATTAGGCAATTTTTTAAGCTTACCTAAAAACAGCTTTTTTACTTCCGCTTTAGATAAAGCATCAGGGCCTGATGGGTTAGCAATAACCACTGGAGCTGCCAAGCTGCTCAGACTAAATACGCTCAAAGAAAGAGCCAACAATAGATTTTTCATATGACTCCCTCCTAAAATACGCCGTCAAATACGATACTGTATACCGTAGTGCTGTCTTCTGTAGCGCCAGCAACTTTACTTGGCATTAAACCATTGGTATCACCAAAACCATTGACTAAGGTAGCGTCAAACTTCACCGCTAAGTTAGACAATAAGTCATAACGTAAACCTAAAGAGTAAGAGGTACGTTTACCGCTGTAGATGAATGATGAATCAACTGGTACTAAAGCACCATCTGGCCCAACAGGTAACATGATGTCTACGCGCTCATCATCATCTTGAGTTTTCATGCCCGCCACTGTGCCATAAGGCATAGCCTTACCAAAGCGGTAACCCAAAGTGAGATAACCAGAGTCAACATCTGAATAGCCACCTTCAACCGTTGCTCGAGTCACTTCAGACACCACTAACAACGAACCGTTGTCGTAGCTAAAGCCAGCACCTAAGAAGTCAGACTTGTTCTTCTCTGCTAATACTTGCGCATCAGGTTGATTAGTTGGAGAAACGGTAATCTTAGTTACGCCATAAACTGCTCGTACAGTGAAATCGTCAATTGCCCAAGTAAGGTTGGCGCCTAAAATATCATCGTAGTCAGTGCCATCTTCTTCCGACTGTCCCCAAAAACCCTGTAGCGTTAAGGTTGAGTTATCAAACTCAAAGTCGTAGCTACCGTCTACACCCACAAAAGAGTTAAATGGTACAAAACCATAAACTTCTTCGGGCGGACGAGCCCACGGCTGAGCGTAACCTACTTCTAGGTAATCTGAGTACATGTACATAGGTAGGCGCAATTTACCGCCACGCACTGTAATGTAGTTGTCAAAGGTATGTTTTAGGTAAGCCCATTCAACGTCTGGGCTAAAGTCGTCTTCACCACGCGCCACTAATTGCACTGTTACACTGGTGCTATCGGCTAGGGCAAAGTCACCTTGCAAACCCACTAAAGTAAGATTATTAAAATCATACTCGTCGGTAGAGCCTGCGTAACCTAAGTTGTTGTTTGCTTGATTAATGCCCACGCTGTAGAACCCGTTAAAGCTGATTCTATCAAAGGCACTATCCTGATTTTGTTCACGAAGAACCTGCACCTCTTGCTCGAGATCATTTACTCGTTGCTCGAGAGCTTCGTCTGCCATTGCTGCGCTACTCAATAAGCATATTGGTAACACCTGCCACGCCCTTAAATCCATGGGGCATCTCCTTTATTTTTTTATTATATACAATTGGTTTTATTACACTTTAAACTGGCTAATAACCTCGCTTAAACGCTGAGTTACTTGCCTTACATCCTCGCTGACGTTATCTATTTCACTAGAGCTTTTCGCCACTGCGAGAGATATCTGTTGAATATCATTAACACTGTTATGAATTAAGTCAGAGGTTTTGGTTTGCTGCTCTGTTGCCGCCGCAATCTGTTCATTAACCGCATGAATTGATTCTACTTTGCCAGTAATATCCATTAACGATTTACCCGCTTGTGCTGATTGCTCAACACTTAAGCCGGCTTGCTCAATACCACGGTTCATTGCTTCTACCGCAGAGCCAGAGCCTTTTTGAAGTTCTTCAAGTACTTGCTGAATCTCTTGGGTTGAGTCTTGTGTACGAGACGCTAGGGTGCGAACTTCATCTGCCACAACAGCAAAGCCACGCCCTTGCTCGCCTGCACGCGCCGCTTCAATCGCGGCATTTAGCGCTAGCAAGTTAGTTTGCTCGGCAATGCCACGAATCGCATCAAGAATAACCCCTACGTTACTGGTGTAGGCTTCCAGCTGATTAATGGCCTTAGCGGTGCTGTTCACTTCTTCTGCTAAATCATTAATGACCGAAATGGTATTCTCTACAACTTGGTTCCCTTCTTGCGCCGTTCCATTAGCGGAAGAGGCTTCTTCCGAGGCTTGAGACGCAAAATCTGCAATATGATGAACACTGCTAGTCATTTCTTGAATTGCAGCACTTACCGCATCTACCGAGTGATTTTGCGACTCAATACTAGACGCGGTGTGTTTACTGGTTTCCATTAAACGGGTAGACACATCTTGTAGGGCTTGAACAGTTTCAGTGGTAGTGGCGATGCTTATCTGCATTTTGCTAATAAACTGGTTAAACCAATGCACTAAAGTAGCAATTTCATCTTTACCGTCGTAATCCACACGCACCGTAAGATCCCCCTCTCCCTCTGCAATTTCGCGCAAAGAAGAGGTGACTTGAGCAATCGAGTTAACAATGCTTTTGGTGGTCATAATGCCAACAAAAATAACTATCACTATGGTGACTACACCCAGCATAATACCGGTAGTAACCGCCGACTGAGAGCTAGAGATTGTGCCATCAATGGTTTGATTAAAAGCTTGCTCGGTATTAGCCCTTAAGTTAGCAATACCAGTGGTTAGCTCTTGCAGTATGGCTGCCGAGCGCTCTGCTTTCGCTGGCAAAGTAGCGAAATCAGCACTGCCATCGACCAAACTTAATGCAATCGACCTTGCTTGGCCGTAATAGTTATTAAGCAAGCTTTGCAGGTGCGTTACCTCTTTTCTAGCACTAGGCAAGATCTCAAGTAACTCATTTAGCTTACTACTAAGTAGCTGTTGTTGCGTATCAGCACTTTCAAGAGACTCTTCCTCTCCTGTGGTTACTGCAGTTTGCAACAGCTGATCAATGTTATATAGGGTGTTTTGAGCAACAGTGGCGGTATCTAGAGCAGGGAAGTATTGATCTCTAATTTGTTCAATGCTGAACTGGCTCTGTTGCTGAACCAATATGTTATTTATAAGGTAAGCGGCGAACCCCAGTACAGCGATGGCTGCAAGAATTCCTACCTTATGGCTTATTTTTAGACGTCGAGCCAAATCCATTTATACCACTCCATGTGAATACAAGTATCGATAGCTTATATATCGTCACTTTTGCGTTTTTATTTAGATAACAATCTAGTTACGTAAAAGAAACCTGACACAATTAAAACACACGTTTAACTAATATCAGAAACCTCAATAGATTAAATGACTTGTTTTCTGTTCCGACTAAAAATCTAGCTACCTATGCAATTATAGATGTATATGTCGATTTAATAGCGAAAACAGCAAAGAAAGATGAATTAAACACCATAGCAGGGATGCATAGCAAGTTATTTCAGCTATAACTAAATTAATAGTGATTAATATAGATAAAGGGCCTGAGTAGGCCCTTAAAAAGAGGTGGCTATTTGTGCGAGCAGATTTTAGATTCACAAGTTGTGAAGCCTTGTTTGGCCTCAACAAACTTTCCGCGTTCAGCCAAAAATACAATTAGCTCTTGGGCGTTCATCTCTTTCTGGCGACAGGTATGGTATTTACTGTCTGCGCCAAAAGTAGTTTTCATTAATTCTTCAAGAGAAGCTGACGTAAAGCTACCACCTTGTTCCAACATCAACTGCATCACTTGATGCCCATGAATCGACTCACTCATTACAACCTCCATAAAAAAACGGCGCTCACTGTAACAGTGTTGCGCCGTTTAGATGTTGAGTTAGAACAAGCTAGATAAGCTTCTCGACATTCTTAGCAGCTAACTGCTGTTGGTAAGATTGTATAGAGCTTTGTAACAGGGCATCGTTTTGCGCTTGTTGGGAGGTAGACTGTGCGTAATTAGTATCGAGAATACGAGAACGAGCGGCACTTTGCGCTTCAATAGCTGCTTGGGTAGAGCGATAAGCCGATTCGGCAGCGTTACTCGAGGCCCCTAATTGTGCTTGGTTAGCATCGGTATTTTGCTGGCCCCCTTGCAAAGCGGCTTGCGCAGTGGCGGGATCGTTCAAATCAATATTGTCTACGCCCAAATCACCAGCGTTAGGAATAGCCGCCGTGTTTGCATCAACTTGCGCCTGTAAAGCGGCGATATCATCGGAGTTGTATATACCGTTGCCACTTTGCACAACCAAGGCCTGGTTTTGTTGCAGCAGGTCTGTAGTACCTTGTAATTGAGCGGATTCAATATTGTTGATACTTACCTGGTTTTGATAAATATTTGCATAGGCTTCTTGCTCACTAATACCAGTGGTTAAGCGATTAGAGATTTGCAGGCCAGCAGGATCGTCAGCAGCGCTGTTTATCTTTTTACCAGAAGCAAGCTTTTCATCTTGCTCTTCTTGGCGTTTTTTCGCCTGTTCCATATAAAAATCAGAAGGGGCGACAGAGCTGTTAACTTGACCAATAGCCATTGGATATCCTCACACAAACATGAATTAGAGCAGCCATCCTAGCTGTTTACTTTTTAAGCATAACATTAGTTGACTAAATCTGCATCTTTGAACGCTCATTTTGCGGAGAATTCATGCTGACAAGACCAGCAATATTCAAAGCTACCAGGATTCCCCTCTCCGCATCTAGAGCACGTCCATTCTTGCTTATGATTGACTTCGTAGTCTCTTACCGCTTGTTTAGCCTTGTCCCAATGAGCAAGATCGACTTTTAACGACACCTCCACCACATCCATGGGTAATTCACCCGCACCAGCCATCGCGTATTCGCCATCTACACGACTATCAATCCCCATTTTTCCTAGCATACCTTGTAACAATTTAGCCTCTACAAAATTGGCTGCTCGATAAAACTCATGCCATTGGCTCATTCACTCTCCTTAATCCGTCGTGTTAACGTTTATTATAGGAAACTTGTTTGTAACTGCGTTACCTTCTAAATGCTTCACTTTGCCCCACTCTTTTTAACAGACCTATAAAGACTCAATAAACACTCAATTAAACTAACTTTTTCATTGTTGGCTTCTATCATCACCCAACAGCATTCTCTACCAGCGAACAAGCCACTCCAGCAGATCTTGAATAGAGCTTACAAAACAGAATGCCTTACTTAATAGCTTACTGGTACTAATCCAAACCAAGCACCAAAACACAGCGTAGGCGCACCAATATCGATCACAACAAATGTTGATCACACTTATTCTCGCACCAAACCAGAGCCAAAACATGTAACCCCATTGTTATCATCAAGTTAAAACCCTTGAAATGCATCAACTTAGTGCTTTGGCTCAATATAAAATTAATAAAAGGCCTGGAAATTGCTTCTTTTTGGCGCAAACCATATTAAAAGAAACAATTAGGGAGATTTTTTAATGGATAATATTAGTGACGCTATCGACGTATTGTCGCAAAGCGCAAACACTTTATTCATTTTGTTGGGCGCTATAATGGTGCTGGCAATGCACGCCGGTTTTGCCTTCTTGGAAGTAGGTACCGTGCGCCACAAAAACCAAGTAAATGCCTTGGTTAAAATTATCACTGACTTCGCTTTTTCCGGCGTCGCGTACTTTGTTATCGGCTACTACCTAGCTTACGGCAATCACTTCTTTAATAGCGCAGAAGTGCTAGCAGAAGGAAATGGCTATGAGCTGGTTAAATTTTTCTTCCTACTGACCTTTGCTGCGGCTATTCCAGCGATTGTTTCGGGTGGTATTGCTGAACGCGGTAAGTTTTATCCTTTCCTGATCGCTTCTTCACTGATTGTTGGTTTTGTTTACCCGTTTTTTGAAGGTGTTATCTGGAACGGCAATTTCGGCTTTCAGGCTTGGTTAGAAGCGCAGTTTGGCGCAGCCTTCCACGATTTCGCGGGTTCGGTAGTTGTACACGCCATGGGTGGCTGGTTAGCCTTAGTTGCCATTAAGATTCTAGGTGCGCGTAAGGGCAGAAAACCAGGAGTTGCATTTGCACCGTCTAACATTCCTTTCTTAGCGCTTGGAGCTTGGGTACTCACCGTAGGCTGGTTTGGCTTTAACGTTATGTCGGCTCAAACCATGGACGGCATAAGCGGCTTAGTTGCAGTAAATACCTTAATGGCCATGGTTGGTGGCACAATTGCCGCATTAATTGTAGGCCGTAATGACCCAGGTTTTGTTCACAATGGTCCGCTAGCAGGTTTGGTTGCCGTGTGTGCAGGCTCAGACTTAATGCATCCTATTGGCGCATTAATCACTGGCGGTATCGCTGGCGCATTGTTTGTTTGGGTATTCACTTGGTTACAACAACGTTCAAACCTAGATGACGTATTAGGTGTTTGGCCGCTACACGGTTTATGTGGTGTATGGGGCGGCGTAGCTGCTGGTATCTTTGGTAGTAAAGCCTTAGGCGGTTTAGGTGGCATCTCACTGATGAGTCAAATAGTGGGTAGCTTAGCGGGTGTAGTGGTAGCACTAGTGGGTGGCTTTGTTGTTTACACCTTAGTAGACAAACTCGCTGGATTGCGTTTATCAGAAGAAGATGAATTCCACGGTGCTGACTTAGCGATTCACAAAATCAGCGCAACCAATAAAGACCGTTAATCCAATCTATTTTCGCCCTAGCGTGCTAGGGCGAACCTCGCTCTATAACTCGATAAGATCTAATTTGTAATCAATCTGGCTTAGGTACTGTTGCTCGTTTTCTAAATCAGCACGAGTAAGAGGGTTGTTTTGCAGCCATTGTTGATCCAACAATAAGCTCATCTGTTGTCCCGCGGCTCTAAATTGCAGTTCAGGCAAGGTTTGTCGGCGCTTACCACGATTGAAAATTACCGATAAGCGAAGAATCAAACAGGCTTTCAATAAATCAGTATTTTGTAGTGGGAATTGCTTTACCGGAAAACGACGGCGATGAGCCAACACTAAGGCTGCTAGCTGCTGTTGCTCTAAACGAGAGAAACCGGCTAAATCAACATGCTCAACAATGTAAGCGCCGTGTTTATGATAGTCACTATGTGCCACATCTAAGCCTACAAGGAACAGCTGAGACGCCCATGTTAGTAGTTTATTGGTTTCAACTTCATCCAACGACCAAGTCTCAGCAACTTGGTTTAGCAGTAACTGACAAGTAGTATCTACTCGACCACTAAATTGGCTGTCTACATGGTAGCGCTCGGCCAAACGTTGCACACTGGAAGGGCGAATATCGCTATGCTCTAAACGTCCTTTAAGTTCATATAGTAAACCTTCGCGCAGGGCCGACTCAGCGGCGTGCATAGAGGTAATACCTAAGGCCTGAAACAAAGCTTGAAGCACTAAAACACCACCTAAGAACACCGGCTGGCGCTCCTCAGACAAACCTTTAAGTGGCAAGTTGCATTCGCCCGCTTCAAGGTAATGCTCAACAATGGCGTCTAGTCCGCTTAGCTGAATCTCATTTTCACAGAAATTGTTGTCTACACATACTTTAGCAACCGCTTTAATCGTGCCCGAGGCACCTAAACATTCGTTCCAGCCATGTTCAAGGAAATCGTCGGCTACTGGCAATAGTTGCTGAGAGCAGTATACGCTGGCTTTAAGTAAGCGATTTTTGGTGACTCGGCCACTTTTGAAAAAGCGTTTGGTGATTGATACACAGCCCATATCTAAGCTTTCTTTAAGCTTAAGATCCATGCCTTCGCCTAAAGTCACCTCGGTACTGCCGCCGCCAATGTCTATCACCATTCGCGGGCCATTGGTTGGTGCTTTGTAATGCGCAACGCCAAGGTAAATTAGGCGAGCTTCTTCTTCACCAGAGATCACTTCTACGGGGTGTCCAAGCCGCTGTTCAGCGGCTTGTAAGAAAACATCTGCATCAATAATACTGCGGAGGGTTTTAGTACCAACAACACGCACGCTGCCGGGTTTAAACTCACGTAAACGTTCGCCAAAACGTTCTAAGCAAGCCTGAGCGCGATTCCAAGCTGCGGCATCTAAACTGCCATCATCTTGTAAGCCCCAGCCCAGGCGAACCATCTCTTTGACTTTATCGCGAACTTTTAACTCGCCGTCTTCCCAATCAGCAATAATTAAGTGAAAACTATTACTGCCTAAATCGAGAGCAGCCAGTTGTTGAGACTTAGGACTCAACAAACGCGATAAATTGAACATAAATTACCTCAGCGATTTACTCGCAAAAGACCAAGCCAAAAGGCTCTCTAATTTACTTCAATATAAAACGTTTTAACATAGTTTCGATGTCATTTACCTGTTGTTGCAACTCTTCACTAGATTGCGCCACTTTACCAATTTGCTCAAAGTTATCTTCAGCAACTTCGGCAATCACATTCACGTTTCGAGTCACTTCACTGGCAACGTGATGCTGCTCTTGCGCTGCCACACTAATTTGATCAGTCATTTCACGCATCTGGGTCATGTCGGTGCGAATGGTCATAATCGCTTCGCGTGATTTCTCAGCGAGGTCTTTAGATTCGCTCATTTGTTCACGGCTAGAGGCCATTGCATTATAAACTTGAGTCGATTCACGTTGCAGGGTTTCAATCATCGCCCTTACTGACTCGGTACTTTTGGTGGTTTGGCTGGCTAAACTTCGTACTTCATCTGCTACCACAGCAAAGCCTCGGCCTTGCTCACCTGCTCGCGCAGCTTCAATCGCCGCATTTAAAGCAAGTAGATTGGTTTTTTCAGCGATACCGTCAATCACTTCAATAATAGAACCAATTTGCTTGCTCGCATCAGCCAGTTTATCCACTTGGCCAGAAGTACTTTGCAAAGCACTATCCAAACTTTCGATAGTTTCAATATTTTGATTCATCACCTGCTGGCCTTGATCAATATTGCTCTCTACCGACATTGACAACTCGCGGCTACTTTCAGTATTAGACGCCACTTCTTTAATCGCCGATTCCATTTCAGTCACAGCTGTAGCAACACTACTAAGCTCTGCCGTTTGTTTATCTAACTTAGTTTTAACAACGCTTGCGGCTTCGTTATTTCGAACCGATACGTCACTTAATTGATGAGCGGCAAGTTGAATTTGGCTAAATACCTCCCGCGCTTGCTCAATCATTCTATTAATCGCTGCCACCAAAATCGCAAATTCACCAGAGTATTTGCCTTGCATAACTTGGCTATAGTCACCTTCTGCTAATCGCAGAATATGTGATTGAGTGTGCTCTAGAGGTTTACGAATTAAGCTGGCTAGCCAATACGCAACAGCAATAGCAAACAGTATTACGATAGGCACCACCACCGCGGTGGTCGCCCGCGAATTTTTAATCAGGCTTTGACCTTGCGCGCTAGCGGCATCACTTTGCTGGTTTGCTAAGTCAACAATCTTAATAATAATGCCATCTAAGGCTGACAACTGACGGTTAATTTCCGTCGTTTGTTTGCTAATGTTGGCAATGGTTTGTTGGCTTCCTATGTAACGCTCAACAATGCCCGAAGAGTCATTTACCTCGCGGTTAAACCAGGTTACTAAGTCTGTCACTTTAGGGTCAGCTAAGCCTTCCACCTCAAATGTCAGTGACTCAAAATCATCATTAAATACCTTGCTGTTATATTGAATCTTTTTAACTAGGTCAGCGACTTTTTCCGGGTCGCGAGTGTTTACCATGTTTGAAAGCAAAAATTCGATTAAACCAAAGCGATCCATCACCATCGTTAAAACGTCTTGAATATAACTATCTTCTGCAGCGCTAGGGCCGGAGACTTGGTTAACCATGCGCTTTAAATCCGAAAGCTGAAACAAGAAACTACTAACATCATCACGAACTTTTTGGTCTTGTTGTAAAAAGATCCCTTGTTGCTCAGCTAAGCCTTGTCCTTCTGTAGACAAGATATTTTCAACTTGTTCTACGTTTTTTAAGTGCTGATTCAAACTGGTGATGTTAAATGCAGCAGCATGCTCAGAAAGAGCCTTCACCTGATCTTCTAAAGATTGAATAGCAAGTTCTGCTTGGCTATTTATCTGTTGTAGTTCTTCAAGGTTAGTTGAATTGGGGATGCTGAGTAATTGGATTCCGGATCGAAGCGCTTGGCTACCAACACCGTTGGCCAACAACTGCGTTTTGGCGCTGTTTTCCGTCAACATATTAAAGCTTGAGTTTATTTTTTGGCCGAGTAACAACGCGCCGCCGCCGCCAAGTGCAATCACTATAGTGAGTACGGCAAATCCAATGTATAGCCGATGAACAACCGAGATCTGACTGATATTTTTTCCAAACATGCCTTGCTACCTTTCCCAAAGTTCGACATTACACCCACTAGTAATCCTAGTAAGGTTTTCGTTGATTAGCTTTTTTAGTAATTATTGTGAGATATCCTGCACAATTAATGGGCTAAGCCATTATTAGATTTGGCTTTTTGGCTCACTACTTATGCAAATTCATACGTAATAAAAGAATAATCTAATGGTTATATTATGTTTTTATAAAACATTATAGCAAGGAAGCAAACATGACCATAAGATTGATTTTGCCGATAACTGTGCTGGCTCTCACAAGCCTGCAAACACTCGCGAACGAGGTTAATACTTCGGCGACATTGCCTTATCAAGTATTAACCACATTGACCAACGGTACCGAGATCCGTAACGGCGGTTATGGCTCCGCAATGACCGCTCACCCAAGCCTCGGTGATCACTTTTATGCACTTACCGACCGTGGGCCCAATGCAAAATATCAAGGCCCAGAAGGTAAAGGGAAAATATTCCCTACCCCCGAATACACGCCACGAATAGGCTTATTTCGCTATTCAAATGGTCAAATCACTAAAGTAAAAGAAATTTTGCTAAAAGATCCACAGGGTAACGCCGTTTCTGGACTGCCTAACCCTAAAGGCATGGGTGATACCGGCGAAGTAGCTTATGCTAATGACAAATCAGTACTCAAGGCTGACCCTTACGGTATCGACAGTGAAGGTTTAGTGGCCTTAAAAGACGGTGGCTTTTGGGTAAGTGACGAATATGGCCCACATATTGTGCATTACAATCAAGAAGGCCTAGAGCTAGAGCGCATCAATCCATTTGGCACAGGAACCGGCGGCCGCAAGCTACCCGCAGTATTTACTCATCGCCGAGCAAACCGTGGCATGGAAGGTTTAGCCATTACTCCAGACGAAAAAGTACTGTTTGGAATCATGCAATCTACCTTGTACAACCCCAGTAAAAAAACTATTACCAATAAAAACCTTACTCGCATCGTAAGCTTTAATATTGAGACAGGTAAAACCCAGCAGTTTATTTATCAGCAAGAAGCCAACAACTTGTCTAATTCAGAAATTGTTGCTCTCAACCAACAACAGTTTTTGGTGATTGAGCGAGATGGTGGCTTTGCCGGCGGAAAGGGGAAAAAGCAGGCTAAATACAAACGTATCTACAAGATAGACCTACGCCAAGCCACAGATGTAAGCGGCGATGTTACTTCACCAAACGGTTTACGCGTTAACGGTAAAACGCTAGAACAATTGAGCTGGCAAGAGTTGGCTAATCAAGGCATTAAACCGGTAACTAAAACCCTCGTCAGCGATTTATTGGTAGATATGCCTACACCTTACCCTCACGACAAACTAGAAGGGCTGTGGCTACGCAACAATAATCAACTAGCGGTACTCAATGATGACGATTTTTCGGTCGCAGCCAAAGGCGAACATGTGATTCAAAAAGTACTTCCAGCCAACCAAAGTATTGATCAAAATACCTTGTACATCCTAGAACCCAAATAGGCCTATTTGAGCCATTCAGCGGAGCTCCTTGGTGTTTCGCTGCTTCGCAATTTAGCTACCATCTAAGCAATTCAATTTGTATAAATAAAACAGGCATCTACACTATTGTTGTAGCAATAAGGAAATCGCTCGTTAATGGTTGTTGATGGACTCACCTATTTTATTCTCACCACTTTAGTGACGGTGGTATCCGCTGTGGTACTCACCCTCATTCGACTTTTTCATGGGCAGAAAAAAGAGCTAGATTGCTGGATCATCGCTTCATACGCTCAGGTATGTGGCTTAGCATTAGTAGTACTGGCAGATATGCCAACGGCCACCGAGTTGATCTTACAAAACGGCTTGTTTGTAGGGTCTTTCTTATTGATTTTAGCTGGTCACCATCACTACCTTAAACAACGTTTCAACCGAACATTACTGGGTTTAGTGCTCGCAGTGTATTGCGCCTTTACTTTGTATTACATCATGTTTGAACCCTCTAGCAAGCACCGTATTATTTTGTTTTCTAGCACCTTAGCACTGTGTTGTTACTACTGTGCCTATCTGTATTTTCGCTATTGGCGACAACAAGATAACAACGCTTTGTGGTTGGTTATTAGCCTCTACCTGTTCTTTGGCAGTTGTCTCATGTTACGCATGTATATTACCTTGCAAGGCACTCCAGAAAATCGCGGCTTACTGCTAGGCGTGCCTACCCTGTTGTCCTTAGCCATTTTTGCCGGTAATGCCCTGCAAACCTACGTGTTTTATTTTTTGCTGCATTGGCGGCAAATTATCCAGCTGGAACAACTCGCCAACTACGACATAACAGGCGCTATGCGGCGCAGTTACTTTCTTAAGCAGCTAGAAAAAATGACCAAACGTGCGCAGTTTTCTGGAGGAGTGGTAACGGTAATCTTTATCGACTTAGATCGCTTTAAAAGCATCAACGATGTGTATGGGCACGACATTGGCGACAAAGCTTTAATGCATTTCTCCCACATTGCCTCAGACAATCTGCGAGTGGGCGATTTATTCGGCCGCTTTGGCGGCGAAGAATTTGTGATTGCACTCAACAATGCCAATGCCGAACAAGCTAATACCCTCGCTAATCGCATTCGTATTCAACTCAATCAACAAGAGTTAGCCACCAGCAAAGGCAAGCTATTTATGAGTGCCAGCTTTGGTGTGGCCAGTAATATTGATACTCCAGATCTGTCAGAGTTAATTAAGCAAGCCGACGAAGCCATGTACCAAGCCAAACATCAGGGGGGAAACAAGGTCAGTATGCATACCATGTTAGAGGCCACTAATTAACAAGCCATTCATTCTTCTAGTTATTAGTTAATATTCCACTTTACCTACTGCCCTTTTGTTCTTAATCTTTAGCAAACGCTGAGTAAGCTCATTATCTCAGCTAATCATGCAATCAAGGATTATCCATGACCATAGGTGTAGGTGGCAGTAACGCCAGTGAACAATTAGCCCTGCTAAGCAACATGTGTAGCGATGTTGAAAAAATAGGTCTTGCAGAGTATCAACAGCGCCAGACCAAGGCCTGCCGACTCATGCAGCAACAGGGTATTAGTGCAATTTACCTTAACGCAGGTACCAACCTCTATTACTTTACCGGATTAAAATGGAACGCCAGCGAGCGTATGGTGGGCGCAATACTCAGCGCCAACGGCCAACTGCATTACATTGCGCCTTATTTTGAGCAGGATTCAATTAACGATTTTATGTTAATTGAGGCGCCCTTTCATGGCTGGCATGAACATCAAAGCCCCTACCTCTTGTTTCAGCAAGTGTGCCAGCAACAAAAACTAGAGGGAAAAGTCGCCATTGACCCTAGCGCGTCATACTTCTTGGTAGACGGCCTAATTAAAGCTAACCCTAAGTTACAGTTTGTAAATGGTGACTCAATAAGCCAAGCCTGTCGTATGCAAAAATCGGCTAACGAAATAGCCTTAATGCAAAAAGCAAAAGACATGACCATGGAAGTGCAAAAAGCGGCAGCAAAAATATTGCGCCCTGGCATTAGCACTAGCGAAGTAACAGCGTTTATTCATCAAGCACACCAAAAAGTAGGCGCTAGCGGTTCCTCGTTTTGCATTGTGTTATTTGGTTTAGCCAGCTCTTTTCCGCATGGAGTAAAAGAGCCTCAAATACTGCAAGAAAATGATTGGGTACTTATCGACACCGGCTGTTTAGTTGAAGGTTATAACTCAGACATCACCCGCACCTATGCCTTTGGCGAAGCCACCGAGCACCAACGTAGCGCTTGGTTAAGCGAACAAAAAGCCCAACTAGCCGCCTTTGAAGCGGCCCAACTTGGCCAAGCTTGCGCCAATGTAGATGCCGCAGCTCGCCAAGCATTAGCCAATGATGGCTATGGCCCAGATTACGCCTTACCGGGTTTACCACATCGCACTGGCCATGGCTGCGGGCTAGATATTCATGAAGGGCCGTATTTAGTGGCTGGCGACAACACTCCATTGGCCGAGGGCATGGTATTTAGTAACGAACCAATGTTAGTGATTCCCGATCATTTTGGGGTACGTTTAGAAGACCATTTCTATATGAGCGCTAATGGCCCAGTGTGGTTTACTCAACCCAGCCCAAGTGTAGATGATCCTTTTGGCTATCATCTTAGTTAAGGCTATTTGCGCTACAAACAACTAACCCAAGCCACGCGCTATTAAACGCGTGGCTTTTTAGTCATTCACCCTTAGGTTTTGCTGAGCTTAGAGCGGCTTTTTCGAAAATCATTTTCAAGAAAGTTAAATACCTGCACCAAGTAAGGGTCAAAGGCCTTGCCGCTAAGCTCATTAATAATGCCCTTAGATTTCTCAAAGGAAAAAGCCGGCTTGTAGGGGCGCACCGACATTAACGCATCAAAGCAATCCACTAAACTCACAATGCGGGCTTCAATTGGAATCTCTTCGCCAGCAATTTTTTGCGGATACCCTTCACCGTCCCAACGCTCGTGGTGGCCACGCACAATATTCTCAGCTACTGGGCTCAACTCAAAGTCTCGCAATAACTGATAACCATTGTCTACGTGCTGCTTCATCACCTCCCATTCTTGAGGATCAAGCTTGCCCGGCTTACCCAATATCGCATCGGGCGTAGAAATCTTGCCAATATCATGCAGCGACGCAAACTGATGAATATCATCCACCAGTTGTTTATCTAAACCTAAGTGCTCAGCCATTAAGCGCGAATAGTAAGATACCCGCTGCACATGGCTACCGGTTATTGGGTCGTCATTTTCGTGCAAGCGTTCCAACATTTCGGTAACACCTTCTAGTACCTTTTGCATCTTGGCTTTTTGTAAGCGTGCGTCTAATTGCTTTTGTAAATGCTCGTAGCTATAACAAACTCCCGCGCTTAATAGCAGGCTCACCAGCAATATCGCCCACCACAACATACTACGACTAAGCACCGCAATGGCCGATAAAGGCTGAGTAAGCGCTGGCAAGTAACTCGGCTTATAAGCCACCACCAGCTTAGAGCCACTCACCACAGGTCGAGCGGCACTGTCTAAATTCACCTCTGCCGCTAAAGATTGATCAAAATACACCCGTTGATGGGCTAAATGGCTTAACTGAGTTGCGCTATACAAAAGCTCACACTCTAATTCAGCGCAATAACGCAGCTCTGGTTGTGGGTGGGCTAAAAACTGGTTTTTATAGTCTACGATGTACAACTGCATATGATCAGGGATCAAGCTACCCAGCTGACTAAACACTACATTTACGTCGTAGTTAAACATTAGCGAGCCCATCACCTGCCCAGTATTTGGGTTAGTAATTTTTTGGGCAATGCGTAACACCGGGCGATAAGGCACTTCTACCACGCCATAATCCACATTTAAATCTACTGCAGACATATAAGAGCGGGTGCTGGGTACGTCTAATAGTTGTTTAACGTAGTAACGTTCCGATTTATCTTGCAGCTCTACATCGGCTAAACGCATTGGCACACCACCCCGAGTCACCAACTTAAATACTTCTCGACCTTGCGGGTCTAATAAGCGACTTTGCACAATGCTGGATTTACGCTTCATCAGCTTGCGTAGCAATTCTTCTAACTGAGTATATTGGCCGCTTAACAGCGCTTGCTGAACCAGACTTAAGTCTGCAAAATATTCTAGCTCTTGGCGATTTTGAGTTTCGGTATGTTTTAGTAAAACTGACACCGCTGCGGCTTGTTTAGCAATATCACTGGATAGCGCATTCACCGATACATTTCGTTGATTAAGCAAAGTAATGCTAGTTATTGTCATCACTACCGCCAAAAACACCGCAGTAACAGCAAGGTAGAGCGTCATACGTGACATAACAAATCCTCCTAAGAACTCCTAAAACTATGTGCTAATTTGTCGGTTCTTGCGAGTAATTGATAAATTTATATATAAATTTGTCATTAATTTTAGAACCCTCCCGTCATCTAAGTGCAGTAAGCTAGAAGAAATAAGCCTGAGGAGCCTTAAAATGGAAAAACAAACACTGTGTAAATGGCACTGCTTTGAAGTTGTTGAAGAGCCACACCAACTGCCCGATCAACGCCAAGTACAAGTCACTACCTTACAACACCCAGGCGCAGTGGTTATTTTGGCACTAAACCCGCAAGGCAAAATAATAATGGAACGCCAATACCGAACTGCGATTAAAGATTGGCTAGTTGAATTACCCGCCGGCACCATTGAAGCCAACGAGCAATCATCACAAGGCATATTAGAATGCGCCAAGCGTGAGCTTCAAGAAGAGGTAAATTTGGTGGCGGAAGAATGGCATAACTTGGGCAAGCTATACCCCGCTCCCGGTTTTTGCGACGAGATCCAGTATTTGTTTGTGGCTAAAGGCTTAAGCGCAAAGGCAGGCCAATGTGACGAAGACGAATTTATTGAAGTATTTGAAATGAGCCTCACGGAGTTCGAACACGGCATCGTTAACGGAACCATTAACGATGCCAAAACCATCGCTTGTTATAGCCGCGCCAAACTTAGTGGCCTACTAAGCTGAGCATGATTGAGCCTTTACTTGGCCAAGCACAGGAAACAACTTGTCGTAAGCTAAGTTATAGCCGTAAGCAAAGAACAAGTAATATACAATCATCGCTGCATCCATAATCAAGGCTTGCAGCAAGCTCACCTCAAACCACCAGGCCATCACAGGAATAGTAATCACCAACAAACCTGCTTCAAACCCCAAAGCATGTATTACTCGTTGCTGCTGGCTCTTTTCACTATTGCCTTGGCGACGCTGCAAATAACCATCAAACCACGCGTTGTATTTATAGTTCCACAGCGTAGCCACCACAGAGAAAAACAAACCCATAGCGCCAGAGTGCATAGGGTCAACCCCAAACAAAATACTCATTAATGGCATTGCGCCTAACAAACCCACTAGTTCAAAACCAATAGCGTGACGAATTCTGTCGGATGTTTGTCTCATGCTTATCTCCAGCTCAAATCAATAAGGCTATTTTATCGGCTTAATAGTCCTTATACTGGAACGAAATAACAGCATTTTTCCTCAATACGGGAATAATTATGAGTACCTCTGAATGGGACAACATTGCCACTGGCAGCTTTGAATTTACCGACTGTAATGAGCGAGAGTACCGCGCAATGCAAATCGAGCGCGTTGAATCATTAATGGCGTATTACTCGTTAAATCGTAACCAACTGGCAAAGCTAAGCGGCATTTCTAAAACCGCGCT
The DNA here is from genome assembly GCF_030548385.1 of Agarivorans sp. 1_MG-2023. Taxonomy (NCBI): domain Bacteria; kingdom Pseudomonadati; phylum Pseudomonadota; class Gammaproteobacteria; order Alteromonadales; family Alteromonadaceae; genus Agarivorans; species Agarivorans sp. 1_MG-2023. Next base: position 286,738 of record NZ_JAUOSJ010000004.1, on the reverse strand, counting down.
CTACAACAAGTTAGACAAAGACGGCTCGGCCAATTTTAGCCAAATCGAAATTTACAAATTAGCCAAAGCCATGGATTTGAGCATGGTGTATTTGCTCCCGCTAAGTCAGCAAGAACGTGACCTAGTAAAAGGCTCTCCCATCCCCGCCAGTAGCCTTAGATTTGTAGACGATATGTTAGGCGCGCGCCGCGGTGACGTTGAGTTTTTGCATGGGGTACACAAGCTGTTTCAAGAGTATATGCAACAGAGGAAGAACTAGCGAAAACTTGCGTGACTGCACTAAATTAGTATTTTTTAATTTTAAAAATCACTGGCTTACATTAATATCAAAATTATCAATAAATTAGCATTTGAATAGTAAAAGATTACTCTCAATCAAGGAAGATGGATTTGAAAAGTTGGCGATATTACTCAGTCGGATTAGTGGGTTTAGCGCTGCTAGGCTGTAATTCAGAAGAAGCTGGTTTTGGTTGTCCTGACGTTGTAAACCCGGGCATTGCTATAACAGTATTAGATGACAAGACAGGAGATGCGATCTCTTGTGGTTCAAGTGCGACTCTTCAAGAATCAAGTTACGAAGAAACACTAACCCACCCTGAAGGCATAACCTGCGAACCAAAACACACCTTACAGGGCGCTATTGAAAGAGTTGGCTTTTATAACGTGACCGTTATGAAACAAGGCTATGAGCATTGGTACGCTTACGACGTTGAGGTGAGTGAGGGAGTTTGCGGCGTTGATACAGTTCAGCTAGAGGTTCGCTTAGTTAAACAATAGAACATCTAAACTTTTGCCCGTGGAGAGCTTAGGTGCTCTTCGCGATAACATTGAGTTTCGCATGGGGCACGCAAACAGTCTCATGAATATACCTAGGTCATAATTGCTTTCCCATTATCAATGTTGTGATTCATCAGTTTGTTACTCACTAACAACCAGTAAATGTAGGTGATTGATGGCCGAGATCGTTAGTTCACTACTGCGAATCAAGTCCCCCTCTTTTACTGTTAGTACTTCAGCATTAGCCTTTTCACTTATCTGCGCATCCCCACTTATAAGATAAATCAGCGTGTTACTTTGGAAATGCAGGTCACTTCCGGCGGTAACATGCGCAATATCAATCAGAGTATGACTATCAAATGTTTTTTCTTGCGAGGAATCCCCTCCATAAATTCGAGTAATACCATCTAATTTTGGGGTGTACGATTTGTAAGATGCTCTTTGTCCCTCTACTTCTGGTAATGCCCAAACTTGCAACATTCTGTTGGTGTCGTTGTCTGGATTTAGCTCATTGTGCGAGAAACCTTCCCCGCCCGCTCGTTGAACTTGAACATCGCCAGCAACTAGATTTTTTCCATGCTCCATTGAGCCTTCATGGCTAACACGGCCTTCAACAATAATTGAAATAACATCGAGTTCACGGTGAGGATGCATACCCGATGACCCAAAGGGTTTATATCGAGCATCAGCCAAATAAACCATGCTGCCCAATCCATCAAAGGTTTCAGGTTTTTTGCGCGCCCCAAAAACCTTACTATCCGTCACTAGGCGATGTTCAACAATGCCAGCGAATCCGCCTAATGCTAAAGAATCTCTTGATAGTATTTTCATAACTTAATCCTTGTTGTGTTAACAGAGTTTCTGTCGTTGATGGAGTTATTCTAGTGAACACCAATTGTTTTATATATACACATAAATTAGAATTTCTTTTCCATATTTAACAACAATATGATTAAGCAAAAAATGAATGTAGTAAGCGATTTAAATGACATGATGCTGTTCGTAGCGGTGGTAGATGCGGGTAGTTTCACATTAGCAGCTGATCGCTTAGCCATGCCTAAAGCAAATCTGAGCCGTAAAATATCTCGTTTAGAAAAACGCCTAGGTGTAATACTGCTAGAACGAACAACCCGTTCCCAGCATATTACCGAGGCAGGGCAACTCTATTTAACACATTGCCGGAGTATTTCAGCCGAAGTTGGCTTAGCAGAGGCAGCCATCGCTCAAGTGTTAAATAAAGTGGAAGGGCAGTTAAAGATTGGCGCATCGGTAGGCATGGGACATGACATTCTCAAACCCGTTTTAGGCACGTTTATGCGTCAATATCCGGAAATTAAATTACAACTTGAGTTACTTAATCAACGCGTAGACCTAATTGAAGAAGGTTTTGATTTAGTCATTCGAATTGGCGACCTCGACGATTCGCGTCTCATTGCAAAACGACTCGGCCAAGTTAGCCGAAAACTATACGTTAGTCCTCATTATTTACAGCAACACGGAGCAATCAAATCGATTAACCAGTTAGCCCAATACGATTTTTTGCTTATGACGAGTGTGCAAAATGAAGGGCATTTAGAGCTGGTGTCGGGCAGACAAAAACAAACTCTCAAAATTGCACCTAAAATGTTAGTGGATGACTATCTTATTCTTAAGCAAATGGTAGTAGAAGGAATTGGTATAGCGGTACTCCCTGACTACATGTGTGAACAACAAGTACATGATGGTTCTTTAGTTCCCCTTCTGGGCAACTGGGGAATGCCTGACGTTGATGTGTATGCGTTATATCCAAAACACAAACTCAATATTCCCAAAGTGAAAGCATTTATGCTTTACATACAGGAGGTGTTTAATCAACGATTAAACACCTAGATAGAAAAATGCAAATAACGAGAAGCCCCTATCTAGCAGCTAAACGCTCCACCAAACCCGAACGCCGTTGGGTTTTATTTCTACACGCTGCACTAATACTTTCAGCATCGGCATACAAGCTAAACTGACTTTTCGCTCGAGTAATCGCGGTGTATAACAACTCTCGATTCACCAAACCTTGTTTAGCGGGCGGCAGTAACATGGCGACATGTTTAAATTCACTGCCTTGGCTTTTGTGCACCGTCATCGCATACACGCTTTGATGAGCAGGCAGGCGGCTTGGCAGCAGCCAACGTAAACCATTGGCCGATTCAAACGCTACCATTAGCTGGCCGTTTTCATCGCTGGCACAAATACCAATGTCGCCGTTATATAGCTGCTGTTCGTGGTCGTTTTGATCAATCATTACTGGGCGGCCGGCATACCACAGGCTCTCGGTATTAGTAGAGCGCTCAATCAAGCCGTGCTTTTTCAATAGGCTTTCTATGCGCTGGTTTAAGCCGCTAACTCCTAGCTCGCCATTTCGCAAAGCCACCAATAGCTGGAATTGGTGAAATAATTCAAATACCTGCTGCATGTTTTGCCCTTGTTGCAGCGCGTTTAAATAAGGCTGATAACCTTGCACCACTGTATCGAGCAAATCTTGATAAGCCTCTTGGCCTAAGCTTTGATAAGGCAAATCTGGGCGTTGTGAGTTAAGCAGCTCTAAAGCGTGATCAGCGCGCCCTTGGTTTACCGCCTTAGCTAACAAACCAATGCCAGAGCGTGCATCAAAGCGGTAGCTTTTGCGTAACAAACACAATTTATCGGCGATCGCCAAAGGTGCTTGGGTTTGTTGTTGAGATAAATCAAAACCACTACAGGCTTGTAGAAATTGGCTTAGCTCGGCACTGTAACCGTGGTCGATAAAGGCACATAAATCACCAAGTACCGCCCCTGCTTCTACCGAAGCCAGCTGATCTTTATCACCCAACAATATGATCCTCGCTTTAGCGGGCATCGCGGCCAGTAGCTTAACCATTAAGGGCATATCAATCATCGAGGCTTCATCTACCACTAACATATCCAAAGTGAGTGGGTTGTCTGCATGATGACGAAACTCCGCTCGGCCGGGAATTACACCCAGCAAACGGTGAATGGTAGACGCTTGCTCAGGAATGGTGGCAATGGTTTGCTCACTGGCATTGAGCTGGTGCTTGGCACCAATAATTGATTCACTCAAACGAGCGGCCGCTTTACCGGTTGGCGCAACTAGCTGAATATTAAGCGCGGGTTTGCCAGAGCTTAAATGTAAATCTTGTAATAACGCTAACAAGCGAGTCACGGTGGTGGTTTTGCCGGTACCTGGCCCACCGCTTATCACCAATCGAGCTTGATAACAGGCCTGCAAGGCTGCCAATTGCTGCCAATTTATTTTGCTGACGCTGCTTATGCTACTAACAAAGGTGGCCAAGCTTTGCTCGTCATTAATCTCAGCGAGTTGCTGAAGCCAGCTAACATCGTTCAGCAAACTTACGTCATTTACATCGAGAAATTGCTCAGCATACAGCTCCATTTGCTGGGCTGGATAGTTAGCTTTTGCTTTTAACAACATCGGCCAGTCTGAGCTAAATAATTGCTGCACTCGCTGGGCAATCTCGCTGGCCGAAAACTCACTAGACACCTGAGCTTGCGAAAAGTAATTGGCAATTTGCTGTTCATAGCGCCAATAACGGTATAAATATACCCGCTGATATTGCAGCACCAATGGTTTAGCACTTTGCTCAGCGTTATCGGCTTGCTGAACAGCCTCGGATTCACTGAGCACCTTCAACCAAAAATCACTATTTTGATATTGCTCGAGTGGGCAATGGCCTAAAATTTCACAACGCTTGGCAATGCCAGCAACATCAATGCACACGTGCCCAGCATTTAACTCGTTGCTCACCATCGCGGCGGCAATCATTAAGGCCTCTGCATTGTTATTGCTGGCGAAGGTCTTGGCAAAATGAAAATCTAAAGCACTAATGGCACCATCTTGTTTAAGTTGCTGTAACCAAGTAAGGGCTGGCGAAGTGATTAAGCTGGCTAAATTACTCATCGGCTAGCTCCTCGCAGCTTGGCAACATTGGCAACTCGGTAGGCAAGTGCTCACCGGCAAATAGTTGGTCGAGGTGTTCAATAAACTCTGGCTCTGGGCGACTAAAATAGACCCCTTGGCGATCGGTGATTGGTGAAGTTTCAGCGCCACTCATGCCACGTAAAAACAAGTAATATACGCCACCGAAATGCTGCTGGTAATCATAGTCGGGCAGGCGTTGGCCTAACCAACGATGTAAAGCCAAACTGTACAACTGATACTGAAAATCGTAGCGATGCTCAACCATGGCATTTTTCATTGCTTGCTGTTGATATTCGCCCACATCATCGCCCAAGTAGTTAGACTTATAGTCCAGCACATAATAGCGGCCATTGTGTTGATACACTAAATCAATAAAGCCTTTAAGCATGCCTTGCACGCTAGCAAAATCGAGTAAGTTAGCTCGGCGACTCAAAGGGTCGAAGTGACGAATTAAGCGGTTCACTTGGTTAGCTTGCAGATCGGCAATTGGTAAGAAAAACTCCATCTCAACCAAACGTTGTGGCTCGGGCAAGTGGCTTAAACTATAGGCCTCAATACTGCCTGCATCATCGAGTGGCGTTGCACACACTTGTATAAACATTTGGGCCAAAGGCTCTAACCACAATAACTCGCCTTGTTCATTTAACTGGTTGTAGCTTGACGCTTGTAACAAGCTGGGTAGCTGTTGGCGGACTTCATCAATCTCCGCTAGGAAATCCAGCTCTTCAAACAACAAATGCAAAAAGGTACCCGCCTCAGCGCCACGCGGAAAGTCAAAAATAGTGAGTGTTTGCTCTGCCTGTAGCTGGCTGTTTTCAACGCTTAGTCCTTCGGCTTGATCTAGCCATGCCATATCGCTGCTGGCGTCGAAGCCAGAATGGTGACCTTGATGACGACTCAGCGCCGAATAGCTAGTGAGCCACCAGTTTCGATTAATCTGGCTGGTAAAATGTCGCGCAGCGTAACTCTGTTCGCCCTCATCAATGGCTTGATAAGGCGTGAGTGTTTGCTCACTCACTGTTTGCCAGGCAATGTCTTTGTGTAGGGCAAGATTGTCTAATATTGCCGCTAAAGCCCCCGCAGGCTGCGGCTGATTTTGTTGCAGTAAGTAACCCAACGCACTTTGGTGTACGTCGGTATCGCCTTTTTTGGCATTGCCTTTTTTAAGATCTGCCACGCCTAAATAACAACAATACACTGCCCGGGTTACCGCCACATACAACAAGCGTAAATCTTCGGCTAAACGTTCTTGGCAAGCCGCTTCCATGGCTTTTTCGCCAGCGTCCAAATCATAAATAAAGCGCTCGCCTTCATGGTACAAGGCTTCGCTGGCTTCGCGAAAACCAAGAATAAATGGCAACATCACTATTGGATATTCCAAACCCTTACTTTTATGAATAGTGACAATTTGCACTAAGTTCGCGTCGCTTTCTAAACGTAATTGTTGGTCGTCGGCATTGCCGTCTGGCTCTAATAGTTGCTCGGAAAACCAACGCATTAGGGCGGCTTCACCATCTAGCTCGGCACTTTGATTTTGCAGCAGCTCAGCTAAATGCATTAAGTTGGTGAGTAAGCGCTCACCGTAGTTATCACTTTGATTTATCCAGCGCTCGCTAATACCACGTTGGCTCATCCAGCGATAAAACATGGCCAGTACGCCTTGGCTTAGCCACAGTTGTTGGTACTCGGCAAATTCTTGCGAATAACGTTGCCAACAAACTTCGTCGGTGTTCAGAGCATCCAACTCTTGCAAGCTTAGACCAAGCATTTTGCTGGCGAGGGCGGCACGTAATTTACGATCGTTATGCGGCTCTTGGCAGGCTAATAATTGCAGGTAAAACTGATAAGCTTCTGGGCTTTCAAACACACTATCGCGGTTAGACAAACTCACGCTGGCTATATTTTGTTTGGCCAATGCCGCAGCGACTTTGTCACCTTCGCGGCGGGTTCTTACCAATACCGCAATGTCTCCCGCTTCAACGGTTTTACCCTTGTCGCCCAGCGTTGCTACGCCGCTTTGCCCGGCTTCTAATAATTGCTGAATTTGCTGAGCACACTGCAAAGCTTGGCCATTGATATAGTCTTCGCCACGCACAAACTCACTATTTTGCTGATACAAAAACTGCATCGCAGCTTGTTCTTGACCATTAATTTGTAAGCCTTTAAGGCTTTTTTTGTTCGCATCAACTGGAATAAACTCAATCGCATCGTCAAAAATAAATGGCCGCGCATGGGCTTCAAACAATAGATTACAGGCATTAACCATCGCCCCGGTCGAGCGCCAATTGGTGGGCAAGTTATAACGTGCAGCAACATTGTTACGTGCTTGCATGTAGGTGAAAATATCGGCCCCACGAAAGCCATAAATGGCTTGTTTAGGGTCACCAATCAGCATTAATGCGCTATCGGCTCTGCCCATATAAAGCTGCGAAAATATTTGATACTGCTGCGGGTCGGTATCTTGAAATTCGTCAATCATTGCCACTGGATACAACTGGGCAATTTGCTCGGCGAGAACACCACCTTGCGGGGCATTTAGCGCCTTGGCTAAACCCGCCAGTAAATCATCAAAACTCAATAACTGTTGCTGCTGTTTTAGCTCGGCAAAGCGCTGGCGAATTTGCGGTAATAACTGCGCTAACAGCAGGTTTTTAATGTTCTGTTCGTCATCAAACAAGGCTTCAATAGCATTAAACGCCTTATGCTCTGGCGGCGCACCTTTGGCTTTGACACCATTGGCTAAATTCTCTGGGGCAAACTTGCCTAAGGCTTCACGCAAAGGCTTGCTTAAAAAGTCGCTCTCGGTGGGAGCGTCGGCAAACTGATTAATCAGCCCTAGCCATTTCTCTACTGAGGCTTTGCGAAACTTGTTGCCGTTTAAAGGCGCAGTGGCAATTAGCTCGGCAATATCGGCTGCTGCGGGTTTCCACAGCTGTTTAAAGGTATCTATACGTGCAATTTGCTGGGCAAAAAAGGCTTCTAGATTTTGCTCATTTGGCACACCTTGCAGCTCAAAATGGCTTTGACTAAGCAAGCTGCCAATTTCTTGATGCAGCTGATATGGCCCCGGCCAACATTGCACAATGCGTGAAATAAGTGGCACAGGCAGGGGATAAAAACGCTGCCGCCAGCAGTCTTGCACTGCCTGTAAACGTAAATGGATTTCGTTAGTGAGAAACTCCATCTCAAAAGGTAAGCCAGATTCAAAAGCATGTTGCTTTAACATGCGCTGACAAAAGCCATGAATGGTGAATACTGCGGCTTGATCCATGTTTTGTTCAGCCAGCAGTAAACGCTGGGCCGCTTGTGGGTGATCACTCACTTCATCTAGCAATTGGCCAATAAAGAAGTCTTCACTTGTGCCACGTAAGAAGGCGATGCGTGCTTCGTGAATTTTTTCACGGATGCGGCCGCGTAACTCTTGAGTGGCGGCTTCGGTAAAAGTCACCACCAAAATTTGCTCGATAGTGAGCGCAGTTAGCTGCCCTTGTTGAGTAAAGCCTTGGCCCGTTTCTCGCTGATGGCCTAATAACAAACGCAGTACCAAAGCGCCAATAGTATAAGTTTTACCGGTGCCAGCACTGGCTTCAATTAGGCGCGCTCCGTTCAGCGGAAGGGTAAATGCATCGAGATTATTAGTTCTTACTGCCTGCTTAGGCTGAGCTTGCGCGTTTATATCAGACACTGGCAAACTCCTCTATATGTTGTAACAAGGGCTCGAATAAACGCTGAGTATTGGCTTCGAATTCCGGCCATATTGCTTCTAAATCAGCTAGTTGGGCTTGAATATACGGGTCATCACCTTCGGCTTGTGCAAAGGGTCCACCCGCAAACTGGGTGCGTGCAGCGCGGCGTGCCTTGTCGATATTGGCTTCGCTAAACTCGATTGCACCAGTCTTTTTATCCTTGCACTGGCTTATCCATTGCCAAGCGCTTTCGATAGGTAATAGCAAAGGTTGCTGTAAACCTGCGTGCAAGCAAGTTAGCCAGTCACTCAAACACTGAGTGGCAAATTCACTATCAATAGGCGCGAACTGCCAAGCATTTTTGCGGCCAACGATATAACTAGCTGACGCTTGAGCTGGCTGCGCCGCATGAAAAACCAAGTGCCATAACCAGGCAGCCACTAAGTCTTTACCACGAATGCTGCCGGGGCGATAAGACACCAACCCTTGTGCATACTGATGCTTTAACCAAGCCGATAAACGGGTTTGTAATGCGCTGTCTTCCGAATGGTAGTCCAGCTGCAGCATTAATTGTTGGCGCTCTAACAAACCACCCGCTAGCAAAGGAAATAGCATATCTGCCAATGGTTGTGTGTCTTGCCATTGCTGCTCAAACGATACTTCACCAAACCCACCATGGGGCAAAGCGCCAGCGGCATGTAAGTGTTCAAACTGCTGGCGTTTATCAGCATTATCTAATTGCTGCTCCAGCAGGTGTTGCTTCATGGCGTAACCCGATAAGCCTTCTACCAAGAACGGTTCGGTTTCTTCTAGTTGGTCACTTAAGCGAGGAAAGCTCACTTTTAAGCGTCGTTGATAAAAATAAGCAATTGGCGAGCGGCTAAACGCTAGCAGTTCGTCCATTTCAATATCTGCCAAACCACCCTCGTTGATTAGAGGTTCAGCTGAGGCTTGCTCAGATTTATTCTGTTGCTGAGCCGCCACTGCGGGCAACCAGCGCTGCGCATAACTAAAGATCCGTGAGGAATGCTGATAATACTCGGGCGAGAATGGCTGCAAGGGATGCTGATGAGTGAGCTGAGCAAGTAACTGCTTGCCGGAGTCATCCACATTGAGCTGCTCATCACCGTCTAAAACACAGCTTTGCGCTAAGTAATCTGCCAGCTCGGCCACTAATACCGAGGGAGTTTGCTCACTATTATCTTTAGCGCTATGTGCAATATACGAAATGTATAATCGCTGTTGAGCAGCCAGTAGCGCTTCTAAAAATAAGTAACGATCGTCATCTCGGCGGCTACGGTCGCCACGTGTTGGCGGATTAGCCGCCATAAGATCAAAACCTAAACTGGGCACACTGCGTGGGTATTCACTGTCATTCATTCCCAATAAACACACTACTTTAAAAGGAATAGCGCGCATTGGTAGCAAGGTACAAAAGTTGATTTGTCCGGCTAAAAATCGCTGACTGCCGCGTTGGGCATTCAGCTGGTTTCGGCAATAATCTAATATTAGCTCTGGGCTTATTGGCTCGTGATATTCGGTTGCGGTGCACTGCTCCACCAAGGTTTCAAACAACTTTAACAAACGCAATTGCTCGGCTTCGTCCTCACTATCAAAGTGATAAATATCGCTTAGCAAAGCTTGCAGGCGCTCTCGCCATTGGGATGCTGGTACGGCTTCTAAGAGCTGTTGTTCGAGTTGCATTAACACATCAATAAAGTCGGCCAACTTACCCACTGCAAGTGCGCGTTTACCTTGCACTTCATCATAGCCCAGCACACCTTGGTAAAGGCCTGCTCCGCCAGGCATGGCATAACCCAACAACATGCGCTTAATGCCAAATAACCAAGAATGGGTTTCGTCATCTGGTGCTTGCCAGCGGCTACGATCAGCACCATCTAAGCCCCAACGCACACCCGCTTCTTTTACCCATTGGCGTAGCGGTTTTAGCTCGTCTTCGCTTAAGTCGAAACAGCGCATTATCGCAGGCACTTCTAATAGAGCGAGCAATTCGGCGGCTGACTTTCGTTTTTGTGGTAAGGCCAGCAGCTCTAAAAAGCTGAGCAATACCGGGTTCTCTTGAGTGGCACTGCGATCAGAAATAGCAAACGGCAAACGAGTCTCACGACTCGCGCTACCAAATACCGCTTGAATCATTGGCCCGTAACGGTTTACGTCGGGCACCATCACGATTACGTCGCGCGGGCTTAAGTCTGGATCTTGTTCAAACATTGCCAATAACTGGTCGTGCAGTACTTCTAATTCTCGACGAGGGCTATGGCACAAATGTAATTGAATACTGCTGTCGTTAACGGCAATAGAACGTTTATGTTCGCTGCTATCAAAGCGCTGATAATCAATGGGATCTTGCAGCTGCAAAATATCATCTTGCACCAAAGACAATAAACTTGCGGCGCTGTGCTCACTGAGGTTGCTAGCAAAAATGTCGGTTTCTTGTTTGTTAAGCGGGTGCAGCATTTCAATGTAGTCACGCCCTAACTTACCCATTGAGGCTAATAGCGGGTTACCGACTACTTCAATGTCGGCTTGCTGCTTAAGCACAGTGCTAACGTCGCGTACATCGCCCCAATACTTCTCTGATGGATTGGTGAGAAATAGATGAATATCAGTATGTAAGGCCAGTGCATCTAAGGCCTCAACATAGGCCGGTGGTAAAGCCGATATACCAAAAATAAACACTTGTTCTGGCAGGCCTTGTGGCGCCGTTTTTGCTAGCCGCAGTTGCTCAACAAAATCGATATACAAATTGCCGCGGTGGTAGGGCGAGTCCATAGAGCCAACGGTATCATCAACCAAATCTCGCCAAAGGATCGGCTGCCAAGGTTGGCTTTCACTGACTTCAATCAGGTCTTCGCCATCTTCCCAAGCACTGGTCCACTGGCTACGATACACCAAATATTGGTCGTAAATGTCAGCAATTTTCTGCGCCAGTTGCCATAACTTACGGCTCTCTATCTCAGTCGTATCATCATCACCTAGCAAGTAGTGTTTTAGTGCGCTAAATTCTTCTTCGGCCAACCGTTTAGGTAGCAAACGCATTAAGCGCCAACTCATGGCTTCTTTATTGAAGGGACTTTGTTCGGGGACGTCTTGCAAGACCAAATGAAACATTTGCCAAATAAAACTAGCAGGTAGCGGGAAGGCAACATTCGCCACAATGCCCTGTTGTTCGGCCAGTTGTAGCTTTAGCCACTGCGCCATGCCGGGACTTTGCACCAACACTTGTTGCTGAACAAAAGGATTAGCAGGTGCCTGTAAGGCCATTACCTTACTTAGCAGTATTTGCAGGGTATCTAAGTGGTTGCTTTGATAAAGATATAACAAGAAGGCTGTTCCCTTGAACTAGGCAGCCTTTATTGTGCCAGAAAAAACCTCTTAAAAAAGTGTTGCTTAAGCAATTTTAATTAAGCGAAAGAGGTTCTTTCTAGACAGAATGAGGAAACTATTTAGAGAAGATAATTCGACGTAATGCCGAGTAGTCAAAGGTGGTGTATCCACCAAAGCCATTTTTAGCCACAAACATACCTGCGTCATCATCTTGGCTTGGCAAGCTAAACTTAGCGCCGCTGTGGGTTACTGCAATATATTGATTAGATACATAATAGTACTGATTATCTGCTTGAATGAATGCCAACTCACTTAGGGGCATAAACAAACGCTTTCCTTTGCTATCTAAAGCTACTATGCGGTTTTTTAAACTGCCATCTGTATTCTGTATCTGTAAATCACTTAACTCCATCCATTGCGATTCACTACCTGATTGTAACCAAATTCTAACTTCTTGAGCGCTAGCGCTCGCAGCAAACAATAGAGAAATGCCTATCACCATCCATTTCATCATCGTAATTCCTTCCTTTTTTATTAGCGCGATAACCTCTTTATGCGGGTTATTCACGTTTGCACTTTAAGTAGCAGCTGTCACCTTGTAAACACCCGTTTAACGATTTTTCGGTGAAAGTCATGTTTCTGACCTTACTGCCTTTCTTTTTTAATATTTCATTTACTCTTTAAAAGAGCTTGAACACCCGTGGTTCCTATAAACAGCTATCAATAACTCTATGTTTATAACTCACATAGTACTTCAAAAACAGCAGCTTATGAAAACGTTATCTTTCTTTTCATTCTAATTAAGTGTCAATAAATTGAACACAGACAGCTATACAATTTCTGCGCCATTTTGTTGTATTCATTTCTTTACGGAACAAAAAAAGGCGCCCAAGCGGCGCCAGCGCTGTGACAAAAAATTTATAGTCGCTAGAGACTCAACAGAAAATAGTCAAAATAAAGTGAATGTTAGTGGCTTAATTGTTTTAACAATCGATCCATAGCACGATAACTTAGTGCTTCTATAAGATCACTGCGTTTAACATCTGATTGTTGTTTCAGATCGGCAATGGTTCTGGCCAAGCGCCAAACTCGGTGAAATGCTCGTGCAGAAAGCCCAAGCTGGCGAATGCTGCTTTCTAAAAAGTCGCTATTTTCAGCACTAAGAAAAGCATGTTTATGTAACTCTTTACCCGAGAGTTGGCTATTGAGTTTACCGCTGCGCTGCATTTGTAATTTACGGGCAGCAATAACCCGCTGTTTGATTGCCTCGCTAGACTCACCACTAGAGTGTTGGCTTAAACTGCCTTTCGGTAACTCAGCCACCTCCACGCTTAAATCAAAGCGATCTAGAAATGGACCCGAAAGCTTACTCAAATACTTGAGGATTTGATCAGGGTTACTGCGCAATTGTTGGCCTTGGTAATATCCACAGGGCGACGGATTCATGGCTGCTATGAGCTGAAAGCGCGAAGGGAAACGCACTTGTAAAGCAGCGCGTGATATATGTACCTCGCCTGATTCTAGAGGCTGACGCAGGGCATCTAGGGTACTGCGGGCAAACTCTGGTAGCTCATCTAAAAATAACACTCCGTGATGCGCCAGAGTGATTTCTCCCGGTTTTGGGTTTGACCCTCCGCCTACTAAAGCCACCATAGACGCACTGTGATGCGGGCTTCTAAATGGCGGTATGTACCATTGTTCAAGCTCTCTTTGCTGGGCACTGACCGAGTTAATTGCCGCGACTTCTATCGCCTGCTGCTCACTTAGGCTGGGTAAAATACCCGGTAAACGACTAGCTAACATGGTCTTTCCCGTACCCGGCGGGCCTAACATCAACAAGTGATGTGCCCCTGCCGCAGCCAGCTCTAAAGCACGCTTGGCTAAGTGCTGGCCCTGCACGTCGCTCATATCTGACTCTAGCTTGCTTAATGCAGGCTCTATGGGGCTTGCAGCCAACAGATTAAAAGTGCTTTGACCATTTAAACCAGCGCTAAGCTGCTGCAGGCTGGCGCTACCATGTACTTTCACCTCAGGCACCCGTGCTGCGGCGTCAGCGTCTTGTTCACTGGTGACTAAGGTGAGATGCTGTTGGCTTATAGACAGTGCCGTGGCAATAGCACCGCTAACTGGGCGAATAGCACCAGAAAGTGCCAACTCTCCACAAAAAGCCATATCGTTTAAACGAGCTAGCGGAATATCACCAGCAGCAGCGAGGATGCCTATCGCAATAGGCAAATCAAATCGACCTCCGCTTTTTGGAACGTCTGCTGGGGCAAGGTTTACGGTGATGCGTTTAGCCGGAAAAGAAAAGCCACTGTTTAGTATCGCACTACGTACTCTGTCTTTCGCTTCTTTAACCGAGGTCTCTGGCAAGCCAACTATCGAAATAGTTGGTACATTTAACCTTTTAAGTAATAATTGTAATATTGCGTTTGGATAAATAAGATTATGATTGCATACACCTACATACGTTTCTCAACAGCTATCCAAGCTTCAGGTGATTCCTTAAGGCGTCAATCTGAACTCGCCCAACAATACTGCCAACAACATCAATTACAGCTTAGCAATGACACCTTTGAAGACTTAGGTATCTCAGCGTACGACAACAGCAACACCCAAGAAGATGCAGCCCTAGGCCGCTTTCTAAACGGTGTACAAGAAGGAACAATATCAACCCCTTGTTACCTTTTGGTTGAAAGTCTTGATCGCCTTAGCCGATCACAAACCCAGTTCTCCATGACTCAGCTACTAACGCTAATAAACCTAGATGTAACTGTAGTCACTCTAATGGACAACTGCATATACCAAACACCAGTGGACACCACCCAGTTAATCATCAGCCTCACCATAATGGAAAGGGCTTACAATGAATCTAAAACCAAATCTGAACGCATAAAAGCAGCATGGCAAAACAAGTGGGCTAATCCAGAAACAACCAAGAAAACTAAGAACTGTCCTTTCTGGTTAAAGCCAAATGAAGATTCTAAATCCTATGCAGTGTTAGAAGAACACGCAGCAACAGTAAGGAGAATCTTTGAGTTATACATTGATGGCTTTGGCATCTACAAAATTGTAAGACACCTAAATGAAAACAACATCCCATCAGGTCGCACAAAGTGGGGTACTACAGCAGTAAACCGAATACTAAAATCAAAGGCTGTTTTGGGTGTATTTGAACCCCACTTCCGTGAAGGTAAAAAGCGTGTAAGCACTAATACATTTATAGAAAACTACTTCCCATCCATCATTGATGAACAAACCTACTACCTAGCCCAGAGTAAAGCTCAAGAGCGCGCAACAGCCTTCTCAGGCGTGGGCAAGAAAAGCGACTTCCCTAACCTTGTCAATGGATTAGCTACTTGCCACAAGTGTGGTTCATCAATGAGATATGATAATAAAGGTGCTACTCTCAAGTATCTAACCTGTACAGGCTTCAAGAGTAAAGCTTGTGATAACACCCCACTTAGATTCGAAATGATTGAAGCCTTTGTTACTGAACGCTATCTCCAACCAATGTACGTATTGAAGTGGCAGCAATACGTAAACCAACCCAAGCGAGCTAAGAACCTAGAAGCAATTCAAGCCAACATAACCCAACAACAAACGGCTTACAGCGAGCTATTGCAGCTAACCACTGATTTCTCTGATCCCACTTTACAGCGAGAACTAAAGCGCCGCTCTGAAGCTATCAATGAACTTGAAGCACAGCTTGAAAAAGCTAAGGCAGAAAACGTAGCAACCCAATCTTCAGACGTACACATGAACTTTGATACAGCGTGTCAGCTCGTGACTGATTGCCTACAGAAAACTTGGGGAAATGGATTTTACAAACCTAAGCCATTAGCTGGTGACGAGCTATTTAAAGCTAGGGTTAAGTTAAACCGCGCCTTAAAAGATGTGTTCACTCAGTTTGAAGTGCTGCATGACAAAACAACCAAAACAGCCACAATCATCACCAATGACTACACATATACAGCGGATTCAAAAGCGTTTGAGAGCAACAACGAAGCTTGGTTTGTTCAATAGACAATAAAAAAGGGGCGCAATGCCCCTTGTCATCTAGCCCCCAACCTTAAACTTAAAGCACTTAGCTTTCTTGGGGTACACCTTTTCACCAGTGATGTAGTGAACGTAGTAAGGGCAATAAACCCAACCATCAACAACTTTATTTGTCATGATCAACCTCCAAACCGTGTGAAGGACAGAACAAATCTTGTTGGTGCAAAGTGCAATAGCACAATTTCAGGTGTTTAGTTAGTTTTAGCATATTCAAGTTAACCTCTTTTCAGGTGCCATAATAAAGCACTAGCAAAGAAGAGCTTGGACTGCTAATATTCGCGGTGAACAGTGTGAACATTAAAAGCTCCTGCCTTGCTAGGTGCGCGTTTGCATTTCGACTAAGGCGTGTTGTAGCACGCCAAAGTCAACTCATCCATGTGCAAGCCAGAAAACTGGTTCCAAGTGATAATCAACTAGTTATGTCCACTATCACTATCTATAGTCTATTTAAATAACCCCTTAGATGATAGCCCCTAAAAGTGATTAATTGATGGTTTTTCGAACTTTTTTGGCTATCCAAATGGCTAGATGGCCAGAAATCGTCAATATAAGCGATTCTAACAAAGAGTTTCGCTTTAGGCTTACCATGCAAAAGGTACTTGCAAAAAGCTCTCAGAGAGCTGGAAAAGTGGCCAAAAACAGCCATCGGCGAGACCTATTAAATTCCTACTTTCATACCCTTTAGTTTTCACTTATTTCAAACTGAATGCTTATAATGACTAAAGGTTTCTTTATGCAAAGTCACGTCTGATTCGTGTGTTGAAGTATCTGTAAACCCCATCATCCGCTTTAAGCTTCAAAAAGCCTTTAGGGTTTGGTCTTAGCACCCGTCTAGTACCCTTATTTCTCACCTGTCTAGAGTAGCGATGTTGCTCATATCGACAGAACCCCGTGAGCGTTTCCCAAGCGTCTTCTCGTGCATTCAGCAGCGCATCTAATACATCAACACCCTCTGGTAAACCTAGCTCCACAGCCAGTTTTTGAAGGCTTAAATCGGCTTCGATTTTATTTATTTTCATGTGTTTTATTTCTCCTTATGTTTTGGCACCTGTTAATACAGGCAATTATTTAATGACTCTTATGTTCCCACTTTCCGTAACAACGGCCAGTTAACGGGAAAGTGTTATTGCTTAAAACTAGTAAAGTAAGTGGGCTCAATTGACCTTCTGTTAGGCCTAGCCAATACGCATCGGCTTCTACCGTCTTTATCAGTGATGCAAACTTGGCCAAACTGATTGGGCTTTAGGATCTTACCGTGTCGCCTAATCTCTTTAGTTACTCTGTGCTGCTCATACTTAGGAAAATCTTCCATTCGTTCCCAGCGAGCAATACCTTCACCATTTATAAAACTACGAATATGGTTAACTCCTATACCGTAATGCCAAGCTACATCTGTTAGCGTTTCGTAAAGCATCGCTTCTAGGTTTGAATTGTCTTTCATTTTTGTGTCTCCATTAATAGAAACACCCTGCCAGCATATAGGCTCGTAAGCCTTGGCACGTTTAAGTGTTGTGAATCAAAATTGGGTCTCTGTAGAACCAGAAAACCAGAAGGAAAAAACCGAGCTATGTAATAACTGGTTATTCGGTTTTAGCTGGGTAGTTGTTGCAAGTAACCTTCAAACTCGCTAGAGAAATCACTAACGGTCATAAACTCAACCCCAGCCGACTGACCTTTGCAGACCCTTTGTACATAGGAACGATCATTTAGATGGTGGTTAAGCTTTGGGTCAACTACGACAACCCGAACCCTAACAGGCTCGCAATCATCTAATTGCGCATAACTTAAAGCTGTTCCATCGTAGTAAGCCTTCATACCAATAAACTTATAAAGGCTATGATTCCAACCTAAATGGCTTTCTGCATAAGCTCTGCGCTTTGCTGGTGGGATTTGACCGAAGGTGTTATTTAAGTAATCCGCTTTCTTCTTTTCAGCAGCTACTTTGCCTTTAACCTTGCCATCAGTACTAAGTTTCACCCCATTCTTGTATTCAACAAAAACGAGTTCGTCTACACCTTCATAACCAAGCAAAATAGCGTCAGGTATAACTCTAATATCGTTGCCTTTGTGGTCTTGGCATTTCAGCAAAATATCGTGTTTCTCTAGCCCTACAGTGTTTAAGAATTCTTGTTCTGTCATTAAAAAGGACTCCTATCATCAGCGTCATAGGCCTCGACTCTAGGTAAGCAAGGTGAGTTTATCCAAGCCCGCATATCAGCAAACCCTGTGATTCTTAAGTCGTCTTCCCAATACAGCCACCAGTACTTAGAGTGCTCCCAAAGATTTGAAAAGGTACGATTATCACCAACTTGGCAACCTAAAACCCTGTTTACAGCGTCAACTTTATCCCTCGCCTGGGCGTTAGCGTCCAAAGAGCCAAGGCTACGAATCAGCTGTTCTAGCTGCTCCACCTTTAAGCCGTGGGTATCACGCTGCTCTAAGCCTTCATCGCCAACACTAAAAGAAAGCTCATTTATCCAGTCTCCCCACCCCCTGCCATCACGACCTGATTTAGAGCCAACACTAAGCCGCCAATACTGTTTACCTGTGCCTATATCAGTGCCATTCTTTTCAATACAGCAAGTTCTATCAAACACAGTAATTGCATTACTTGAACCTGAATACTCACCGCCTTTGTTGGTGTGGTGGATCACAATCACAGCGCAACCCAAAGCCCTTAATCGAACAACTAAATCGTTAACAGAAGTCCAACTTTGAGCGTGGTTTTCATCAGCCATACCAAATAGCGTTCTAACATTATCAATCACTACGAAGTCATATCCACCCGCGCTAACATTGAGTAGAAGCGCTTCTCTGTCTTCAGTGCCACTTAAATCAAAAGCCCTGCTAAGGTTGGGCACACTAAGGTAATCTACATTAGGGTGCTGCCCCAAGCTATCCACACGAGCAGCTACGGTGTTTGTACTCATTTCACCATCCACGTATAGCACCTTCTTTCCTGAGCTACACCGCTGACCCAAGAAGCTTTCACTGCCACCAGCAATAGCAACGCTAAGAGAGTAAGCAAATAACGATTTACCGCTACCAGCTGCTCCATAAAAAAGCATTGTCTCGCCTTCGGATATAAACCCATCCCAAATGGCATTCATTTCAGTGCGATTATCCACAAACCAATTCATCGGCTTGATACCTAAATCGCTAGGTCGTCTTATCTCTCGTTCCATCATATTTCTTATCACCTCTTTTAGTTATGGTGTTGTTATTTACTAGGTCATTAACGATTAAGTCGTTAACGTATTTGGTCGGGCTTCTGCCCTTTAGTGTTTCAGCGCTAAGCTGAGGAACTAACCAGTCCCTTATTGGTATCTTCATTTACGAATATCCTTATTTTGATTATTAACAGGCACACGAAAACGCATTAACCAATGAATAGTTAACGCTCTTGTTTTCTTTCAGTGTGCTCTTGATTGATAGTAGGCTAGATGTGAATACAACTATCCCACAGAGTGAATCGGCAGACCCCTTTGGTATGGGGTATACCTATATAAGAACAGTTGAGACGAGGATTTGTGACATATATTTTCTACCTAGAAGCCAATAAAAAAAGCTGAACTACAACACGATGTGCAGCCACAGCTCTCAACAGTAGATAGATAGATAAAGAAAAGTATTAGCGTTGCTTCGACACTGCCTCAAGAAACAGTTAACTAGCGAATGAACCTAAGTGGTTCCCCTAGCAGGCTTAGTTCCTCTATTCGAAACACCTTTAGTTCGTATTCACTCACTTCGTGGTTTCTCCTAGCATCACAAGTTCTACTAGTAGAATACAAATGAGTGCCGTTTCTGTTACATCCTTTTTTCTAATATCTATATATTACGGAAACAAACTAAAAGTGTGACCAACATACTGAAGCCATTTCTATAAGACTCCCAAACTTAGGATCCGTGACACTCGAATTAATCTTTATTCCAGTGACGTTTAACAGTAGCAATACTAAGCTTTAATTCTTTAGTTACCTGATTTTGACTCAAACCTTTTGCCTTTGCAGCCAACACCTTAGCAGTAGTATCTAGTGCTGGTGGCCTGCCGCCAATACTACGCCCTTCGGCTTTGGCCTTGGCTCGACCTTCAGCAGTACGCTCTCTAATACGGTCTCGCTCAAACTCAGATACAGCAGCCATGATCTTAACTTGCAGCGAACCAGCAGGGCTAGTTAGGTCAACTTCACCAATATCGAGACAAACAACACCAATATCTCGTTCTTTAAGCATTTCCAGCGTATTGCACACATCAAGCATATTGCGACCAAGCCTGTCTAACTTGGTTACGTAAAGTTTGTCGCCACCCTCAATTCTCAAAAGCAACTCTTTAAACTGAAGTCGGTTTTTAGTTGATACAGAGCCAGACACGTTTTCGGAAAACAAACGCTTTTCTTCCACACCTTGCTCAATAAGCTTACTTCTTTGAACTTCAGTGTCTTGCTCTAAAGAACTAACACGAGCATACCCAAACTTACGCATAACAACCTCAACCAACGGTATCAACAACTGGTATCATTATGCAGCAAGGTATCAAAAACGTCAATGCGCATGTTTACGATACCAATAAACTGAAGAATTTAAGCGAATTTGCTGGTATCACTTACTTATAAGTTTTTGGTTCTAACATCCGATCTTCATAATACTTTCTATTTACAAAAGGGCTAGATAACAGCCGCTCATGAATGTTTTCGAATTCTATTGCACTATTATCGAGTTCACCAATTAACTTTGATACATCATCGAACACGACCTTATTTTCAATTTTCAATTCATTTAATACATCATAGAACCTAGTCACTGTACCTTGCAGAGCCTTTGGGTTGATACGTTCAAGAACCAAATCTAAAATCTCATGTCCTTCGTTTTGCAAAAAAGCCACCTCCGCCCTATGAGCCTGCAAGGATTTGTCGCTTTCACGCGCCGTCTTGTTTAGCTCAGTTTCTAGCTTAAGGGTTTTTTCTAATTCAAGCTTGAGCTCTCCTTCTAATTGACCAGAAGTCATTTTCAAATGTTCAAGTTCAAGATTTGCTTTTTGGCTTATTAGCTTTTCTTTTTCAATCTGTTTTTGATATTGGTTAGCAGCCTCGTTATATTGCTTTTGGGCTATTTCAGCGGCCTCTCGATCCGAATCAATTATCTTCCGTTGCTCAGACAACTTATCATCAAGCTTAGTAATAGATTCTTCAGCGTTATGGTAGTTGGTGTTTGCAGACTCAAGTTGTTCGGATAGTGATGTATTCTGCTTTTGCAGGTTTTCTCTTTCTCTTTCCCAACCAACTAACTGCTTATCAAATTTAGCTTTCTCAATAGCTAACTCTTGGTCTCGAACTCTCACATGATATTGACCATCGTTGTATGCTTGCGCCTTAAATTCTTCCGCCCTAGCTTCATGTACTGCTTTGCTGTCGGCAGATTGTAAAACCTTCCTTTTTCTCATAGCTACGCTGTTAACTCGGTCAACGCCGTATTGAATCCAAGGAATTACAAACACATAAAATAGAGTCAATAACAAAGGCCAAGCCAAAGAATTCAGCCAATTGGTTTCTCTAGAAGCTATTTCCAAATACTTCCAGTTAGCAGGAGCAAATAACAGAGTTAAAACAAACCCATTATTCATGATCACCCACGAAATGAAGAAAGCACCAATAACGGGGGTTGTAAGCCTGTTCTTAAGAGCATCCCCGAGAGAATTTAACCAATCCATTTTCAATCCCATACCTGAAATAGATATTTAGTTTATCAATTGTATTTGTACTTTTATATTCACAACCTAAACTAATTGATAGCTATGTTAGCCAGCTCTTAAAAGGATTTAGGAATGAAAGCACTAGTAGCCTTATCTTTAATACTCTCAGCGTCAATACAAGCCTCTGAAATACGCACTCCCAACTGTCCGATAGGATGCCCTAGCCTTGAAATAGAAGGCAATGTGGTGGTGTTTGAGCGCTTATACGCCCTGTCTCAAAACAAGAAAACCCTGTTCGCTGATTGGGTAGCTTATGAAGTAGATGTGCTTAACTTTGGCCCCACCACTAACCGCACTTGGAAGAATAATCCAATGCTTGATGATGATGAGCGACTAGAAAAAGACGATTACACAGGAGCTTCGGATAAGCTGTTAGTTGACCGTGGACACCAAGCACCACTAGCAAGCTTTGTAGGCAGCCGATACTGGCCAACACTCAACTACCTATCCAACATAACACCACAATCTAAAGGCCTAAACCAAGGCCCGTGGAAGAATCTAGAAGAAGCAGTACGAGATGCCGTTGGCTTCCGTGATAACCTGTTTGTAATCACTGGTACGCTGTATCAAGCAGAGATGGAAGCATTGCCCAAAGCGGATGAACCCCACGCAATACCATCTGACTATTACAAAATAATCTATGACGACAAAGGCAACTCTGCTTCGTTTCTAATGAGCCAAGCATTACCCCGTGAAACCGACTACTGCACCACCAAGAAACCGATAGCGGAAATACGCACAATAGTGCCTTACTCGTTACCCAGTGGACTAACCGATAACAGTGAAATCTTGCAACGATTAGGCTGCTAAAAAGACAAAAAGTCAGCCAGATTAGCCACTAGAAGTTATGCTTGAGGTGATACAAGGTGTGATTCTACGTGGCAATTCTAAGCATTGGTAAAGGTATACCGAGCTTTTGAGCTAAATAACCAGTAGCTAATACAATAGCGGCAATACCAATACCTGTAGCCATTCTTAAGACAAAGAAGCGAAACTTAGCTTGTCTGTCCGCTTTAGCTTCTTGTTTCAGCAAGTCTAAAAGCTGCTTATTTTGGTTGTAAAGTTGACCGTAGCTGTTATTGATATGGGGCCTAGCATTCCTGTTATCAGCTAGTTCTAACAGCGGCCTGCCACCATTCTTGTTAATCAAATACTCTGTATATGATGTCAAATTACTTTCTTCACTAGCTACTTTCCTGACATTAAAGCAGTGATGAACAACGCCCCTAACAATCGAATCCTCGTAAGTTCTCAGAGTCGAATCCAACCCCTTAGGCGCAACTGCACTAGCCCCAACAGATCTATCTGTTACAGCCTTAAGCTTTTCGGCAACTCGTTTAGAAAAACTACCATCCATTCTAAAATCCACTCCTCATACGTGTACCCCTTGAAGCGAAACTGGGCACAATTAACTAACTAGTCACTAAAGTATTTTCTTAGACCAAAACAATCAATCTTTCTTGTTCGTAGATTTGAGCAGTGCCTTTTAAAAAGTCAGGAAAGACAAAAAGTCAGCCTGAATAACCACTCAGTAAGTAATTCTTAAGAGGTTGTTCTCTTGGGGTAATTAGGAGGGTTGTGGGCATCCTTTGCCCTTAAACAATTAGAGCGCATCACCACCAAAATTATTCCAAGAATCATTAAACCCTTTAGCTGTTATAGATACAGGAACAGACCAAATGTTTATAGTTACTGAGTTACGTTGTCTAAACTGCTTTAGTACAAACTCAACACCAGCATCACTAATTGGCGTCAAAGATATGTATGACCCTTCACCATTAGGTAGCTCAATGCAGTCCTTCGAGAACTGAACGTTTGTACCGTTGATATTTAGTACAGTACGATCATCATCCTCTGATTTTTCACATAGAAATTTAACAACTTTTTCTTCTGGTTTAACCAAGGCTTGCTCGATATAAAGGCGCTGCTTACCGTCTTTACCACTCCCAACGTTTGCACTTACAACAAGCAGCTCATCACCTTTAGCTAGTCCGGCAGAAGCTGAGTTATCCTCCCATTGATCAGAACCAAATACATACTCCCAGTCACTGGCAAAAGCAGCTGTAGATACTAAAAGCATCGCACTTAAGATTAGTTTTTTCATAACCCACCTTATTTCATTTAAATTGATTTCAGCGGGATATTATCAATAACAGGAAAAAGCTTTATATGTGTCAGGTCAATATTTGTATGACTAATAACCAATTCCCCCTTTTGGTCTTGAAGCGTAAAGGCATTTCGCGAACACCCCGACAACACAATTCAGAACCGTTCTACCTTTTTCTATTAAATAAAGACATTAGGAACACACAGCAACACGTTAAATTTCAGATTCTAACGGGGTAACCAAAGCATTAGGTATACAAAAGGCTTTTATTGCCAACTATTGAAAAAGCGGGGAGGCCATTGGCCAAATGAACTTCTACGGTAACGTTTAAGGCTTCCATGCCTACTAAAGTACATGTTTTAACAATCGCTAAACCCATAATTTCCCCAACAATTAATAACACCTTTGATACTAGTCGTATTTTAATAAAAGTGTCATTAATGGCCTCTCGCTAACCTAGCAGCTTTTCTAGTGAGTATGGCCCTCTTGAGTGTGCTCGTTTTTGCTTCAGCAACTGCTATATTTTAATTTATGATATGGATCCGCAGCGCCTTCACCGTTTGTCTATTGCTTATGAGTAGCTCTCTTTGCTTAGCGAAGGATAATGTCATTTTGATAGGTGTGGCTGACTTCCCGCCTTACAGCATTGTAGAGGGCGACAAGTTTTCTGGTGCCGAAGTGGATATAGTGCGAGAGAGCCTCACTATTGCCGGTTATCAGGTAGAGTTTACTAGCTATCCCTACGGACGCCTGCCGATATCCTTTCGCCAAAAGCAAATTGATGGTGCCATTGTTACCTTAAAAAACTTTAAAGATATTGAGGTTTTTTATTCCGATATCGTGCTGCCCGAATATCAAACCGTCGCAATACACTTAAACAAAACAGATCTCGATATTTCGACAATTAATGATTTGCAAGATAAGTCCATATTGGCGCATCAACGAGCCAGCCTATTTTATGGCGATGACTATCAGCGCATAGCGCTATCAAACAAGGAGAAATCTCTATACCAAGAAACCTCAAAACAACAATCTCAAATCTTAATGCTGTTTAAAGAGCGTGTAGATGTGATTGTTTTAGCTCATGAAATCTTCAACTATTTTAAAGCGAGAACGGAATATAAGAACACCGATACCGAGTACGTGGTATCAAAAATATTTGGTGAAAAGTTTGGTTTTTATAACGTGTTTTGGGATCGCGAAGTACGCGATGGCTTCAATAGAGGGCTTTATATCATTAAAGAAAATGGCACCTATGATCGGATTGTCAGCCAATACCTTGAAAGCCAAGAACCCAATCCTCATCAAGAACGCTTCAGAGATCTCGAGTAAGTTGATATTGAGCGTTTAAGAGAATCAATACTTTCCGCTTCTTAGAATCTGCCTAAAAAGCTTTAGATAAAAGCCAACTTAAAGCTCTCAAAAAGAAGAGGCACTTATCAACGTTCTCAGTTGAATAAAGCGCCATTAATCGCTTCTACTGTTTTACGCTAAAACATTGCTGCTGTTGTTTATGTAGCGCCGCTAATACTGCCTTGCGCTCAATTAAACCCAGTAGTTTGCCATTCTCAACCACCGGATAGCTCTTCGGTTTGTTATCGGTCATGCTTTTGGCCAAATCAAGAATGTTCTCGTCGGGGCCAACACTTAATACCTCTGTGCGCATGATGTCTTTCACTAAGGCACTTTGGTCACAGTAATAACCGGCTTGCAGCATTTGGGTTACGCAGTCTAACTCTGATAACCAACCGATTAAGGCACCCTTGGCATCAACCACTGGCGCACCAAGTTGCTGGGATTTTGTTAGGGCGTCACTGGCTTGGTTAATGCTTTGCTCTTGAGTAAAGCTAAGTAACTGAGTACGCATATAGTGTCGAACATTAAGCTGTTGCATAAGACCTCCTTCAAGGGCCTTTAAGATTACAACTTAACGGTATTACAAACCAAGACAGATAAGAAATGGCTTATAACTATTAGATTGATAGGTAAGGATTTAAAGCGCTAAAAGCAGCGACTAGCGCTGCTTTTTATACTCAGTAGCCAAGTACCTACTCTGAACTCAGTTGTAGTAATACCTCATCTAAGGTGCTGACTATAAAATCAGCCTCAGCCTTACTTAAGGTTAACACTGGGCATAAACATAAGGTGTTGTTTAAATTAGCAAACGAACGATTTGTGCGACCAATAATCAAACCTTTTGCCATGCACATGCCCGCTACTTTTACCGCAACACTTTCATCAACGGGAGTCTTAGAATCTCGATCACTCACTAGCTCTATGCCAAGTAACAAGCCTTTGCCACGAACATCGCCAATAATAGGATGTTTACTCTGTAAGGTTTGTAGGCCTGATAACAAATAATCACCCATCATTTTGCTGTTATGCACTAACTCTTCTTGCTCTAAAATACGCAAGTTTTCTAACGCTGCTGCTGGCCCAGCAGTGCAGCCCGCGAAGGTGCTAATGTCTCTGAAATAAGCTTCTCGGTCACTGCTATCAGCCATAAACTCATTAAATACGGCTTCAGTTGTTACGGTGCAAGAAATGGCGGCATAACTCGAGGCCACACCTTTGGCCAAAGTAACGATGTCGGGGGTTATTCCATAATGCTGATAACCAAACCACTCACCGGTTCGGCCTAAACCACACACTACTTCGTCAATATGCAGTAGTACTTGGTACTTTTTACAAATGTCCATAATCGCTGGCCAATAGCCCTCTGGCGGCGTGATAACTCCGCCACCAGCAGTGATTGGTTCTAAAATTACTGCGCCCACGGTATCGGGACCTTCCTGCAAGATGACTTTTTCTAGCTCCTTGGCAGCTAAAACACCGTATTCCTCGGTGTCGCCAAATTGGCTACGATACTCACAGCAATGGGGGAACTCAACAAAGCCCGGCGCAAAGGGGCCGTATTGCTTACGGCGCTCCTCTTGGCCTGTGGCACTTAAAGCCGCAATGGTTGAGCCATGGTAATCACGCTCGCGGTACAAAATTTTATGTTTTTTGCCGCCGTATTTTAGGTGAGCAATTTGACGAACTATTTTGAAAGCTTTTTCGTTGGCCTCAGAGCCAGAACTGGCGTAATACACGCGGCTCATACCGGGCATTTTCTCTAGTAGCTTTTCGGCAAATTCGGCGCCAGGAACAGTACCCGCAGTACTGGCAAAAAAGTTAAGTTGAGACAGCTGCTTGCTCACCGCGTCAGCAATAGAAGTACGGCCATAACCAACGTTTACACACCAAACTCCGCCCGATGACGCATCTAGGTAGCTATTACCTTTAGCGTCCCATACCCGCGAACCCTCGCCTTTCACCATTACCATTGGATCTTGATTTTTTAATACACTGTGTTGATTGAGATGATGCCAAACGTGTTTACGATCCTGCTCTATTACCGCTGCATTTTCTACCGACATGTCACTACTCCCTTAAGCAAATTCGACCTTTCTAAGCATGCTTACGACATTAACTCAGGGCTAAATACTCACTTAGGACCAGCAAATCAAATCCATGGAGCCAGATGTATAAGGCTCACCATCTAAACAAAGTGGTTCCACAATTGCTGTTAACTGGCTCTATAAGCCCACTTGGTCGGCTGCCATATTGGGTAGTAGCGTTAAAGAAAGAGATAGTTAAATGGCTGAAAATATTGGAATAATGATACCGGTTGTCATGCTTGCGGCACTTGTAAGGGGGTTTAGCGGATTTGGCTTTGCCGCTATAGCGGTGATTGGTATGAATTTGATTTTTAGCCCTCAGCAAAGTGTACCAGTGATCTTAAGTTTGGATTTGCTGTGTAGCATTAACCTTTGGCGGCAAGCCCGCCAACAGGCCAATTACACCATATTAAAAAAACTGATCATTGGATCATTTCTTGGCATTCCTTTAGGTTTAGCTTTGCTTATATTGCTGCCTGCAGAAACGCTTAAGCTGGCAATATGTTTGTTCATTCTTTTGTTTTCTTTATTTCTCGCCTGCAATATTCGCCTGCCTTATATGAATAAAGCCCTCGCACCAGGCCTATTTGGTTTTCTATCTGGCGCTGGCACTGCCAGCGCGTCTGTAGGAGGGCCAATGGTTGTGTGTTATATGCTATCTAGCCCGCTCAACCCGCAGCAGCAACGCGCCACCATGATTCTATTTTTTATCGTGAGTGAATTGCTCGCGGTGACTGGTTTGTTGGCTACCGGCGTGTTTAGCTGGCAATCTTTAAGTCACATCGCCATCTTGCTCATCCCCACCATGGTAGCAGTAAGACTAGGCCAAGCCCTGTTCAACCGCTGGCCACCTCGCTCATTCAAACATATAGCCTTACCGGTGATGGTGTGTGTCTCTTTAGTTGGTATACAAGCGGCAGTTAGAGCAATAAGCTAAACAAGCTCTGTAAACAAACCTCTGCTTATTAGGCCTGCACTTATCGAAAGCTGGTTTCATTGTTAATAGTAGACTTCATGCTTAGTAGTACCTCACTAGTGACTTTAGTGTCAATATAAGACTGAATAGCTTAAACTATTTATACTCTAAGCCATCAATATTGCAGATTAAACCGTTGATAAAACTAAAGTCTCTCCTTAATAAACGCCTAAAGCTTTATAAGCTGCGTAAATTCCAATATATAAAATTATTTAGCGTATCAAATGTACCGTTCTTCATGCATTGGGGCTTAAGTCTTACGCTATTTCTAGTTTTAGTTATAGGTATAACTGAGCCCTCTTTGATTATGGTGGCAATGTCATTTTGGGCAATAATCTTGATTCACGAACTCGGTCACATGTACCTAGCCCACAAGTTAGGGTTAAAGGTCATATCAATACACTTACATTTAATTCACGGGGAATGCCATCACGAGAGTTCTGAGTATAACTACGAAAACTACATCGTCGCTTGGGGAGGGTTTCTAGCTCAAGCAGTAGTATTTGTTCCTGCCATTACAGTTTTTACCTTATGGGGGGCCCACTTTCATTGGCTCATTAACATTCCACTAATCTTCTTAGGTTACTTGAGCGCGATGATCGGCGTATTAAGTTTAGCGCCCTATGAGGGTTATGACGGTGAGCACTGCTGGAAAGCCATTCCTTTGTATTTAAAATACACAAGAACAAAAAAGCCGAAGAAAAAAGCCGCATTTAAAATTGTTAAGTAATCGCTTGCCCATCAGCTTTATTCACTGAAATAAATCTTATTCGCGCACAAAAAAGCCCGGTTTAACCGGGCAAAACATGCAAAGGTAGAACGCTATTTACGTTTAATTAAAACCCTTCCAAGGAATTAGTTTTCCTTCTAAGTAGCGCATAAATAAATCAAAACAGTAAGCAATTATGCCTATCACTACGATGCCAGCTATTACCACATCAGTCACCAGAAACTCCGACGCATTAAGCACCATAAAGCCAATGCCTCGCTCAGCGGCCACCATTTCAGCCGCTACTAAGGTAGTCCAGCCAAATCCAATAGCTATACGCATACCGGTCATAATGTCGGGCATGGCTCCTTTGGCGATGACCTGAGTCACCACTTGCCATCGGCTAGCGCCCATTGAGTAGGCCACTTGAATTTGCTCGATACGCACCGAGCTAACCCCAGAGCGCGCACTAAGTACAATAGGCGCTAACATTGCTAGGAAGATAAGGGTTACTTTGCTTTCCTCATCAATGCCCAGCCAAATAATCACTAGAGGGAGGTATGCTAAAGGGGGTAAAGGGCGATAAAACTCGATTAGAGGATCAAAAATACCACGCATCACTCGGCTGCAACCAATTGCAATTCCCAGCGGAATACCAATCAACGAAGCCAAAACAAAGGCACTAAAGATACGGCCTAAGCTGGCACTCAAATGTTGAAATAACGTCGCTCCAGCGAAGCCGTCAATCAGTATGTCCCACATTCGCGCCATCACATCAAATGGCGAAGGTAAAAACATCGGCTTAATCAAGCCCGCCTCAGTCACTAGCGCCCATAAGCCAAGAAAGAACAAGCTTGAACAAACGGCTATCAGTCTGCTATCACCTGCCCCCGGGGTACCAAAGTATTCTCCACTGGCAGGTTCATTGCTGCCGACTAGCTTTTGGGTAGTTTGCAGTATTTTCTCAGCCAAAGGGGTGAGCTCTTTTTTATGAGCGGGTACCGCTATGGCTGCAGCGTCGGCGGGTTTAGTTAAAGGCTGACTCAGTGAATCGACGGTGAGAGTATTGGTGGTCATAAACTTTTCCTTAGGCTGCAGCAGCTTCGTCGCCATGAATAATCGCCAATACTCGTTCTCGCATGGCGATAAAGGCGTCACTAGATTTTACTTTTCGAGCATCTCGGCACGCTAAAAACTGCTGGCTAAAATCAATCTTGAATTCGTGAGTAATTCGCCCAGGCCTCGGCGACATAACAATTAGCCGTGTAGCAAGCAACAAGGCTTCGTCAACACTATGAGTGATGAAGAACATCATTTTGTTAGTTTCTCGCCATACATCTAGCAACAGCTCTTGTAACGATTCACGTGTTAAAGCGTCCAACGCACCAAGCGGCTCATCTAACAGCAACATTTCAGGATTGTTGGTTAACGCGCGTGCTATACCCACTCGTTGCTGCATGCCTCCAGAGAGTTGATACACTTTATGCTGATGAAAATCCTCTAGACCCACCAGTTTTAAATATGTTGCGGCGCGCTCACGCCGCTGCTGCTTGTTGACACCTTGTAGCTTTAAGCCAAATTCAGTGTTTTCAATTACGTTCAACCAAGGCAGTAAGGCGTGTTTTTGAAAAACCACGCCGCGGTCAGCACCTGGTCCCGCTATTTCGTCACCAATATCTAAGCCACAAGCTACCCGCGGGTAACCCTCGATAGGGCTGTTTCCTAAGGTAAGATAACCTTTAGTAGGGCTAATAAAACCAGCGATTAGATTAAGCAAAGTGGTTTTACCGCAACCGGAGGCACCCAGTGCAACTACAAAGTCACCCTGTTCGATGTTTAGGTTTACCTCCGACAAGGCAGTGACAGGATCACCACCTTGTGCTGCAGGATAGACCACCGATACATCATGAATTTCGAGAGTATTCATATTTAAGTCTCCTGATTGACTCGGTTGGGCTAGTTACAGCTCTGCTGCTGCCGCTGCAAATGCCGGGTTAACAAATTGGCTGTAGTCAGGCATTAAATCATTAATTTTCTTCTGTTCTTTCAAAAATTCTGAAGTTGATTTTAATGACTTACTGGCGCCACCTTCGGCCCCACAACCTAACCAGCTACAAGACAACTGAGTGCTAACGTCTGGAAACTCATAAAGGTCGAGTACTTCAGCTACGGTGTTTACGTCACCGCCGCTCACTTTAGCAATCGACATAGCAATAGGGTTTGAAGCGTCAAAGGTGGTTTTCGTGCTGCGGTAGTCTTCATCTAAATCGATCACTATTTTAAGCATTTTGGTGACAAACTCAGGGTTTGCAGCAGCAAACTCTTTATTAGCGACTAAACCATCAAAAGTAGGTTTTCCCCATGCGCTAAGCGTGGCCGAGGTGATTAAGACCTTGCCACTTTGCTTTATTTTGCCAAGGGCTGGATCCCAGATAAAAGCACCATCAATATCGCCGCGCTGCCACGCTGCTGCTATCGAGTTAGGCTGCATATTAATTAGTCGTATATCTTTCTCGCTTAATCCAAATTGCTCAAGCGCGAACAAAGCATGAAAGTGAGTAGTAGAAACAAATGGCACCGCAATGCGTTTACCTTTTAAATCGGCCGGCGAGCTAATCCCTGAGCCATCTCGTACCACTAAAGCTTCAGCATCGGCAATATTTTCAAGAATCCACACCAATTCAATATCTACGCCACGGCTTACTGCACTGGCAATCGGACTAGAGCCAGCAGAAGCTAAATCTAAAGCACCCGATGCCATCGCCGTCATCGCTTTTGCGCCAGAATCAAAGCGGCGCCATTTAATGGTATAGCCAGTTTCTTTTTCTACTAGTTTTTCATTAATGGCATGTTTCCACGGATTAAACATTCCTTGATATCCAATGGTCACTTCTTTAGCGGTAGCCGCCGCTGAAAGCATTACACCCGCCAAAGCGGCAATGGTTGTTTTAACGATTAGTTGTTTCATGACTTACTCCTTGTTGAACCCGACACCAAGCGTGTTGTTTTAAGTTACTGCCTGCGAAAAACCAGCTATAGGGCCAATTTTTTTGAATTGCTGGTCCAGTCAAAGCCAACAAACAAAACGCCAGATTGGCTAACAAATTGCTATTTCCAATAAGGCGTATCGTGAGATATGCAAAATCTTCACCTACTTTTAATGGGGATATGGGCATGAACGACTGCATGATGAACATTGAACTGAGACCCGGTAGAGGTCTACAGCAGCAAATTAGAGAAAAACTGGTTGAGTTAATTCAGCACGACTACTTCGGCACTAGGCCGCTGCCCTCCAGCCGCAAGATGGCGCAACGATTAAAAGTATCGCGTAATACCGTGGTGTTGGTTTATGAAAGCATGGTGGATGAAGGT
This sequence comes from Agarivorans sp. 1_MG-2023, assembly GCF_030548385.1. Taxonomy (NCBI): domain Bacteria; kingdom Pseudomonadati; phylum Pseudomonadota; class Gammaproteobacteria; order Alteromonadales; family Alteromonadaceae; genus Agarivorans; species Agarivorans sp. 1_MG-2023. Next base: position 254,545 of record NZ_JAUOSJ010000004.1, on the reverse strand, counting down.
TATCTTGTGGCGCGCGAACGTAGTGGCTTTTTTGTTAACCCTGAGTTAGACCAAGAACCGACTCTCAAATTGGTGCAATCTCGCCCACAATTGGACCAAAATCGACCAAATTGGCAAAAACGCTTAGCCAGTGCTCCCGCTTCTTTTAGTACTCTCAACAAAGATAAAAACTGGATTAGTTACCCCTACCCTTTTATTTATGGACAAATAGAGCCTTCGCATTTCCCTATCTATCAATGGCGAGAGTGTTCGCGAATAGCGCAAAACCGCAATTGTGTACATAAATGGATAGAAGATTATGTGGATGTAGATGACCTTGAGCTGGTCACCCAAATTCGCCAGCAGATTTTATCGAAACGCGGTATTACTGCCAGTAATGAAGAAATACTGATCACTATGGGCACCCAAAATTCATTGTTCATGCTTGCATCCTTATTAGCGGGCGATGGTGTTGATGTAGGTGTAGAGAATCCCGGTTACGCTGATTTTCGCCATATATTTAATCAATGTGGCTCCAAGCCCATTCCCTTGGCCCTTGATCATCATGGCTTGCAACTAGGTCAACAGCTCAGTCAGTGTGATTACGTTTGTGTTACACCTAGTCATCAATACCCTACAACAGTCACCATGCCTATTGAACGACGTAAGGCTTTATTAGCTCAAGCCGCCCAAGATGATTTTGTGTTAATTGAAGATGACTACGAAAGTGAAGTTAACTTTATTGAACAACCCTTACCCGCGCTTAAAAGCATCGACCAAGATGGACGAGTGATTTATATCGGCAGTTTATCTAAGTCGCTATCGCCAGGATTACGAATTGGCTATTTAGTCGCTAACAAATCACTAGTAAAAGAACTGCGCGCCCTGCGCAGGCTGGTTTATCGCCACCCACCCGCTAATAACCAACGCACTGCAGCCTTGTTCATTGGCCAAGGCTATTACGACAGCCATGTGCGCCGCATGCGTCATGTGTACGAGCAAAAATGGCTGCTAATGCAACAAGGATTACAACAGCATTTACCGCAATGCGAGGTACATGCTACGCCTGGTAGCTTTTGTTTTTGGATAGCGTTGCCACCGCATATTTGCAGCAGCGAACTAGTAATAGCAGCGGCCAAACAAGGTATTTTGGTTGAATCCGGCGATAGCTTATTTGCCCAAGAACGCGCCCCTAAAAACTATATTCGTGTTGGCTTCTCGGCAATATCCGAAGACAGAATCAGTGCAGGGCTAACCTTGCTAGGTAGTTTGGTGGCCCAAATCGCCAATACAACTTGTACCCAAGCAGCTCACAGTTACTAACTCCTCTTTTCTATGAAGTACCAATGGCTATTTTTTATCGCCATTGGCACTTCATGCCTGCGTTTTAATCAGTCCTAAAAGGGACTGTTAATTGGTCCCCTCGGTTCATATTTCTGGCACTACTCGCCACTGCTTGCCCTTGGTTAATCTAGCTTTATTCCGCTATGGCTTAGTCATTCCCCCTCCATAGTGAAAACGACATTATTGCTAACAAGGAGTCACATATGAGCAATTGCGTATTTATTACCGGTGCTACTTCAGGGTTTGGCCTCGCCAGCGCGAGGTTATTTGCTCAACACGGCTGGAAGTTGATTCTTACCGGCAGGCGTTTACAACGTTTAGCTCAACTTGCTGATGAGTTAGCTGAGCATTGTGAGGTGCACTATGCAAGCTTAGATGTGCGTGATAGCCAACAAGTCAGCGCGCTAATCGCCGCTTTACCACAGGGCTTTAAACAAATCGACGCGCTCATTAACAATGCCGGTTTAGCCTTAGGCACCGATCCTTGCGACAAAGCCAATTTAGATGATTGGCACACGATGATTGATACCAATGTAACTGGATTAGTTAACGTGACTCATGCTTTATTACCTATTTTAACCGAGCAAAAAGTGGCTTCAGTGATCAACTTAGCCTCTATTGCTGCCAACTGGCCCTATCCGGGCAGTCATGTTTATGGAGCATCAAAAGCGTTTGTTGCTCAATTTTCAAGAAACCTTCGTTGCGACTTAGTTGGCAGCGGCGTCCGTGTCACCAGTTTGGAACCAGGTTTATCTGAAAGTGAATTCAGCCTTGTCCGTTTTGCTGGTGACCAACAAAAATACGACCAACTTTATGGCGATAGTAATGCGCTGCAACCTGAGGACATCGCCAACATTATTTATTGGTTAGTGAGCCAACCTGCCCATATCAATATTAATAGCTTAGAAGTGATGCCGAGCTCGCAAGCCTGGAACAACTTCAATGTGGTTAAACACTCGAACTAATTTTTAAATTTAACACTTTAGATCTCTAGGAGAACATTATGATTATCGGCGTACCTTCAGAAATTAAGAACCACGAATACCGTGTTGGTCTAGTGCCAGCTTCAGTACAAGAGCTCACCGCTCGTGGCCACCAGGTAAATATTCAGACTGGTGCAGGCTTAGGCATTAACATTGATGATGCTGCCTATCAAAAAGCAGGAGCCAGCATTGTTGGCAGCGCTCAAGACATATTTGCTAGCAGCGAAATGATTGTGAAAGTAAAAGAGCCCTTGGCTCAAGAGCGCGCCATGTTAAAAGAAGACCAACTGTTATTTACTTATTTACACCTTGCACCAGATGTACCGCAAACCGACGATTTAATTGATAGCGGCGCAGTATGTGTCGCCTATGAAACCGTCACCTCTAACAGCGGCGCATTGCCGTTACTGGCACCAATGTCAGAAGTAGCCGGCCGTATGGCGATTCAAGCAGGCGCACATTGTTTAGAAAAGTCTAACCTAGGTCGCGGCATGTTACTGGGTGGAGTAAGCGGCGTAGAGCCCGCTAAAGTGGTGATTATTGGTGGTGGGGTAGTTGGTCGAAACGCTGCTCAAATGGCTGTTGGCATGTATGCCGATGTCGCTATTTTAGATAACAATATTGATACTTTGCGCCAAATTGATATGCAGTTTCACGGGCGTGTTAAAACCGTATTCTCGAACCAATACAACCTAGAGAAATACGTTGCCGATGCTGATTTAGTGATTGGTGGAGTACTCATTCCAGGCGCTGCGGCACCCAAATTGGTGACCCGTTCAATGATTACTGGCATGAAACCTGGCAGCGCAGTGGTTGATGTGGCCATTGATCAAGGCGGTTGTTTTGAAACCTCAGTCGCCACCACCCATGCGGATCCAACTTTTATCGTGGATGACGTAGTACATTATTGCGTGGCGAATATGCCGGGAGCGGTGGCCAGAACATCTACTTTTGCCTTAAACAACGCCACCCTACCGTTTGTGTTACAGCTGGCGAACCAAGGCTACAAGCAAGCCTTATTAGCTAACCCTCACTTATTAAACGGCTTAAATGTGATTCACGGTAAGCTGACTAATCAAAGTGTTGGCGAGAGCCAAGCCAAGCAATACTTTGAAGCCCTAAACGCCATTAAAGCAGCGTAAGACATTAAGAAGAGCAGAGTAAGCTTAAGTAGATTAACCAACACTCCGTTGGTTAATCTTCATCTTCTGGCACGTCACGCAGATACTTGGCTGGTACACCTGCCACCACAGTATTAGCCGCAACGTCTTTATTCACCAAAGCACCCGCGGCAATCACCGCATTGTCACCAATGGTGACTCCGGGAAGTATATTCACTCCCATGCCTACCCAAACGTTGTTGCCAATGGTCACCGGTAATGCGGTTTCTAAACCTTCGGTACGCTGCTTAACATTTAAAGGGTGAGTGGCTGTGGAAATATTGACTGATGGTGCAAACATGACATCATCACCAATCGTCACTGGCGCACCATCGAGAATCACGCAATTATGATTAGCGTAAAAGTTTTTGCCAGTGGTAATGTTATAACCGTAGTCACAGTAAAAATGCGGCTCTATCCAAGGATCCAAACTATTAGGCAATAACTCGGCAAGCACTTCGGCACGTAAATCTTCCTCAGGGTGTAACAAATTCAGCTCGTAACACAGTGACTTGGCAATATTGCGATCTTCAACTAACTCGCCATCAAAGGCTAAATACAGCTTCCCCGCTAACATCTTTTCTTTTTCTGTCATGCCTACCTCTTGAGTGAAAACTCACAGCAAAAATCACGATATCTTTTAGTTTCAACAACTTATTCTAGCGGTTTTATGCTCGCCATATCTCCGACCTGGATTGCATTTTTACTAAACCACCCCTGGTTCATTTCCCAAGCGTAAAGAATATTCTGTTTAGCAACGGTTAACCGAACGTCATGAGCTTGCATAGAACGAATTTCAGAAATACGTCCATCTTGACGAATAAAAGCAACATCCAGTGGCAGATAAGTGTTCTTCATCCATAAACCAGCGCGCTTAGGCTGCTGAAAGTTAAACAATATGCCGCAATCGTCACACAGAGACTGACGATACATTAACCCCCGAGCCCGCTGTTCTGCACTATATGCATATTCCAGTACATAGACTTGTTGTTTAATCCTTACTTCAACGCTAGAAAACGTCACTTGTTCAGGATCAGGCGCAGCCGTAGCATAAACACTCAGCAAAAGGCCTAACAAAAAGACCCAATGTGATGGTTTGCCAATGCCCATATCTAAGATCCTTTGGTTACTTTTGCGTACTGTGACCTAACCATGACAGATATAACCAGCAACATGCAATAAGGCTAAGTGATTTCTCATTAGGCCCATTCTGCAAAAAAGTTGGGAGAAAAACAGTCAATTTAGCAATGAATAATATGCTAGAGATACAACAGATATAACCATGACCAAAGAGTTAAATAAAATATAAAACTACAACCAAAACACAAAGCAGCTAATAGCACTTCATTTTGTATACTAAGCACACAGAGAGCAGAGCTTTTCACAGATAAAGCGGACTTGAATCACATTTTATCCTGTGGTACTTGTTAACCAATGTTTTAGGAAAGTTTTAAATATGTCTTTTTTAGTTGCACTAATTATTAGCGTGGTCCTTGTGGTGATTATTCTGTCACCTCGCGGGGATGCGCTGTTGTAACTGAAACAAGCAAACAACACCAAACCCCCGCGCTGCAAAGCTCGGGGGTTTTTTGTTAACGGTGGAAAGGAAGTAGTGATGAATGGTGCTCAACAAATTGTAGCGACTCTGAAACAACAGGGCGTTGAACAAGTATTTGGTTATCCCGGTGGGGCAATTATGCCGCTTTATGACGCGCTTTATGATGGTGGGGTCAAGCACATGCTGACGCGCCATGAACAAGGTGCGGCAATGGCTGCAGTGGGTTATGCCCGCGCAGGGGCGAATCGTGGACTAAAAGTAGGCGTATGTATTGCTACTTCTGGACCTGGCGCAACCAACCTTGTCACCGGCCTGGCTGAGGCACAATTAGACTCTATTCCTTTAATCGCCATTACCGGGCAAGTTGCCCAACCTGTGATTGGTACAGATGCCTTTCAAGAAGTTGACGTATTAGGCATGTCTTTATCAGTGACCAAACACAGTTTTATGGTCACTGATGTTAAAGAGCTAAAGCGCACCATTGAGCAAGCCTTTGAAATTGCCACTAGTGGCCGCCCCGGCCCTGTATTAATTGATGTGCCTAAAGATGTTCAACTGGCCGAAGTGGAAGAAAGCCTAGCTTACGTGGCCTCGACTCAGCCAGCCACAGCGCCTAATGCCAGTTCACTCGCTCAAGCCAAGCGATTAATTGCCGAAGCCAAACAACCCATGGCCTACGTAGGTGGCGGAGTAGGTATGGCGAACGCAGTAAGCGAATTACGTGCGTTTTTAACCGATAGCCAAATCCCTAGTGTGAGCACGCTTAAGGGGATTGGCTCAATCACAGAAGACCAGCCTTACTACTTGGGTATGTTGGGTATGCACGGCACTAAGGCCGCTAATTTAAGTGTTCAAGAAACCGACTTACTGATTGTTATTGGCGCTCGCTTTGATGACCGCGTTACCGGCAAGTTAGATGAATTTGCACCAGATGCTAAGGTCATTCACTTAGACGCCGATGCCAGTGAGTTTGGAAAACGCCGTGAGCCAGATGTTGCCCTTGATAGCGATTTAAAACTCACCTTGCCAGAACTGCATGGCAAGTGCGACATAGCCCCTTGGCAAGCTACGGTAAGCCAACGGAAACATGATTTTGCATGGCGCTATGATCACCCTGGTGCACATATTTTTGCTCCAGCAATGCTTAACGAACTAAGCAAGATGATCGACAAAGACACCGTGGTAGCCTGTGATGTCGGCCAGCACCAAATGTGGGTGGCTCAACATATGCAATTTGACGGCCCAGAAAATCACCTTTCTAGCGCTGGCTTAGGCACTATGGGTTTTGGTTTACCCGCGGCGATTGGCGCTCAGTTTGCTCGCCCTAACGATACCGTGATTAACGTATCTGGCGATGGTTCGTTCATGATGAATGTACAAGAGCTCACCACTATTAAACGCGCTAAGTTGCCCGTTAAAATGTTGCTAATCGATAACAACCGTTTAGGTATGGTGCGCCAATGGCAAGATTTGTTCTTTAATGGTCGCTTCAGTGAAACCATTCTTGATGACAACCCCGATTTTGTAAAAATGGCCTCTGCCTTTGACATTCCAGGTGAAACCATTAGCAATAAAATTGATGTTCACGCTGCCCTGCAACGGATGCTAAATAGCGACGGCCCTTACCTGCTGCATGTATTAATTGATGCTGAGGAAAACGTGTGGCCATTAGTGCCACCGGGTGTGGCCAACGACAAAATGATGGAGGACTGCTAATGCAACATTCACTAACCATTACTACCCGCAGCCAAGCCGATGTATTAGAACGTGTATTACGAGTGACACGTCACCGTGGTTTTTTAGTACAATCGATGCACATTGAACATGAGGTTCAGCACCAGCCTGCGGGTTATGCGATTGAACTCACCGTCACTAGCGAGCGTCCAATAGCCCATCTCACTAATCAATTAGTGAAGTTATTCGACGTAGAGCAAGTAACATTAAAGCAATTACAAGCAGTGGCTTCGCCAGAAGCGGCCATTGCCTAAACAAATAGCAAACACAGATTAACGGAGTAAACCGCAATGCCTAAACTGCGAAGTGCCACCACCACCGAAGGCCGTAACATGGCCGGAGCTCGCGCCCTTTGGCGAGCAACAGGAACCAAAGAAGAAGATTTTGGTAAGCCAATTATTGCGGTAGTGAACTCTTTCACTCAGTTTGTACCGGGTCACGTTCACCTTAAAGATCTTGGCCAACTGGTAGCACGCTCAATTGAAGATGCAGGCGGCGTAGCCAAAGAATTTAATACCATTGCAGTAGACGACGGTATTGCCATGGGTCATGGCGGTATGTTGTATAGCCTACCGTCGCGCGATTTAATCGCCGACTCTGTTGAATACATGGTAAACGCTCACTGTGCCGATGCCATGGTGTGTATTTCTAACTGTGACAAAATTACTCCAGGCATGTTAATGGCAGCTATGCGCATCAACATTCCGGTGATCTTTGTGTCTGGCGGTCCAATGGAAGCCGGTAAAACCAAACTTAGCGATCAAATCATTAAGTTAGACTTGGTTGACGCAATGGTAATGGGCGCAGACAAAAACGTGTCTGACGAAGACAGCGAAAAAGTTGAGCGCAGCGCTTGCCCAACTTGTGGCTCGTGTTCAGGCATGTTTACCGCCAACTCAATGAACTGTTTAACTGAAGCGCTCGGCTTAGCTCAACCAGGTAACGGTTCTATGCTGGCCACTCACGCTGACCGTGAGAAGTTATTTGTAAACGCTGGTAAACGTATCGTAGATTTATGTAATCGCTACTACCAACAAAATGACGAAAGCGCGCTACCACGCTCTATTGCTACTTTTAAGTCGTTTGAAAATGCTATGACGCTTGATGTTGCTATGGGTGGCTCAACCAATACTGTATTGCATCTATTGGCCGCCGCTCAAGAGGCTGGCGTAGATTACAACATGGACCACATGGATGAGCTATCTCGCAAGGTGCCTCAGTTATGTAAAGTTGCCCCTTCAACCAACAAATACCACATGGAAGATGTACACCGCGCGGGCGGTATTATGGGTATTTTGGGCGAGCTAGATCGCGCCGGTTTAATTAACCGCGACGAGCCAAATGTAATGGGGGGCACCCTAGCTGATACCTTGGCTAAATGGGACGTAATGCAAACCCAAGATCAAGCCGTAAAAGATTTCTATCGCGCTGGTCCAGCGGGTATTCGTACCACTAAAGCCTTTAGCCAAGATTGCCGTTGGGATGAGTTAGATACTGACCGCGCCGAAGGCTGTATTCGTAGCCTTGAAAACGCCTTTAGTTTAGAAGGTGGCCTAGCAGTATTGAAAGGCAACATAGCTTTAGATGGCTGTATTGTTAAAACCGCAGGCGTAGATGACGACAACTTAGTATTTCGTGGCCCAGCCTGTATTTTTGAAAGCCAAGATGATGCAGTAGCCGGTATCTTAGACGGCACTGTTAAAGCAGGTGACGTGGTATTGATTCGCTACGAAGGCCCTAAAGGTGGCCCAGGCATGCAAGAAATGTTGTATCCAACCTCTTACTTGAAATCTATGGGACTCGGTAAGAAGTGTGCCTTACTAACCGACGGTCGCTTCTCTGGTGGTACTTCTGGCTTGTCGATTGGTCATGTTTCACCAGAAGCTGCTAGCGGTGGCATAGTCGCTTTGGTTGAGCCGGGCGATATTATCGACATCAACATTCCTGAGCGCAGTATTGTGCTAGAAGTAAGTGATGCAGAGCTAGCAACACGTCGCTCAGCCATGGAAGCAAAAGGCAGCGATGCTTGGCGACCGATTGGCCGTATTCGTGAGGTGAGTACTTCACTGAAAATGTACGCCCACTTTGCCACCAGTGCAGACAAAGGCGCAATCCGCGATCAAAGCAAACTAGACTAGTTTTACACTAGAAAGTTTGCGTAAATAGCCCGGTACGCCGGGCTTATTTTTTTAAGGTTATATGATGACGCAACACCTCCCCTCCGCTAACGAATATCTTCGCCGAATCCTGCTTTCGCCAGTGTATGAAATTGCCCAAGTCACCCCGCTGCAAGACATGAACAAACTGTCGAAGCGAATTGGCAATAACATTCTTCTCAAACGTGAAGACCGACAAAGTGTGCATTCGTTTAAATTGCGTGGGGCTTACAACAAAATAGCGCAACTTAGCCAAGAGCAAGGCCAGCGAGGTGTGATTGCTGCATCAGCGGGCAATCATGCGCAAGGTGTGGCAATGTCGGCTCAGCGTTTAAATATTTCCGCCATCATTGTTATGCCTACCACTACGCCCGATATTAAAGTGGATTCAGTTCGCGCCATGGGCGCTGATGTGCGCTTAGTCGGCGACAACTTTGATGAAGCCAGCCACTATTGCAAACAGCTAGCCGCCGAGCACGGTTATACCCTTATTCCTCCCTTTGACGACGTAGATGTAATTGCCGGACAAGGCACCATAGGTAAAGAACTACTTGAGCAAGACATGCACCTAGACGCGGTGTTTGTGCCAGTAGGTGGTGGCGGAATTGCCGCTGGCGTATCGGTTTACATTAAACAACTGATGCCACACATTAAGATTATTGGCGTAGAAGCCGAAGACTCAGCCTGCTTAAAAGCAGCGTTGGCGGCAGGAAAGCCAACGCCTTTAGAACGAGTGGGCCTGTTTGCCGATGGTGTGGCAGTAAAGCTCATTGGCACAGAAACCTTCCGCTTATGTCAGCAATACCTTGATGAAGTGATTACCGTTAACTCCGATGAAATATGTGCCGCGGTTAAAGATATTTTTGAAGATACTCGTGCTATCTCAGAGCCCTCTGGCGCTTTAGCCTTAGCTGGCTTAAAAGCCTACGCTCAACAACATAAGCTTCAAGATCACCGTTTAGCGGCGGTGTTATCCGGTGCTAATGTAAATTTCCATAATCTACGTTATGTCTCAGAGCGCACTGAACTAGGCGAGAAAAAAGAAGCGGTATTGGCGGTCAATATCCCCGAGCGCCAAGGTGCTTATTTGGAATTTGTAGAGCACTTAGGTGGTCGTGCAATTACCGAATTTAATTACCGCTATGCCAGTGAACAGCAGGCCAGTATTTTTGTCGGTATTCGAGTAAGCAACAGCGATACCGAACTTCCAACACTATTAGATACGCTCAATAACAATGGCTACCAAGTGGCGAATTTAAGTGACGATGAACTTGCTAAGCAGCATGTTCGCTACATGGTGGGCGGCCACCCGGGCGCGAAACTAAACGAGCGCTTATATAGCTTTGAATTCCCAGAACAACCCGGCGCTTTGCTTAAGTTTTTACGTACCCTTGGCCCACATTGGAATATCACCCTATTTCATTATCGTAACCACGGTTCTGCCTACGGGCGAGTCTTAGCCGGTTTTGAGCTGCAAGACAGTGATCAACAGGCTTTTAGCAAGCACTTAGCGCAGCTTGGTTTTGATTATCGCGACGAAACTAATAATACCGCTTACCAGTTTTTCCTGGCACAGCAATAACCTTACGTTAATCTAGAACCGCAGCTCAAGATCCCATCAGCCCGATAATTGATATTTATCGGGTTAATCGGTCTCATCACAGGCTTTATCTCTACTCAACTGGTAAAAAGATGCCTTGTTTCTTTTAAATACTGGATAAACAAACCATGTTGAAGACGACTCCTTTAGTTAGCGTATTTATCGCCGCTATTAGCTTTAATCTTAGCGCCGACACTCTCACCCTTAATAATGGCAGTGTGCTTGAAGGTACCTTGCTTAGTCGCGATGCAGAGAATATTCAGTTTGAAATGGCCGGCAACGCTATGACGTTTAACACCAGCGATGTTAAAGACCTAGACGTTTCTTTTACTGCCCCAGCGAAAGCTGAGCCAACTCCGGTAAAAAATAGCACGGCCGCTTCAGCGATAACGCACATCCCGGCAGGTACCCCCTTAATGGTAAGCTTAGATACCGCCATTAGTAGCCGTGAACATCGCTCTGGCCATCGTTTTTCAGGCAAACTAGAGGGTGATTTATCGGTAGGTGGACACCTTATCGCAAAAACTGGCGACACGGTTTACGGCAGGGTAATACAAAGCGAACAAGCGGGTCGTTTAGCAGGTAAATCTAGCTTAAGCATTGCGTTAACCGACATCACCATTAATGGCCAACGTATCGCTATTCAAACCAATAGCTTTAACGGCTTAGGTGACGCACAAGCCAAAAACACCGTAAAAAAAACCGCTGGCGGTGCAGCCATTGGCGGTTTAATAAACGGTAGTGATGGCGCTAAAGACGGCGCGAAGGTAGGCGCAGGATTGGCCCTAATAACTCGTGGTGGAGCGGTGCAAATTCCCGCAAATACCTTGTTGGAATTTCAAACCAGTGCAAATGTGAATATCTAAGCCAATAACGCTGGGCAGATTAGATTAATCGGCCCAGTTAAATTTGCTTTCATCTACCCCTTGTTGGGCTTCATTAATTCGCTCTCGGCGTGCTAACTCTTCTTCGCGAGCAGCATCAATCTCCTGCATAATCGCCGCAATGTCTGCCACGGTGTCCTGCTGAGTAAATTCTCCGGTCAGTTCGGTATCTGCAGTTAACTCGCCTTTTTCAAACAGTGCCCACATCTCTTTGGCATATTCGGTGCTGGCCAGCGAAGGCGCAAATTGGGTGTAATAGTCGCGCATGTTATTGATGTCACGCGCAAGCATCCATTCGGCATTATTGTTAGCAGCAGCATCTACCGCTTGCGGCAAATCAATAATCACGGGGCCATATTCATCCACCAACACGTTGAACTCTGACAAGTCCCCATGAATTAAACCCGCACACAACATTTTTACAATGTAACCAATCATGGTTTGATGGTCTTCCAAGGCTTGCTCTTCAGACATCAGTACATCATTTAGTCGCGGTGCCACATAACCTTCATCGTCGGTCACCAACTCCATCAACAACACGCCATCAAAGCAGCCGTAAGGTTCTGGCACTCTCACGCCTGCAGCCGCTAGCTTATACAGGGCATCAACCTCGGCACTTTGCCACACTTTTTCCTGTTGCTCACGACCAAAACCAGAGCCTTTCTCCATCGCTCGAGCGCGGCGACTATTACGTACTTTACGCCCCTCACGATAAGCCACCGCCTGTTTAAAACTGCGCTGGCTGGCCTCTTTATACACTTTGGCGCAGCGGATTGTATCGCCGCAGCGCACCACGTAAACCGAGGCTTCTTTGCCACTCATCAGCTGGCTTTTCACTTCATCTACTAAGCCATCATCAACTAAAGGCTGGATTCTTTTAGGCGTCTTCATTGCTCTCTTTTATCACTAATAATTAATAAATTCAGCACTTTGATTAACGATGCTGAAACGACAAAAACAACAGCAAGGCTCATGATGATAAAAGCCACTGCGCTTGTTGTTCTGGTTTTTGGTAAGTCCACGCAACAAAGCGACTCACTTTGTTACCTTGGCCCATCTTTATGGTTTCAAATTGCGCCACTTTTTGCTGCTTCAACGCTTGATATATTGCCTTAAGATTAGCCTCTTTTGATACCAAACTAGTAAACCACAATACTTGAGCCGAAAATTGCTGGCTTTCAATGATCATATTTTTAATGAAGCTTAGCTCTCCTCCTGGGCACCATAGCTCGTTGCTTTGGCCGCCAAAATTCAAGCTATCTTTATGTTTCACCGAGGCTTTTAAGTTAGTTTGTTTACGCTGCGTTCCCGCTTTAGCCTCCGCTGCCGAACGGTGAAAAGGCGGGTTACATATACTTAACTCAAAACGCTCATCGGCTTGAATTATACCGTTAAAAATAGCTTTTTTATTGGTTTGCAAACGTAAATCGATTTGCCGTTCTAACTGAGGATTGGCTGCCAAAATTAACCCGGCCGAGCGCAACGATGCGGCTTCAATATCGCTACCGACAAACGACCAATCATACTCACTGGCGCCCACCAGAGGGTAAACACAGTTTGCTCCAACACCAATATCGATGCAGCGTATGGCCTTGCCTGTAGGAATACTTCCCTTGCTCGATGTTGCCAATAAATCAGCCAAGTAATGTACATAATCAACACGGCCGGGAATAGGCGGGCAAAGGTTATGTTTAGGAATGCTCCAGCCATCAATTGCATAAAAGTGCTTCAGTAAAGCCTTGTTTAAACAACGTACTGCATCAGGATTAAAAAAGTCGATAGACGCATCACCATATTGATTGTCTGCCACAAAGCCGGTCAATTCAGGGCAAGAGCTTATCAACGCAGGAAAATCATAACGCTGGCGATGTTTGTTGCGCGGGTGCAACTGACTTTTAGTGGCTGGACGGGCTTTTTTTTTATCTCGCATTAATCAGCAAAGGCCTAAAGATTTATAAATACTCCACCATTATAAAGCGAAGCGCGAGCAAAGGCTTGTATCGATCGAGATAAAGCCAAACTCAACACTATTGATAAATATGTGATCAACAGTGATGATAAAAAAAACAATATAGTGAAAAATATCATCATCAATTATTAGTAATTGATATAAAAGCGCTTGTGTGAATAAAGATGACAAATTAATCACAGATCATCGTAGCCAGCACTACTTAACACAAGCCTTGTTTTCAGCAATGTTACAAGGAAAGTAAGAACAATGATTAAACACCTACTATACGGTGCGCTTCCGCTTGCCGTACTTACAGCCCTAAGTGGCTGTGGTTCTAGCACAGAAACACCCGCTCCCATCGAATTACCCGTGGGTGAGGCTAAGGCCGATACTCTGGTTGATATGAGTTCAGTTGCAGTAGACGACCAACCCGCCCTAGCCAAAGATTGGTACAAAGGGGCAGTGTTTATGGAGATCTTTGTACGCAGCTACAAAGATTCTGATGGCGATGGAATTGGAGATTTTAAAGGGCTTACCTCTCAGCTAGATTACATTGCAGACTTGGGGGTTGAAGGTATCTGGTTACTCCCCTTTAGTGAAAGCTCTGATAAAGACCACGGTTATGAGGTGGTGGATTATCGTAGCATCGAAAGCGACTACGGCTCTCGAGAAGACTTTGATGAATTTTTAGCGCAAGCGCATGCCCGCGGAATTGGCGTTATCGCCGACTATCTCATTAACCACAGCTCTGGTGACAATCCAGTATTCGCTGACTCTAACAATAATGCTGGCGGAAAACGCGATTGGTATATGTGGCAAGACAGCGATCCTAAATGGACAAATTGGTCTGGGGATTCATCTTGGCATAAAGGACAATATGGTTTTTATTACGGTATTTTCCAGTCCAACATGCCTGATTTTAACTTACAAAATGAAGAGGTTATTCAGTTTCATTACGACAATCTACGTTATTGGTTAAATGCCGGAATGGACGGTTTTCGTTTTGACGCGATGACCCACTTAGTCGAAAACGGGCCTAATCAATGGTCCGCACAACCGGAAAACGCAGCGATTATGTACGGTATTCAGCAACTGGTGATGGAGGACTACAGTAATCGATACATGATCTGCGAAGACTCCTCAGATTCACTTGCCGCTGCTCAGCAAAGCTTTTGTGGATCTGCGTTTTCCTTTTACCTGAATAAAGCCATCATGTCGGCGGTAAATTCAGGCTCAAGTGATCAGACGTCAATGTCTTATTGGCTTAACCAGAGCTCTCTAGGTAGCATGGGTTTATTACTCGCCAACCATGACTCCTTTGCAGGCCAACGTATATTCGAGCAATTTTCCGGTAACGAAGCTAAATATCGCTTGGCTGCTGCCACCTTATTAACTCTGCCTGGTCAGCCTTTTATCTATTACGGTGAAGAAGTAGGCATGGCACACACTAAAAATAGTGGCGGTGACTATTTACTCCGTGCACCAATGAGCTGGACAGCCGATGGTGGATTTACTTCAGGCACGCCATATCGAGAAATTGCCAATAATACTGCAAACTATAATGCTGAAAGCCAAATGGCTGATAACAGCTCGCTTTACCATCATTACAAGAACCTTATCCAACTGCGTAAAGCCACACCGGCATTGCGCAATGGTGATTTAACATTACTCAACCAAGGTGAAGTACTGGCCTTTACGCGCACAACAGCAGGCAGCAACGTGCTAGTTGTATTTAACTACAGCGAAAGCGCCCAAATCCCGAGCATTGCTCTTGGACAACAGTCTGCGGTGCTAACTCCGCTGGCGGGCTTTGGCTCAAGCAATATCAGTAGCACTTCTGCAGGCCAAGTAAACTTAAGCTTAGCCCCGCAGGAAATTAGGATTTACCAGTACTAATCTAAGCAGCAGAACCAGCTCCTCGGCAGTTTAGCGGGGAGCTTTTTTTATTATTGGTTTTGTTATTTTTGACAACTTAATTAAGTTGTCATCTTTGCTGCACACACTCTTCCTCTTTAGATATCTGACCAGTTTTATTTACCGAGGGAGTTGTAATGGCGAGTCCAATTTCACGTCGAGATTTTTTAATCATGTCTGCCAAAGGTGCAGGTGCAGCGGTGGTGTCTTATGGCCTAATGGGATGCGGCAGCGCCATCGAACCTGAGATTTCTGTTGAGTTTACCCACGGCGTAGCCAGTGGCGACCCCTTAGCTGATGCGGTCATCTTATGGACACGCGTAACGCCCGCCCGCACTGGTAACATTAAGGTGGCATGGGAAATCGCAACAGATATAGACTTTGCCAATATTATTAGTAATGGCAATACCAGCACCAACGCCAGCCGCGACTATACGGTTAAAGTAGACGCTATTGGTTTAGAAGCCGGTCAACACTATTACTATCGCTTTATCAGCGCTGGCACCCTGTCAGCCATAGGTAAAACCAAAACCCTAGTACAAGGCTCGCCAGCCTCTGTGAAACTGGCTGTGATGTCTTGTTCTAATTATCCTGCAGGCTATTTCAATGTTTATGATTTAGCCACTCAGCATGAAGATATAGACGCGGTATTGCACCTCGGCGATTACATTTATGAATACCCACGTGGCGGCTATGCCAGCGAACAGGCCGAACAACTCAATCGCCAAGTATTGCCTGAAGGCGAGTTGTTTAGTTTAGACGACTACCGCACGCGCTACGCCCAATACCATGGTGATAGCAGTTTACAAAAACTGCATGCCATGGTGCCATTTATCACTGTATGGGACGATCACGAAGTTGCTAATGATACTTGGCGCGATGGCGCAGAGAATCACCAAGCAGGCGAAGGTGACTTTGAGCAACGTAAAAACGATGCCCTACAAGCTTACTTTGAGTGGCTGCCTATTCGCCCTTGGTCTGAGGGTAACCATCAAGAAATTTACCGCAGCTTTAAGTTTGGCGACTTAGTTGATTTACATATGTTAGATACCCGCGTTATTGCTCGAGACAAGCAACTAAATATTGCTGATTATGTCGATTCAAGCACCGGTAGTTTTAACGATGCCGCTTTTCATGCAGACCAAAACGACCCTAATCGCAGCATGTTAGGTGCAGAGCAGTTACAGTGGTTGCAAGACAGCGTAAGCAACGCCAGCGGTCGCTGGCAGGTGCTTGGCCAACAAGTATTGATGGGCGAAATGTACCTACCGGGCGCAGTAGCACTTAACCTCATGTCGATTCAGCAATACGCAGAGTTGGGTGCCTTAGCTCAGTTGGCTGGCCGCGCTCAAGCAGCTGATCCTACGCTCACCGCTGATGAACTAAGTTATTTAGCTGCCAACCAAGATAAGTTAACGCCTGAAGTCTTCGCTCAGCTGCAATTACCAAAGGTACCCTACAACCTAGACGCTTGGGATGGCTATGCAAACGAGCGTGAAATCTTACTCCAAAGCTTTAAAGCGCAAGGCAAAAACCTAGTGGTACTTGCTGGTGATACACATAACGCTTGGGCTAGTGAGCTTGCTGAGCAAAGCGGCCAGGTGGTGGGTGTTGAGTTTGCCACCTCATCGGTAAGCTCACCGGGCTTAGAATACTACTTAGGCATAGATGCCACCGCAGCACCCGCTGCCGAAGCAGGTATTGTGTCTTTGATTGACGGTTTAAAATACATGAATATTCTCAATCGCGGCTTTTTAACAGTGACTTTTACCCAGCAAAGCGCCAAAGCCGATTGGTATTTTGTGGACACTATTTTGTCCACCAACTATCAAGAGCTCGGCAGCCGACGAGCAAGTGCAACCAGCTCTGCGGGAGCCCCAGCAGTAAGCTTAAACTAATACTCGTTGTCACCAGCGCAGTAATAACTCCAGTATAAACTGGAGTTATTTTTGCCCTTTGTCACTCCCCACACTCCATGCAGTTGTTTAAGGCGTAAGTTTCGACTAGCCTGAGTATTCTAGTGTCTTACTCATAAGAAGGATCTTACGATGTCTAGCCCCACCTTAATAACGGCCAACTACAGTGATATTCCAGCCTTAAGCGAAATGTTTATCGCCGCCTACGCCAACAACGAAGCCATGCAAGCGGCACTTCGGAGTGATGAAATGGCTGACTACGCTCATGATAGCTATTGGCGCTTTGCTCTGGGTGAATGGGGAATGAAGCAAGGGACGGTATTTACTACCGCAGATCATGAAGGCTGCGTGATTATGGTGCCACCGGGCAAACACCAGCCCGATGTACTGCAAAAAATGGAAGCTTGGGCTATTGTGGCGCGCATGATGGGTGCCGGAAAACTGGAACTAGCCAAAGACATTTCTGAGCAAATGCTTACTGGCCCAGTTAACCAAGATTGCTATTGGCTATGGGGTTTAGGCGTTGGGCCTTCTGCCGGAGGGAAAGGTCTAGCCGGTGCGTTAATTAAGCAAGTCACCGACTTAGCAGATGCTGATAATAAAGCCTGTTTCGTTGTAGCCTCTAGCGAAAAAGTGGTACTCACTTTTGAGCGTAGAGGCTTTGAAGTGCTATCGAAAAGTGACAACTTTCCTTACTGGTTTATGTTACGTCCGGCTCAAGCTTAAGTCAGGCTAATAACAAAAAGCGCACAGCCGACTCCACTGTGCGCTTTATCATTGATTACTCGGCAAACTCCACCAACCATTCACCACCTTGTTCCACATCAATGCTTTGCATGCCAAGGATTAATCGATGCCCATGCTGCTGCCATTGAGTGACTTGCTCCCCCTCAAAACTCACATTTTTAACCACTGTTTGTGGGGGAATATTGGCTAGTTCCACCTGATAAGCCTTATGTGTTGGGGCCTTAGCATAACTACCTTTAGCGGCTGATAGCTGTATACCAATGTGCTGCTGATGAGTCTGCGCGCTAAACTCTGTGAATTGCCACTGCTGCTGTTGATAAGCAATAGACTCCCCATCATCTTCAATCAACTCGCCTCTAGCGTGGCCGCGCTCATCAAGCACTACCAACAGATCAATGGTTTCATCTTCATTAGCTCGAGGAATCAGTGCTCCAGCTTTTACAAATAGCGGCAAACGGTATACACCATCAATGTATAAAGGCTGCTTATAATACTCACCACCACTGTTCAGCATTTGTTGGCTACGGTAGTCATACCAAAGACCCTGTGGCAAATAGGCTTGGGTATGCTTAGCATTATCTTTCGCCTCTAAGGCCACCAGCATAGCGTCACCCACCAACTTCATTGAACCATTAGTTCTGGCTGTAACATCTTCTTGGTAGCCATAAACTAGCGGAGCAACCACTGCAGTGCCGTTGCGCCATGCTCGATGAGCCAAGGTGTAATAATAAGGATTTAGTGCATAGCGCTGCTGAACATTAAACAAGTTGCTGGCAGTATCGCCAATCCTGTCTGGTGCAGTTTCTTTACAGTTACACAAATTTTGGGTGTGCGGGCGCACCGGTAAGTCGGTAAACAAGGCCGCCGCTAACCACTGAGTATATTGCTCGTCCCAAGGCGTACCATGAAAACCGCCAATATCTGAGCCGAAGTAATCGATACCCGACAAACTCATGTGCATTTGGGCATTAAAATGGCTGCGTAAATTGGCTAAATTTACTCCAATATCACCCGACCACATGGCCACACCGTATGCTTGGCTACCGGCAGTGCCGGAACGACTCATAATAAACGGCCGCTGATTGCGTTGATTGCGCAAATACCCTTGGTAAATACTGCGGCTCCACAGCAAGTTATAAAGGTTATGCACACTTTGATGATCATGCTTGAGCTCACCATCAATTTTCACCCCTGCATACCAGGCTTTGCGGTGATAAAGCTCAGGTTCTCCGAGATCTGTCCAATGGGCAATAATGCCATCATCTATCAAGGCTTCACGGCGGTAGTCATGCCAAAATGCCGCACCTTTTTCGCTAGAAAAATCCAGCATGCCACCCTTGCCCCACCAGGGATTTTCCTTGATTTTGGCAGGTGTCATGCAAGGTGGGGGGCAGCTGCGGGCCAATGCGCCAGCGTGCGCTAACGATTGAAACTCATTAAGCGCACCGCCGATATACGGCTCCTCAATGGCCATCACTCTAATGCCGCGTTGTTTTAAGTCGGCAATTTTTTGCTTGGGAGCCGGGAAGTTTTTTTCATCCCAAGTGAGTGACCCCATTTGCGTATGATTAGAATTTTCGCGTATTCCACCGAACCACTGTAAATCCATCACCACACCCGACAAGGGGAACTTAGCTTGCTGTAACGTAGCCAGCTTATCGTCTAACTCTTGCCAGTTATCGAAGCCGTATTCAGATAACCACAAACCAAACATTGCCTTAGGCGGCACCGGCGGTTTGCCCGTTAGCGTTAAATAGCGCGCTCTCAGATCAGCGAGATTATCACCAGCAATAACAATAATTCGCGCGCGCTGGCCCTTACCCTGAATCTGATAAGGCTGCTTGGTAAAGTCAAAAACTAGCGGTTGAATATGATCAAAAAACAAAGCAATGTTTTGTTTACCCTCACCCAGTAAATACATAATGGGTATTTGAGTATTGCCCACAGCGCCTTCACCTTGGTAAACCATGGCATTTCCCATTCGGCTACCTGGTAGGCGTTTGCGCCCCAGCCAATCGCCATCGGCTTCGCCTTGAGTATTATGCTGCTGGCCTAATCCATACACCTGCTGAATACCGCCCTTACTTAGGCTTAGCTTCCATCGTTGATTGGTGGTGGATTCAATACACAGTTCGCTGAGTGCCTGCTTTGCATGAGCGGCATCTGTTAGCGACAAACAACGGCCATTCGCGTTTAAGCTAAGCGAATACCAAGGGCTAGAAACAGCATCAACAATAGGCGATAAAGTCTGGGTGTCGATGTGCGAAGCCGCTAACATTAAGCTTGGTTCAAACTGGCTGAGTGCGGCATCGCCAGCCGAGAGAATAACGGTATGATCGTCTAATACCTTGCTTTGCCAAATTGCCTCTGCAGCCTGAGCCGCAACACCGCTTATTGCCAATACCAAAGCAGCGGCTAATTTCGCCGAAAGGTGTAAGCCCATCTTCATATTTGTTCCTTCAATAAAGGCCTAATAACTAGCAGACCTTACCAGTAAACAAATTCCTTAATAACTAAATTAATCAGCATCTTGTAAAAGTGTGACTCAGCAAATTAAGGGCTTCAAATTGCCATCAAAAACAGTCGAAGTTACCTTCGTCACTTGCTCCTTCAACAAGCCAAACTCAATTCACACCGAACAGCACAATATTTTAATACTGAAAAATTAATAGAATAAATACTCTGCCACTTGACGTCTCAGCCATCTTTTACAGAGTTTATTGATAAAAATATAATTTTACTTTACGCGCTAAATAAAACACATTCCCCACTCAAAACAACAGTAATTACTGTTATAAAAATGTAAAGGATTGTGAAACATTATGAATAAGTTTGCAGTACTAGGCGGCAGTGCCTTGGTAACGTTAGCGTTAAGCGCGTGCGGTGGAAGCAGTAGCGATAACGGCAATGAACTCCCTCCAACTACAGACCCAGTAAACGGCACCTTTATTGATGCCGCCGTAGAAGGTTTGTTCTATAAAGCCTCTCCCAGTGGTTTAAGTGGCTACACTAACGCTGAAGGTACCTTTGAGGTTGAAACTGGTGATGTAGTGTCATTTTATTTGGGCGGCGAAAATGGCATGTTCATCGGAAATAGCTCTTACCGTAGCGTTGTCTCTCCCTTTGAAGTCACCGCCGATACCGGCTCTGCTATGAACTTAGCACGAATACTGCAATCGTTAGATGATGCCAGTACCGGCAGCATCGTTATTCCAGACGATATTGCTAAGCCAGCAGCCGACAGCGATACCCTTATCGCACTCAAGCAAGTGAAGCTAAACAACCTTAATTCTGCAGATGCATTACTTGAAGAAGTGGAAGCCAGTGAGTGGGTAAGCGAAGAAGAAGCCGCCGAGCATTTAAATGAATCACTAGATGGCATTGAACGTGGCGATAGCGATGTAATTGATGCCTTTAGTAAAGGCAGCGGCGAATACTTACGTTTATCTGAAGTGGTTATGAACGGCCAGTACGGCAATAACTCAACGCTATATCAAAACGTACACATGGACCGGACAATTCCCGATGAAGCATTCAAAAATGCCAGCTTCGGAATAAGCTCTGAGGTGCTGCATTTAGCCAGCAATGCATTGGTCATTAAAGCTGGAACGTCTGACCAGCGTTATAGCTCACAATGGGCCAAAGAGTTCATTGCTTGTGAACTAAACGGCGGCGAATTTACCGTAAATAACAACACTCCAGAGTGTTTTAACGCAGATTCAAACACTTACTCTGCAGAAGACTTCGCGATTGAACCTGGCTTTCAATTAGTGGTTAAAGATCCAAGCCAAATTAACACCGAAGATGAAGCAATTGATTACGCAGAAGTGGCCAGTTTTGGTGGCTTATTTGCGTGTATGAACGAGCAAAACTGTAGCCAAGCAAACTTAACCGCTTTAGGTGAAAGCGAGTTTGAAGACGATGGCGAGCTTAAGCAACAAACCTATAGCACCAGCTACGACAATGCGACCGGAATTTACACCGACCAAACCATTGAAGTTACCCTTGACGGTGCAGGCAATCAGCTAAGAAAAAGCGCATCTACTTCATACAGCTATTTGGTTAATCCAAACGTAGACAATGGCGAACGCTATATAGATTTTAGCGGTACCTGGTTAGCTGAAACCAATATCGCAGGCTGTAGCTTAACCGGTCAACTCAGCTATCAGTTTGGCGCAAGTGATATTCGCGTGGTAGGCAAAGAGTTGCATACTCAACAAGGCGGAGATTGCATACTTGAAGATATGGACGAAACGGTTTCCTACGCAGATTTAGCCAACATGGCCTTTTGGTGGTTTGGCGTAAATGCTGGCCAAACAAGCAAAGCGACCTTAGCGCAACTTAACTCGTCAGTTCGTTGGTGTGATGACGACGAAGTGATTGAGGGACAATTGTGTCAATCACCAAAAATTGAACAATGGAGTTATGTTGCAGCAGGTAAAAACTGGGACCAAGGTGTATTAACCTCTACTGCCTTCGTACAGGGTGGTCAGCCTAGCTTTATTACTACTTACACTAAATCACTGTAAGTAATAAAGCTTTCGAAAGGCGCTCTAGGGCGCCTTTTTTATTGCCTATTCAACTCTAGATTGAGTCTCTTAATAACATCCGGTGGAGCTAAAGCCTGCAGCTGCAAAATACATAATTTTGCTTTAGCATCTTTGTGCCGCACCTTCATTTCACACAAGGCGTATAAGTGCTGGGGATTCCGACTCGTATCATAAGCCCTGCTTAAAGCTTGCTGTGCTTTGCTTACGTCTAAAGACTCTAAAGACAAGCCAAAAACATACCAAAAATGGCTATTACTCGGTTCACGTTCAGTGGCTAACAAGAAGTACTGACTAGCCTGCGCCACTTGCTTTTGCCGCAATAAACTCAAACCCGCGCTATACAGCAAAGCAGCACTTTTGGGTTGGCCTTTAATGCCTTGCGTTAACATAGCAAAGGCTTTTTCTTCTTGCTGAGTGGCGCGGTACATATCCGCCAAATTCACATAGCTATTAGCAAAATAAGGCTCTAACTCTATTGCTTGTAGATAGAGTTGCTCAGCCTTTTTAAACTGACCCTGCGCTAAAGACACACCCGCTAGATTGCTTAAAGCAAAACCACGGTCTGCATTATATTGCTGAATAGCAATATACTCTTCAAGCGGCCCTTGTAACTGCTGCCGTTGCACTATGCTCAAGCCTTGCCAATCTTTAACCAATGCCGCCGCCGCTTGGCTACGCACTGCCAAAGTCGCATCGCTTAGCAAAGGTTCCAATAAGCGCCAACGCTCGGCAGCCGGGTAATGTTCAGTAGCTTGCACCGCCCCCAAACGCGCTAACGAATTCTCACTAGTCACTGCATTGGCAATTGCAATCACTCCTTTAGATCCGGGGAAACCAGCTAAACGCTGTACCGCAGAAGCCCTAATAATGGGACTTTGATGACGATCTTCAGCAATCGAGGCTAAAGCTTGCTCGGCGCTGCGTAAGCCTTGGTCGGCAAGATAAAATGCCTTAGCGAAATGTTGTTCTTGCGTAGACGCTGAATCAGGAAACCACTGCCTTAATTTTTGCTCTGCCCAAACCGCATTTTTATCGGTGTGGCAGGTCGTGCATACGTTTGGTACTCCAGTGGACTGACTAAGATCCGGCCGCGGAATTTGCCAACTATGATCGCGTCGTGGATCCACCTGCATATAGGTAGTGGCAGGCATATGACATGTGGTGCATTTTGCGGCATCTGTTCCTGCAGCATGAAAGCTGTGCTTATCCTCACTGTATTCAGCAGCTATATGGCACTGCATGCAGAGTGCTTGTTCGTCCATTTTCAATTCAGTTGTGTGGGGATTATGGCAATTACTGCAACTCACGCCTGCTTGATGCATTTTTGATTGCTTGAATGACCCCCAAACATACACTTCATCATAAATTTGCCCATCGTCATGGTATAAATCAGCGCTGATTAAACTCGGCTGGTAACGACCTAATAAGCTTCCTGTGACATGATTGTTGGCCTGGCTAATTTGGATTCGGCGACTATGGCACTGAGCACATACTTTAACTTGCTGACTCGCTTGGCGCTTACCAGCCTGCAGAGTAGACAGCCCCTCTTGATAAACCCATTCGCTCACCTCTTGCTGTAAGCTGCGGTCAAAGCCACTTTGTTCAGCTGAATGCTGCGGGTTTATTTCCACTTGCTGGGCCCATTTTAAATGCTCACTTGCCGGGCCGTGGCAAGCTTCACAGCCAACGTTTATTTCAAACCAAGTGGTATTGTAGGTATTGCTGCTAATGTCATAGCCCTTTTGCAGCTGAGTTGAATGACAGTCTGCACACATGTAGTTCCAGTTTTGTCCGGCATTGGTCCAATAAAACTCATCGGTTTTTTGCATCTTTGGATACAAATGAAACCAACGTTGGCCACCTTGCTCTATAGGGCGAGAATCCCACGCATAGGGAATAAGCTGAACTCGCCCATCGGCAAATTCCACCATGTATTGCTGCAAGGGGTAATAACCAAAGGTATAGCTAATTTTATAGTCTTGTAGCTGTCCATTTGGGCCTTCAATAGTCACCCAATACTGCTCAGCTTTACGGAAAAACCGCATGCTTTTGCCCGCAAAGCTTAAGCTAGCATCAGCAAAATTACCCAACACTGCGTCTTCATTAGCATGGCGCATCGCCATATCGTGGTCAGAGCCCTGCCACTGCTGATACTGATCTTGATGGCAGCTAATACAGCTACTCGTGCCCACCCATTCGGCTGCAAATAACGCTGAGCACATCATGCTAGAAGCTAGAACTTGAAGACCAAAAAGAAGTCGTTTAATTCGAAACATTGCTCACCACAATTTAAAGCACATAAAACTACTTAAACGGCGATAAGACTAAGTAACTACCACAAACTATCTCACCACACTTAATTTAAAAGTGTAGCAAGCTTGAACTAGAGCGCGGCACAATGGCTTATAAAACATAAACTAACACCTACAGCCAGAAGACTTAGGCTTCAACAACGCTCCAAGTGGATCTGTGGTTCTGCGAGTTGGTTAAAACCGAAAGCGTGGTAAAGTTCATGGGCACCTTTACTGGCAAGCTTAAAACGACGAATAGTTTGCAATTGGGGATGACCCATAATGCGGTGCATCATGGCTTTAGCCAGTCCTTTACCTTGATGCTCCTCTAACACAAACACATCGGCTAAATAGGCCACTGTGGCGTAATCAGACACCACCCGCGCAAAGGCCACTTGTTGCTGGTTTAAGTTAAAAGCAGCAAAGCACATTGAGTTATCGATAGCGGTTTTAACCGCTGCTTTAGAGATCCCTCTCGACCAATAGCTGCGCACCAATACTTGGTGAATCATGCTTACATCTAACTGCTTTTTGTCAGTAGCAACGTAATAGCCCTGTTCCATTGTAAAGTTCTCCTCATCCCTTGAATTCAGCATTACAACTTATGGTGTCAGCCAGAAGGCTAAACCCAATAAACCTAGGCTTTGGCTAGAAAACACTCAAGTGAAGACGGGTAACGTTTGGTAACTTTGCGGTGGCCAAATGTAACAATTTGGCAACAATTGGTTATTAAGCCTGTTACTACTGGCTTAAGCTACGGTTCGCAGGGATAGAGTCTAGAAAAGTAAACAACCAGAGATAAGGAAAAGTGTGAGCTGGGTTGTTAAAGTCAGCTTTAGCTAGCAGGGATTTAGACGCTTTAATATTGATAGCAAATAAGCCGACTAGCGCTAATCATTCTTATGAGAAATCGAAGAAAAACTACCCTTTAGGAAGTAGATAGAAGTTAGGCTGCCATCGTTCCATATGAATTTCAGGGTGAGCCAATTCGGTAAAGCCAAATTGCTCGTATAAGGAATGAGCATCTTGAGTCGCAAGTTTAAACCGGCGGATCCCTTGCAACTTTGGATGCGCCATAATTCGATGCATTAAGGCTTTAGCTAAGCCCTTGCCTTGATGCTCTTCCAGTACAAATACATCGGCTAAATATCCAAATGTACTGTAGTCACTGATCACCCGAGCAAAACCAACTTGCTGCTTGCTAAAGTCGTAAACTGCAAAACACAAAGAGTGCTCAATGGATTGTTCAACAGTGGCTTTAGGAATGCCTTTTGCCCAATAAGATTGAAAGAGTACTTGGTGAATAAGATCTACATCTAATTCAGCTTTATTAGTACTTATATAATATTCTGGATGCATTAAATTACCTCCCCCAACCCTGCTAAACTACAGCTTACTGCAAATAATTTACCGATTGTATCTCGCTAACACAAGGTTTTAGCTGGGATTTTTTACACAGTCGAAATTATCATTAGCCTTGTTATTTTAAATGACTAAATAGCGAGAAAGTAATTGTTTTTAAAAGCTAAAACCCATCGGATATTGATGAAATCCATCAAAATCTTGTTTACTTAGCGGACAGTCCATTTTTCGTAAAATGGCGTAACACATCGAGTAATGAAAAAAGAAGTTAGGCAACATATATGCTTGTAAGTATTCACCAGCAGTTAATTCTAACTCAGCAAACCCGGCCGTAGTGGCTATCGATAACGCTTCAGCACCCTCAAACTGTTCGGGGCGCAATTGTTCAAGATAACAACGGGTCTCTCTAATCTGCTTATGCAAGTTATCGTAGCTAACACTCTCAGGATGATAGTTTTTTATGTCTTGCCTTGCTAACGGGCAGCATGCTCTCAGAGAAAAGCCAATGGCGGTGCTTAATTGCTGACCCAAAGGAAACATATTGTCGGCCAAACCAGCAGCTAACAAAGTCGCTTCTTCCATCGATTGTAATTTGGCAAAACATTTGGCTTTATCCAGCAGCAATTCAATTTGATTTAGATAGCGAATAAACACCGGAACACTGGCGTGATATAGGTTTATTTCAGACATGATTAAACTCAATCCTTTGACAAAAAAACCAGCTTAATATGCATTGTGGTGAGTTACTAGCGCGAGGCCTTTACAGCAAAAAAAAAGAGGCCTGAGGCCTCTTTATATAAATGAACAA
Source organism: Agarivorans sp. 1_MG-2023 (assembly GCF_030548385.1). Classification (NCBI taxonomy): domain Bacteria; kingdom Pseudomonadati; phylum Pseudomonadota; class Gammaproteobacteria; order Alteromonadales; family Alteromonadaceae; genus Agarivorans; species Agarivorans sp. 1_MG-2023. Next base: position 227,608 of record NZ_JAUOSJ010000004.1, on the reverse strand, counting down.
GGATTACTTATGGAGCCATAGTATCTACGTTTAACACTAACCCTGAGAAATCATCAGTAGCCACTGCAGAGTATACCGCACCATTTTCTACCGTCGCCATGCTAGATACCGCTGGCGTGTAAGACATGTCGCTAGCTAAAATAACCGCGAAGGTATAACTACCGCCTGGTACATTCAACACAGCGTTGCCTTTAAAGTCGACACCCGATAATACCGCCGTATCGGCGCTAAAGTTGCCGTCTGTTGAAGCATGAATGTCTACCAAACCTAAACCACCAGCAGTAGGGCTCGCATGTACCACGCGAATTTTTGAGTAAAGCGCTACCGAGCGTAAGTCTTCGGCAATCACTAAAGGTTCAATAGTATTGTCGGTAATAGCGTTAAGTTTGCCAACAGCGTAAATACTGGTTTCGGCACCGGCCTCTAGCATCACTCCAGGGGCATCGATAACTACTAAGCTATTATCAGCGCTGGCTGCAACACTTAGGTCGTAAGTATCAGCAGGTAGATTACCCGATTGAAAATCTTTGAAAGAGATCCCGGTAAAACCACTTACTGGAGTACCACTGGCGAGTACATCAACCATTGGGGCATCATCTACCGCGTGCACTGCTCGTACATGGCTTGTGGCATCCATATCACGCACTACGCTTACTGCTGAGCCGTCGGCCAGTAATAGATTCACCGGTGAAGCAGCACCAGTATCAACATTAGGCACCGCGGTTAACATTAGGTCTGAACCCCCTGCTAGCGCCACCTCGCCACTATCAAACACCACGGTTTTGTCGCCAGTTACAGTAATGCGAATGCGGTAAGTATCAGCAGGTACGGTTACCGGTAGGTCTGCACTGTCTACTTTAAACTCTAGATTAGTAATGGCTGCTGCTTCACTGGTGATCTCAGCTGCAGTTGTAAGGTAAACATCTACCCCTCCAACCCCCGGGTGACCATGTAATACATCTATTCGCACACTGCCAGAATCTACAGCTTCATGGCTGCGACTTAACACCACTGGCTCTAAAGACGCCGCGTTATTTAGGGCAATAATGTCGTATTGCATGTCTGGTGAAAACACCAGATTTGCAGCTATCACTTCAGCATTATCACCCGGTAAAATGGCGTCAACGCTAATATCATAACTACCTGAAGCCACCGACACCCAAGCGCTGCCTTGGCGATAATCGACCATGCTGAGTCCGGCAAAGGTTTCACCGTTGGCTTTCACTTCAACCATCGGAGCATCGGCGCTAGCATGAGTCACCCTAACTGATGACATCGCAGTATCGTCGGATTCATTGGTGCCAGGAGTTACATCGTCACTGCCGCATGCAGTGAGTAGTACTGCCGAGCTAATTAGTAGACCTAGGTGGGTAAGTTTCATGTTCTTTTCCTTAAGTATCTCTGTAGTGGTATCAGCACTAAAAACGAGGGCTTTAAGAAATAGGATCACAAGAAAGAGTTAACTATTTTGATATTCTTCAAACACAAAACATCATACAAATAATGGGATTACTGACGCTAGAATACTGCCAAGCTAATGAATTCATTAGTTAATGTTCAGCAGATAGAACCACTCAAGGTTAGGGATTAAATCGTTGCTTTTAGTCGCGGGTCGAACACAACAACAACCAGCAGTTTAGCTGGTGAAATCTTGGCCAAGCCCCCTATTCACGAGCGCGTAAGCTGCTTGTGGTTGCTAATTTAGCAATGGCCGAGTTTTTTCATTTTACCAAATAGCACTCTCTTTTATCCCTGAACGTTAGCTAGAGCGCAAAAGTGTGAGCAACTCTCATGAAACCGCTTACTTTTACTTATTTCATGCTCAATTTTATCTAAGATAGACATCATATTATTAAGATTGCACTGCAAGTTGTTGCCAGCAAAAGTGGCTTACTTAGCATCCAATTAATTCCACTACTCGTTAACCAGAGGAACTGCAGTATGTCGCAGCCGTATACTAACCCGTCTCTTAGCACCGCTGAGCGTGTCGAGAATTTATTATCTCTAATGACTGTTGAAGAAAAAGTAGGGCAAATGCTGCAGTTACCGGCCAACATGCCGGAGAACTTGGGTAAATTGGAAGACTGGAATGTCGGTAGCTATTTGCACTGTACTGGCAACATGGTGGCAGAGTTACAGGCCCGTGCAGAAAAAACTCGCTTGGGTATTCCACTGATTTTTGGTATCGACGCTATCCATGGTCACTGCTTTGAGAACAACGGTACGGTATTTCCAACTCAACTCGCTTTATCTAGTGCTTGGAGCAAACAGCTAAGCCAAAGCATGGCCCATGTTACTGCCGTAGAAACTCGTGCTTGCGGTTTACATTGGACTTTTTCACCAGTGCTTTGTGTGGGGCGTGATAGCCGCTGGGGTCGAGTAAACGAAACCTTTGGAGAAGATCCATGGTTAATTGGCGAGCTCGCCGCCGCTGCAGTATACGGTTATCAAGGTGATACACTGGCCTCAACCGACACTATTTTAGCCTGTGCGAAACACTACGTTGCCTATGGCGAAGCCACTGGCGGCCGCGACGCTTATGAAGCGGAAGTATCGCCTCGTAAGTTACTATCGTTATTTTTGCCACCCTTCGAAAAAGCCGTGAAAGAAGCCAAGGTTGCTACGTTAATGGTGGGTTACCAAGCCATTGACGGTGTGCCGTGTAGCGCCAATAGCTGGCTACTTCGCGAAGTGCCTAAAAACCAATGGGGCATGGACGGTTTTATTGTGACCGACTGGGACAATATTGGCTCATTGCACGACAAACAACGGGTAGCCGTTGACCTACGCCACGCCGCAAAAATTGCGGTGGAATCGGGTAATGACATGATCATGACCACTCCGTCATTTTACCAGCACGCAATAGATTTAGTGGCCGACGGTGAACTAGATATCGCCTTTATCAACGACGCGGTGTCGCGCATTCTAAAGTATAAGTTTGAACTCGGTTTATTTGATGAACACCGCTACACCGATCTCAGCAAGAAAGACCAAATTCTTGGTAATCCAGCTCACTGGCACGAAGCATTAGAAGCTAGCCGCCAATCTCTAACACTACTAAAAAATGAGGGTGTTTTACCGTTATCAAGCGACAATAAACCTAAGATTCTTTTGTGTGGCGCCAATGCCGACGACGTAGTGGCGCAACTTGGCGATTGGTCGTTTGGTTCTATGCAAGCGGGTGCAGCTGATGACAGTTACCACCAAAAAGATGCCATTACCCTGCGCCAAGGCTTACAAGCTGAAGCTGACGCCGGCCGTTGTGAACTAAACTATGTGCGCGGCGCGGCGCCAGCCGAACCAGACTTTGAAGAAATACTGGCAGCTGCAGACGCCGCTAGCAACAGCGACATAGTTATTGCCTGTGTAGGAGATACCTTAAGCCAACATGGTGAGTTTCACGACCGCGCGGACTTAGATTTAAGTGGTCATCAGCAAGCCATGTTGGAAGCCGTTAAAGCCACCGGTAAACCGTTAATCGTGGTATTTATGGCCTCTAAGCCACTGACTATTGGCTGGGTAAAACAACATGCTGACGCAGTAGTTTGCGCCTTTAACCCAGGCGCTAAAGGTGGCCAAGCACTAAGCGAATTACTATTTGGCGAGCTAAACCCGAGCGGAAAACTCACCATTAGTTTCCCAGAGCATGTTGGTCAATCGCCGGTTTACTACAACAAATACGAAGGCTGGCACGCGCGCCTATCTGAAAGAACCAACAATCAAGAGCGCTACATTGATATGCCAGCATTGCCACTGTTTAGCTTTGGCGAAGGTAAAAGTTATAGTGAGTTTAGCTACAGTGACTTAAGCGTAGCTAATCCTCAACTACCTGCCAGTGATGACTTAGCCAAAGGCGAAGCCCTAAAAGTGTCGGTAAACATTAGTAATGTAAGCCAACGTACCGGGCTAGAGATTGCTCAGTTATATATTCACGATAGCGCTGCTTCGGTCACGGTACCGGTGCTGCAGTTACGCGGTTTTGAACGCGTAGAATTAGCCGCAGGTGAGACTCGTCGAGTTGAATTTAGCGTGCCATATAGTGACTTAGCCTTAATCAATGCCAAGTTAGAGAAGGTGGTAGAACCGGGCGAGTTTAAAGTATTTGTTGGTGCATCTTCTAAAGCAAATGATTTACTAAGCGCCAACTTCCGCGTGGAATAAGCGCGTAACAACCAGCATGTAAAGCCTCTTAAGTTTAGCTAAGGGGCTTTTTTTATAGCTCCGGAATATGCACTAACAAATCGCATATTCCTATATCCAGCCCGCTTTGCGACAGTAAAGTGCTCAGCTGACCACGGTGATGGGTTTGGTGATTGAAAAAGTGCTGCACTAACAAGCCAAAGTGTTTTTGATGAGAGAGACCTTTACTGTTTACGTAGCTTAACGGCTGGCTTAAGTCTTGTTCTGTTAGCTGCGTGCTAAATTCTACTATCGCAGCATCCATGGCATTTCTCGCCTCACTTAGCGCAGCGAAATTATCATGAATAATCTCATCTAAGAGCTTGGGAGCGGCAAGAGCCTTAACCTTATCCAGGCTACTAAATCCGCTAGGGTGAGCAGCAAACCGCTGCAGCCAGAGAGTATCTCCCACCAGAATATGATTTAAAGTGCCAAAGATAGAACCGAAGAACGCTTGCCTGTCTTGTTTTAGTTGCTCATCACTTAGCTGAGCAGCACAGTGGTATAGTTGGCGATTCATCATTTGATTATATTTCGCCATTAATTCAAAACTTTGCTTCATCATCACTCTCTATTTCAGCAACTATACATTCAGCTCATAATGCAGGAATTCACTGTCTCTTTGATAACCCAAACTCTCATACAATGCTTGCGCCTTATGGTTGTTATGGGCAGTGGCTAACTCGATACTCACCGCGCCAACCTCTAAAGCGTGTTGCTTGACTGCATCCATTAATTGCCGAGCAAAACCTTGTCCACGTGCTGATTCACTCACAAACAAATCGTTAAGTATCAATATTGGCTTCGCTTGGGTTGATGAAAAGCTTGGGTATAGCTGAGTAAAACCAAACGCTTGCTGCAAAGACTGTGCGAGTAAAATAGTTGATTGCTGGGCTTGCATGCGCTGTTTAATAAAATGCGTGGCCAGCACGAGATCGTCGGCTTGCTGGTAGAACATTCGGTACTGGTTAAAAAGCTCGGCAACTGCGTCCAGTTGCTCGAGTCCTGCTTTAACAATGGTCACTGACATCGGCTAAAATCCTTTTTACTGAAAGCCTTATGGCAATGTTTAACGCTAGCCAATAATAACCTTATTAGCTAGCAACATATTTACGCTTCATCTGTCGATTCGCTATCAAAGCTTGGCGCGCTGTCTTCATCTTCAAAGTAAGCCATATCACGGGTATTCTTTTGTACCGCGATAGCCGCAAACAAACACAAACTGAAAGCCATGGCATAGAAGCCTTTTTCACTTAAGGCTAAGGTCGCATTAAATAAGCCTATCGCTAACAAACCAACCGAAGCAGCCAAAGAAAACCAGCTTAAACCATAGTAGATGGCGGTTACTTTGATCCCTTCTAACTTGTCTCTTACAGACTTTTGTAGCGATACCGAAGAGAACAGTCCAAATAATAACAAGGTGAAATAATAGCCTTTTTCGTTTAATTGCATGTCGGCATTCCACAAGCCTATAAGGTAAGCCCCTGCGCCTAAGAATAAAGCCGCCCATGAAGCGCCAACAAAGGCTGAGGTTGGTTTAGGTAACTGTGCTGATTTCATCTCGGTATTATTCCTTAAGTTTGTGTAAAACGTTCCGCTATCTTGCTGATTAATATACTCTATATCACTTAACGATTGTTTCATATGCTATTCCTTAACTGGCTAATTAAAATTTTTATCAACAACATTACAGTAAAGGTTTATAAGCATCGTGTTGGTATAGCACTACCGAGTGCTCAATGAGGTCTTTCTCTTTTAAGTAGCGTGCAATGCTAGTAAAAGTGGCTGTGTGCGGCTTGCCAGTGTGGTCTTTAGTCGTCACTTCATCAAGGAATAAACCTCCCATAAATAACTTAAAGCGATTTATCTTAATTGGTTGAGAATTAAAGTCAGATTTTGCCAACCATTTCAGTTCTTCTTTGTCGGTAGTATCAAAAATTGCCGCATTTAGCATATCTAAAGTATGCTCGGTACAATTTTGGTATTGGCTATTATATGGGTTAGCTAACACCGAATAGTTGGCATTGTGCACCACATGATTACCGCCATTGTTAATCAACGCCAATAGCCCTGCTTGAACCTCTTTTTTAGGAATAATGATTCCGGCTTTTAAACTATCCGCTCCCCAGAAAAAATCTACCGGATGGTCGGTGACTAAACTACTATGGCCCAAGTCACCTTGGTTTTGATAAAGGTTGTAAATAGCGTAACCATTAGTGGTTTCACCGGAATCCAAAGTGATGCTTGAGTAAACCGCTAAGGCGGTATGGGTAAATTGAATCCCTTTAGGTAAGTCTTTTTGTGGCCGCCCTACGCGGCCAATAATAAATACATTGGCACGTTGAGCCGCAGCATATTTTTCTACATCTTTAGAGAACTTCGCAATTGCCTCTGGCTGATGTTTGGCCTCTTCAGCTGGCGCGCTGCCTGCGTAACAAGTCGCGCTAAGCAAAGTAATAGACGCGAAGATTAATCCTTTTAATATTTTCATGGTGTTACTCCCTGTTTGATGCCTTAGCTTATTAATGAACGCCAACTAAAATTTGCTCGCCAATCTTAAAAGGCACGGGTGCACCAGCCTTCTCAGCGATTCCTTGAGCACTTGTGGCTGCAGCGCTGCCGCCTACTGCGAGTGAGGCCGCAGGAACCATTACCGGAACAGAAATAGGCCCGCTATCTTTAACTCCCCTGCCAATACCCGTTCCAACATTGGCGCTGGCACCACCAGCTACGATAACGGGAGTAGTTACCGCACTCACCGCTACTTGGCCACTCCCCTTAAGCCCTGTTGACCCCGCTAAAGCAGAGTGCTTTACCGATTGATTAACATGCTGACCAGACTCAGTCGCAGACAAATGTAGGCTAGAAAGTGCTAAAGAAGAGATTAATAATGATTTCCATAATTTCATGATGATAAGTCCTTTATTTTTTTATTGAGAGAATTAGTGAGTAGAACCAATGATGACTTCGTCACCAATTTCAAAAGGCACTGGCACCTCGGCACTTTCAGCAATATGTTGCGCACCGCCAGCTACCCCTCGGCTCACTTCGGCGATGCTGCCACTGGCTAACATCACTGGTGTAGTTATCGCAGCAACAGCCACTTGGCCACTTCCTACAAGACCAGTAGAGCCAGCTAAGAAGATATGATGTGCTGATTGACCAAGGTTTTCGAGAGAGCCTGCAGCCATTGCGTTCACGCTAGAAAGCGTAAGAGATGTGATGAACAGTGATTTCCATAATTTCATAATATTTCCCTCTTGGTTAAGTTCTCATTAACCATAAAGTTCAGGGATTTGGGTGTAAACGACCTTGTATTATGTTTATTATGAATAAACACTAAGTATAGTATTTGTATACCATGAGCCAGTTAAAGCAGATCCGCGACACCCTGAAGCAAGTTTTTCGCCAGCAAGGTTTAACCTATAAAGACATAGCCCAGCGGCTTAATATGAGCGAAGCCAACATTAAGCGAATGTTCTCTACCAATAGTTTTTCGCTAGAGCGACTGGAAGAGATGTGCCACATTGTAGAGCTCAACCTGATCGATTTATTTTTGCTAGCCGACCAAGAGAAAGAAAAGCTCACTCATTTAAGCCACGAGCAAGAGCAGGAGCTAATAGACGACCACAAGCTGTTTTTAGTCGCGGTATGTGTAAGAGACTCATGGACCTTTAAAGAAATTATCCAGCGTTATGAGATCAGCGAGCATGAGTGCATTCGCTTAATGGCCCGCTTAGATAAACTCAATATGATTCAACTACTGCCAAATAACGCCTATAAGCTGCTTATTGCTCAAGATTTCAGGTGGATTTCTAACGGACCTTTAGAGCGTTTTATGGAAAAAATTGTTCTTACCGAGTTTATGAATTCACGATTTAGTGGCGAAGACAGCTTTCGCTTTTACCTACGTGGCCACTATTCTCAAAGCTCCATTGAAATCATCCGTCGTAAACTTAATCAACTCACTAAAGAGGCGGCAGCGCTCAATCAGCAAGATGCCTCATTGCCGCTGGAAAAACGTCGTCATACTGGCTTGTTGTTGGCCTTGCGTCCTTGGGAAATATCTATATTTGAGAAGCTTGCTAGAGAAACTAAGCTCACCTAAGCAAGACGCATAACAAACATATTTAACGTATACACTCTCTTTACTCAGCAGAGTAAAGACAACACTTTAAGGAACAATCATGCAGTGTTTAATACCTCTTTTGCAGCAACGCTTAGGCAAAGCAAGTTTAGTGCTTAGCCTCTTATTCACCAGCACTTTAGCGCATGCAAATATAGATCAAGAAGACTGCGTAAACATCCACTCTCAGCAAACCTTGATAGAGCAATACATAGAACAAGCGCCCTATCGCCAAGCGCTGGCCTCCAAACCCAAGCCTTTTAGCTACTCAGTGGATCAAAGCTATCAACGTTACTTAGACTACGCCGAAAAACTGATCGCCCAACGTAACCCGCGCGCGATGATGGCCTGCCCTATTTCCACTCAAAGTTACCAGTTGTTAGCTAAGCAGCAGCAATGGATAGGCAAACCTAAAGTCATCCAACTGATCGCGCCGTTTGAACTTCGTCATGGCGAAAACAACAAAGCCGTTCTGCTGATCCACGGTTTAACCGACTCCCCCTATCACTTTCATGACTTGGCGTTACAGTTTTACCAACAGGGCTTTGATGTAAGAACCTTGTTGTTGCCTGGCCACGGTACTGCGCCTTCTGATTTAGTCAAAGTAAAGCATCAGCAATGGCAGCAAGCCGCCGACTACGCGATTCAACGCACTCTTAAAGATTACCAAGACGTGTATTTAGGAGGCTTTTCTACAGGCGGCGCACTAATTCTTAATCACTTGATTATGAAACCCAATAGTGCAGAACAAGTGCAAGGTGTGATGCTGTGGTCGCCCGCTTCTGAAGCCAGCAGTGGCCTAGCTTGGATGGCAAAATATGTGAATTGGTTTAGCACTTGGTTAGATAAAGAAGGGGATATTGATTTTGCTAAATATGAGTCCTTTCCTTATAACGCTGGTGCTCAAGTGAACGCATTGATGAAACAAGTTAGCAAGCGTATTAATAAGGCCGACAACTTACCTGAAGTACCTATGTTACTAGTGGTGAGTGAGCATGACCAAACCATTAATACTCAGGCTAGCTTACAAATACTTAGCCAGTGGCACCGTCCGAATCAGGCTGACCACTTGGTATATTACGGTGATGAATCAAGTTTAGACGCAGGGTTGGCCAAAACCATTTTGGTAGAAGTACCGCAATGTACCACGGCTTCTTGCTCAGCAGTTAAGCACGTGGCCCACACCGCCACTATTAATGCGCCAAGCAATCCGCATTACGGGGAGCGAGGTTACTACCGCAATTGCAGCCATTACCTTAGCGATTTGAGTCTTTATCAACAGTGTAAGCAAGGCACCAAGGTGGTTAAAGGTGAGAAAACCGAAGCAAACTTGGCTCAATACCCAAGTTTACAGCGGATTACTTACAACCCTTACTATCAGCAAATGTTAGGCAGTATTAAGACATTTATAGCAAATACCGCTAACAACTAAGCTTCCACGGGCATTTTCATGCCTTCGGGCAGTTGGTAGTGATTATGCACTTGGTGCTGGTTTCTACCGCTGTGTTTGGCAATGTACAAGGCTCGGTCGGCATATTTACATAACGAGGAAAAGTTATGGTCAATTGTCGAACTCGCCACGCCAATGCTACAGGTAAGGTACATAGAGCTTAATGATTCAGGGTGAGCAATCATTAACTCTTCTAAGTTGTGAACAATTTGCTCGGCTAATAGGGCGGCTTGATCTTCGCGAATACAACCGGCTAAAACAAATTCTTCTCCGCCCATTCTTCCAACGACTAACTTATGGGGCTTAGCTAAGTCGAGCAACAACTTACCATAGCGCTGTAAGGCTTGGTCACCTACTGAGTGCCCCATACTATCGTTTAGCAATTTAAAATAATCTAAATCGCAATACAGTACCGAAAACGCCTGTTTCTCACTGTTACTGAGCAATTTTTCCGCACGCACATCAAAGGCATGGCGGCGTAAACACAAACTTAGCTGGTCAACATCAGCAATGTATTGCAACTGCTTACGTTGCTCTACCAACTGGCTAAACACCCCCACTCGGTGGCTAAACAAGAGCAGCGATACCATCACACTCATGCCTAAACCAAAGGCAAAATGCACCACTATTTTTGTTTCTTGATGCATATGCATCACCATGCTGGCCCAAATGACTAAGCCACTAAACAGTGATAACAACAGCAAACGTCGCTCCACCATAAAGCCGCCTAAAGCGACAACCACCAACATCAAGGTGCTGCTTTGCCATAAGCTTTCACTTAAATACATATGCATCAAGGTGTTTAACAGCATCAGCAACACCACCACTAAATGCATCGCAGATGTTGCAGGATTCAAATAACGCGGTAAATAACGGGCAGTAGCAAAAATAGCTAAGCATGAAAACAAGCCGAGAGGCACCAAAATCAGTTTTTCGGCGGTGTTAGTTAGTACGAAAAAATGAGAAATACTCACCAGCAAATAGACAACACTCACCACGTAAGTAAGACGCCTAGTTTGCGGAAAAGCCAAATCTTGCAGCAATTTATGTTGATCTTCATTATGCGGCTGGATAAAGCCCATCTTTTTTATCAGTTCAATCAATCCATGACTCCAGCAATTCTTCCAATCGCAATCTAAGGCAACTCCTACCTTAGCAATTTTACACTTTTCAAATTGATAGCTTGCTATCAACTATGAAAACTGAATGCTGGAGCTTACTAGAAACAGATTAATGACTGAACACAAATCACCCTATCTTTATAAAATAATTACAAATTTGACAGTAAGCCCTCACTTTATGTGCATTAAAAGTGTCGAAAACACCCGCCAAGCCCCGTCCTGTCGCCGATTGGCGACAATTTTATGAATTTTAACGCATGGCCTAATAAACCCATTCCCATGCCCAGTATTGGCCAAAAAAACCACCAAACACCGCCCGTTACCCAGTCAATCATAAACAGCAATACACTTATCGATAAATAACTTATCGCATGTAATTTAAACGCGAGAAAATGCTTATCATGCCGCCGCTGTAATTGTTGCCCAGCTTGCCATTGCTTAATCGCAGCCTCAGTTTGCTGGGAATTCAACCCCGATTGTTCAGCAATCTCATAGAGTTCTTGTTGATTCACATTGTTTTGCTGGTGTTGTTGCTGGCGTAAGCCTAGGGCAATTATTTGCTTTAATTGTTGAGGTGAGTAGCTATTGTTCATTGTGGCATCCTACACTAGGTGATTATTGATAGGATAAACGCTAGCTAATCACTCACTGGCGCTCTGCGACTAGAAGAGGTAATTCGTGATAAGCGGCTAAACACTCCGATGAATGGTGAAACAGCGATACACAAAGTGAAGTGTCAGTTAACAATAGCGCCGTAGATGTAATCACTTAAATTAAAGAGCAATATACCGGGTTGAAAACAGTATCGAAGCATTAAACCAATAAAACATGTAAAATAGGTTTTATTATCTAACATCAAAGCAAGCCATAGGCTTATTAACTAAGCTGATTGGATAAGTTTATATTTTGATCACTTTGGGTGATTAACCACAACAAAACTAACTAAACCGGAGAGTTTAGCTAAACCTAGAGGTACATATGAGTTCTACCACTACCAATGAAGCCGCCCCCAAAAAAGGCGGTATCGCACGCTTTTTAGACACCATTGAGCGTGTTGGTAACAAACTGCCTGATCCAGCAATGCTATTCCTAGGATTAATGTTTTTTGTATGGCTGTTGTCCGCAGGCCTATCTCACTTAAGCTTCGCTGAAATAGATCCTCGTAGTAGCGAAACGATTGTTATTAATAACCTATTGAGTGCCGAGTGGCTTACCACTTGGATGACGAGCATGGTGAAAATCTTCACCGGTTTTGCTCCTTTAGGCGTGGTGTTAGTAGCAGTACTGGGTGTAGGTGTAGCTGAACGCTCTGGCTATATTAACGCAGCTTTAAAGGCAATGCTGAAAGTAACACCTGCCAAAATGATCACCCCAGCGGTGGTAATGATTGGTGTTATTTCGAGTGTTGCTACCGACGCAGGTTATGTGGTGGTAATTCCCTTAGCTGGTGTCATTTTCCATGCGATGGGTCGTCATCCTATTGCCGGTATTACCGCGGCTTTTGCCGGGGTATCAGGCGGCTTTTGTGCTAACTTCATTCCTTCAGGTTTAGATCCATTACTGCAAAGCTTTACCCAAAGCTCAGCCCAGTTATCTGATCCTGAAATGATGGTAAACCCGCTCAATAACTGGTTTTTTGCCTCTGCATCATGTTTGCCTATTGTGGCGACTATTTGGTACATCACCGATAAGATTGTTGAGCCTCGCTTGCTAAAAAACAGCCCAATATCTAAAGATTTAGATATTGCCTCAGACATGCACAGCACCAACAAAAAAGAGACCTTTGCTTTTAGAGTTGCCAGCCTTGTAATGCTCGGGTTAATTGGCGTACTTATCGCGACAGCACTGCCAGCAGACTCTCCACTGCGAGCCCCCGCTGAGATGATAGAGGTCACAACAGCTGCTGGTGAGGTAATGCTTCAAGAAAGCACTGAACCACGCTCTTTAACCAGTTTTAGCGCGCCTATGATGCAAATCATTGTGCCGCTTATCTTCATCTTCTTTGTTATTCCGGGCGTTGTTTTTGGCTACTTAAATGGCAGCTTTAAAAACACCGATGACATCGTCGCCGCCATGTCTAAAACCATGGAAACCATGGGTCACTACATTGTAATGGCATTTTTCTGTTCAATGTTTGTATGGGCCTTTGGCCAGTCAAATATTGGCGTATTAATGGCAGTGAAAGGTGCTAACTTTTTACAAGCTATTGGTATGGCAGCACCAGCCACCATTGTAGGAATGATTGCCTTAGTGGTGCTAATTAACTTATTTGTGGGTTCTTCTTCTGCTAAATGGGCACTTATATCGCCAGTATTAGTACCGATGCTGATGCAGATGAATATCTCACCAGACTTAGTACAAGCGGCTTACCGCGTGGGTGATTCGAGTTCAAACATTATTACCCCGCTAATGCCGTACTTTCCACTAGTAGTGGTGTACTGTCAGAAATACGTTAAAGGCACTGGTATTGGTACCTTGGTAGCCACCATGTTGCCGTATTCTATCGCCTTAGCGATTTTATGGACAATTTTCCTATTGGCTTATTGGGCACTTGGTTTCCCACTAGGCTTAGGCGCTAGCTACGTTTACCCACCAGTAATGTAAACTAAGCCTGCAATCAAAAAACGCGCCTATATGGCGCGTTTTTTATTACTTTCGAAAAGCTGCTAACCCGCTAGCCAAGTAGGTAGCGCCAGTGATACAGCTGGAATAAAGGTAGTCAGCACTAGGGCAAACAAAATAGCAATATAGAATGGCCAGATAGATTTAACCGCAGACTCCATCGGCACCTTGCCCACCGCACACCCCACAAACAAACAGGCGCCCACAGGGGGTGTACACAAGCCTAAGCCTAGATTCATCATCAAGATCATACCAAACTGCAATGGGTCAATTCCCAATGACTGAGCCACCGGTAGGAAGATGGGAGTGCAAATCAGAATCAGCGCCGCCATGTCCATTACCATACCCAGCAATAACAACATCACATTAATCAGCAAGATAATCACGATGGGGTTGTCAGAAATACCGCCAAGAAAGTCGATCATTTTGCTGGGCACTTGGAAGTAAGTCAGCATATAGGCAAACGCCGCGGCACAAGCGATCAACACCATCACCATGGAGGTAGTTTTTACCGAATTAACCACCGCAGTTTTAAACTTCTGCCAAGTGAGTTCTCGGTATACCAACACCGTTACCACCAGCGCATAAATGGTGCCAAACGCGCCTGATTCGGTCACGGTAAATACCCCTGATAACACCCCGCCAACAATAATCACCGCGGTGAGTAAGCCCGGTAAAGCCACCACAAAATGGGTGAATAACACAGTAAAGCCAGGGAACGTCTCAGCCGCATAACCCCGTTTTACCGCAACAATATAAGCGGTTATTGCCAAACATATACACATCAATACGCCAGGCACTACCCCAGCCAGAAATAACTGTGAAATAGAAATACCACCGCCTGCTGCTACCGCATACAAAATCATATTATGGCTAGGTGGGATCATGATGCCGGCAATCGAAGAGGTTACCGTTACATTCACTGCATAATCTTCGTCATAGCCCTTCTTTTTCATCACTGGAATGAGAATAGAACCCAAGGCTGAAATATCAGCCACTGCCGAGCCAGAGATCCCACCAAACAGCATCGACGACATAACGTTTACCACGCCTAAACCACCTCGCACAGCGCCCACAGCCGAAGATGCAAATCGCACCAAACGCATGGCAATACCGCCATGAAACATCAGCTCGCCAGCAAAAATAAAAAACGGAATCGCCATTAAAGAGAACACACTAATGCCTGCGGTAATTCGCTGAAACGCAATCAGCAAGGGTAGCCCCTCAAAGGCAAAAGCCGATACGGCGGCAATGCCTAAAGCAAAAGCCACTGGCGTGCCAATAATCACCCCAACGACAAACACCGCCATTAAAATCAATAAACCCATGAACAAATCCTTGTGTTACCGCTAGCGTTTAAAGGCAGCTTTTACCTGTTGAAATAAGTGAATTAAATGCCCAATGGAATAAAGTAAGACCAAGCCGCCACAGAGCATAATTGGAATCGCCCTCACCCCTTCCGGGATCCCCAGCAAAGGGATGTTTGAACCCCATTTAAATTGCATGAGCTGATAACTGTTCACCATCATTACGCAGCCGAAAATGGCCAAAGAAAGCTGCGAAATAAGTTGAAAGATCTGCTGCAGCCAAAACGGACTTTTATCGCGAAAAAACGACACACCTAAATGGGTATTTTTGTGAATGCCTACCGATGCCCCAAGAAAGGCAATCAATACCACCAGCAGCAAAGATAATTGCTCTACCCAAGTAGGTGTTGAGTTCAGCACGTAGCGGCCAAACACCAACCACCCAAAAGTAGCGGTAAGCACCACTAAGGCAACACCTGCAATCCACATGCTAATGCGACTCAAGATCTCCAGAAATTGGTCATATTTGGATAATTTGAAATGCTCAGGAGGCTGAACCATAAATACCTCTACATCGACTAAACAAAAACATCGCCCTCAATAGAATATCGAGGGCGATAGAGAGAATGCTTTTATTTGGTATTTTTGATGAGCATAACCAAAGGCTTAAGCTCTGGGTTTTCGCCTAAATACTTGTCGTAAACCGGCTGCATAGCCAATTGGAAAGGTTGTTTTTCACTGATTTCATTCAGCTTAACACCTGCTTTAACCACCTTGTCACGACTAAAGGCTTCGCGCTGCGCCCACAAATCTCGTTGTACGTTGGCTGATTCTTGCGCCGCTTCTTTTAGCAACTGTTGTTGAGCCTCAGGCAAGTTACGAAATGCAGTGGCGTTAACACACAAACACTGAGGAATGATTAAATGCTGCGACAAGGAGTAATAACCAGCCACTTCAAAGTGGCCCATCGACTCATACTCTGGCCAACCATTTTCAGCGCCATCTACCACACCGGTTTTCAATGATTGGTAAACCTCGGCATAAGCTATTGGCGATGGGTTACCGCCCAAAGCCGATACCATGCCCGAGTACAGGTCATTATTCATCACTCGCACTTTCATCCCGGTTAAATCTGCAGGGGTGGTTATGGGTTTCTTAGAGTTATAAAACGAGCGCGCTCCGGCGTCATACCAAGCCAAACTAATGAGGCCTTTTTGCTCCATGGCCATATTGATTTTGTCGCCAACTTCGCCGTCCATTGCGGTATGCATATGCGCCACGTCATCAAACACAAACGGCAGCGACAATACATTCGCTTCTTTAACAATAGGACCAATCGGGCCCAAGCTAAAATTACCAATTTCTAAGCCGCCAATGCGCACTTGTTCAATCGCATCAGGTTGATTACCTAAAACCCCTGCATGGTACATCTTAATGGTAAAGTCGCCGTTTGATTTCTGCTCCACCAACTCGGCAAACTTGTCCATGCCAACTGTATTTGGGTAGCCCGCTTTGTGAATGTTCCAACCCTTCCATTCGGTGGCTTGCGCCCCTAAACAAAGGCCTAACGCTAAGGCTAGCGAACTCACTGATAAAGCCGCTTTATTAAGCTGTTTCATGTCCCTTCTCCCTTTTGTCCATTATGTACGCACGCGCAATCCAAACATCGGAACAGCTGAGCGAGCAGCTCAAATTGATTAGCAAATCAATTTTGGTAATACAATATTGCTAATGAACGATTTTTAGGCAAGTTTTGCTGAGATTATTTATAAAATAAATGCAACAGAAGTATCAAATAGACTAAAGGAGTAGCAGGCAAAGGTAAGAAATAAGAACCAGAGCGCAGATTATGGTTACTTTATGAGCTAAGCAACACGAAGTCATCGGCATGCTAACAATATAACGTTGAGCAATAGAGCTTAAAGAATATCAACTAAGGGCATGAAATAAATGAATATATGGGCAAAGGCCGGTCTTTCAGAGCCAAGCCTTTTGACTAATTGTCAGCAAATACCACAAAACCTAAGTTTTCCATCAGCGCCGCCATTTGCCAATCAAAAATCTTAACCCCTGAAAAATCCAACTGACGAATATCGATACCCGCAATATCTGCATTGCGTAAATCCGCTTGAAACAACTGCAAACCTTGATAAGTACTAGGGGAGAACTGGGTATTGCTTAGGTTGGCTCCCTCTAGGTTTACTCGGCTTAGCACTGCTTCGCTAAGGTTACAGCCCGACAAATTACACTTGGCTAAATTCACCCCTTCAAAGTCACTCAAACTGAAGTTGCTATCTACCAAATGGGCAGAACTAAACACCACTTTTCGGCTCACTACCTTTGAAAAGTCCGCGTATTCAAAACGACAGCCCTGAGCATGGCAATTCTCAATAGTGACATCAAATAACTCAGCGCGGCTAAAGTTGGCAGTGGAGATATCGCAGCCTTTAAAAACCGCTTGGTTGAGGTTGGCAGTGCTAAAATCGCAGCCACGTTGGCGCTTACGGTCGTACAAGCTGCAATGAGTAAATTGGCTATCACTTAAGTTTGCACCGCTAAAATCGCAATGATATAGCTGACAATGCTCAAAGCTTACTTCACTCAGATTCGCCTCGCTAAAATCACAATCTACAAACAAGCACCGCCTAAACTGCAAATGAGGCTGGTCTACCATCGCCCATTCAAGCGCAGTAAAATAACGCTGCTCAATAATGCTGTCAGTGTCGCTAACGTCCAGTAACATTTCTGGAGTCAACTCTGCAACGGCTATCTTACTGATACCCGCTTGGTCGATGCTTTGCCGATCATCTTCTATCATCATTAGCTCCTAGCTCGCAGCGGCTTTTCGCCCTCGAGATGCTGGTTTAGCCTTGTTAGCACCTTTGGCCTTATAGGCCGAACCACCACTTTTAGTGTTAGCTTTGCCTTTACGAAAGCGCCGTTTAGTTTGAGGTTGCGCCAACCCAGCAAAGGCTTGGGCGTTTACACTGGCACTTTGCTCAACTAACTGATTTAACTGCCCTTGCATACCTTGCATAAAACCTTGGTAGCTTTGGTTTTTCTGGCTAATGGCATTTAACTGGGTTTCCCAATGCGCGGTCATGTCAGGCCAAGTACACATGGTAGGTAAAGCACTCACCAAGGCTTTTCCGCTGTCGCTGGCATGGATCTGTTTGGCTTGTCGCAGTAAAAATCCACGTTTGAATAGCAACTCAATAATACCCGCTCGCGTGGCTTCAGTGCCTAAACCATCGGTTTCTTTTAACACCGCTTTTAGTTCCTTATCTTGCACAAACCGTGCAATGCCGGTCATGGCTGCCAGTAACGTTGCGTCGGTAAAGGCCTTAGGCGGCTGAGTATGCTTATCAAGCACTATGCCCTCTAGGCATTGCAAAGGCTGGCCCTTAGCAAGTGGTGGTAAGGTTTTTTCGCTTTCTTCACTACTTTTCTTTTGCGGAAACAAAGTCTTCCAACCAAGTTGTTTGATTTGGTTAGCAGTGGCTTTAAATAGGCCATCTTGAATGATTATTTTGGCTTCGGTGTGGGCGTAAAGATAATGTGGGTAAAACTGAACAATATATTGGCGGGCGATTAACTCATATACGCGTCGCTCTGCTTCGCCTAACTTAGCCACCGCGTAATGCTTTTCAGTAGGAATAATGGCGTGGTGAGCATCTACCTTGGCATCATTCCACGCTTTACTGCGCTTGCTGGCATCAGCCTCACTAACGGCCTTAGCAAGCTCTTGGCTATTACTTTGAATCGCCGCCAACACCTTGGGCGCGTCAGCATGGTGTTGCTTAGGAAGATAGCGGCTGTCGGAGCGCGGATAAGTAATTAAGGTATGCCGCTCGTACAAGGCTTGGCAAATATCTAGCACTTGTTTAGCGCTATAAGCAAAACGTTTTGCCGCGTCAATTTGCAGGCTAGACAGGTTATACGGTAAAGGTGGCGCTTGTTGTTTGTCTTGCTGCTTTAAGGCGCTAACTTCAGCACTTTGCTGGGTAATTCGTTTTGCTACATGCTCGGCTAAAGGCCGACTAAGCACCCGGCCTTCTTCATCTTGATAAGCTTCGCAGGCGTCGCTAGGTTGCCACATCGCACTAAACACTTCCCCTTGCTCGGTTTGCAATTTGGCCTCAACCTGAAAATAAGGGCGACTAACAAACTCGGCAATCTCTTGGTCCCTGCGCACCACTAAACCCAAAATAGGGGTTTGCACACGCCCTACCGATAATACGCCTGAATACCCTTGCTGTTGGCCTTTTAAGGTGTAAGCGCGAGTAAGATTAATTCCGTATAACCAATCAGCTCTAGAGCGTGCCAGTGCAGAGGTAGATAATGCGCTAAACTCTTGATTAGACTTTAATTGCGTTAAGGCGCGAGATACCGCAGCAGGGTTTAAATCACTGAGTAATACTCGCTGACATTGCTGCTTTAGTGCCACTTTCGCTTTGCAATGGTCAATCACCAAATCCACCAGCAGTTGCCCTTCTCTGTCGGGGTCCCCTGCGTGCACCAAGCTATTTGCTTGTTTGATTAAGCTCTTAATCACTTTTAACTGAGAAGCGGTTTTAGATTTAGCTTTCCATTGCCACTGTTCGGGCAAAATGGGCAGGTGTTCGAAACGCCATTGTTTAAAACGGCTGTCGTAATGCTCAGGCTCGGCCTGTTCCAGCAAATGGCCTATGCACCAAGTTACGCAGTCACCATTGGCTAACTGAATATAACCATTTTGTTTTTGTTGAGGCTTTGGCAGCACCGCAGCAATGGCGCGTGCAAGGCTTGGTTTTTCAGCAATATAGAGACGCAATGGGCTACAACACCTGTGATTTTATACAGCATTGTAGCCGATTTTTATTATTAGCTAAATATTTGTTGGCTAAGTTTGAGGGTTGCCGCTACGTTACGCGCACTCACAAACAGGTTTTGCTCAGCTTCAGCTAGAGCATGGGCTAAATCGCAAGGCCCTGGCACCACCGAGAACACCGCATCTATACCATGTTCATGCACCACTTCGTAACCAGGTAACATCGCCCCCGCTAACGCAATTACCGGTACATCAAACTGCATCGCAATTTGCGCTGCGCCATAGGGGGTTTTACCGGCAATGGTTTGACTGTCGATGCGCCCTTCACCAGTGATGAGCAAATCAGCACCTTCAACACTATTGGCTAAATCCACCGCTTCGGTAACAATTTGCACCCCAGGGCGCAAATCGGCCTGCATAAACGCTAGCAAAGCAGCGCCTAAACCACCCGCCGCGCCGCTGCCCGCGGCATGCATAATATCGATGCCAAATTGGCTAAACACCACAGCCGCAAAGCGGCCAAGGGCAGTATCAAGCTGACGGATCATCTCAGGTGTGGCACCTTTTTGTGGACCAAATATAGCACTTGCCCCATTTTCTCCACATAAGGGGTTATCAACATCACAAGCAACTTCAATCTCTACTTCAGCTAAGCGCGGATCTAAGCCTGAAATATCAATCGATTCTAAATCAATCAGTTCACCGCCACCGCGTTTTAGAGGTTTGTTAAACTTATCGTAAAACTGTGCACCCAGTGCTTGCAGCATACCTACTCCAGCATCATTGGTCGCGCTACCGCCTAAGCCAATAATCAGCTTACTAGCACCGGCATCTAAAGCAGCACTAATTAACTCGCCAGTACCATAACTTGAGGTTTTTCGTGGGTCGCGCAATGCAGGTTCAACCAAATGTAAACCCGAGGCGGCGGCCATTTCAATAACAGCGGTTTGCTTGTCACCAAGAATGCCAAAAAACGCTTCTACCTGATTCCCCCTTGGACCTGCCACGAGTACCGGCATAATTTGCCCCTTGGTCGCATCAACCATGGCTTGCACAGTACCTTCGCCACCGTCGGCCAAGGGCACCTTTAGATATTCAGCATTAGGGAAAATTTGTTGGAAGCCTTGTTCGATCATGTCGGCCGCTTCCATAGCGCTTAGGCTTTCTTTAAATGAATCAGGCGCAATAACAATTTTCATCGGCTGTCCTTCTCAGTAATGTCTTAGGCTATGAGCTAGTGCTGGGGTAAACACCTTTTGGTGTAGCTGCGAATTTGCTCACTTAACTGTTTCATTAACTTACCTGCTAATTGCCAATGATGCCAGTACAGCGGCACCCTTACTTGCAGGGTCGGTGTAAGGTTTAATAGGCTGCCATTGGTTAGGTGTTTGGCCACATGTAAACGCGGGTTAAGGCTATAGGCACCACTGGCTAACGCCAGCTCCATAAAGGCTTCAGAAGAGCGTACTGTGTGGCAAGGATACTGCCCCGGACTTAAAGAAAAATGTTCTAACAAAAACTGAATATGCATATCATCGTGCTGATCAAACGACATGCCAGGCGCTAAGCTCAAACTCTCTCTGTTGACTCCCTCGGGGAAAAATCGCTGGGCAAATTCGGGGGTAGCAACACACAAATATTCCATGTAACCCAAAAAATGGCTTTCGCTGCCCGCTACCGCTGCAGCACGGCTGGTCACACAAGCTAATACTTCTCCACTACGCATCCGCTGCCAAGTACGAGACTCATCTTCTACATACAAGTTCATCTCTACCCTTTGCTGCTGCAAGGTAGGGCTTAGTGCCGGAATTAACCAACTGGCTAAACTGTCGGCATTCACCGCTAAAGGCAAGGCTTGAGCGCGAGTATCGTCAACATTGAGTTGGCTGGCCAACTCGGTTTCTAACTGCAGAACTTGCTGATAATGGCCGAGTAAGCGCTGTCCTAACTCAGTAGGCATAAGCGGCTGAGAGCGAATCAATAAGGGCTGGCCCAGTTGGCTTTCAAGTGCCTTAATTCGTTGTGAGATGGCCGACTGAGTAAGATGCAAGCGTTGTGCAGCGCGCTCAAAACTCTGCTCACTAAGCACTGCATCCAAGGCTTTCAATAACTTGTAATCAATATCACCCAGCTTCATTAGGAAAACTTATTTAGCATTAAATTTATTAGCTATATTAAAGCAGTTCCTCTGGGTATAGTCCTGTCATTATTTCGCCAACGACGTTTTTTATGCTTAGTACCTACTTTACCGGCCTTAGTTTAATGGCCACGCTAATTATGCCCATAGGCATGCAAAACGCCTTTGTGCTTAACCAAGGCATTCGTCGTCGTCATCATTTGTTAGTCGCTAGCCTATGTTCATTGGCCGATGTGTTTTTTATGTGCATCGGTGTTTGGGGCGGAGCCAAGTTATTTAACGCTTATCCTTGGTTGTTATACACCATTAGCATTTTAGGCTCTGGCTTTATGATGATGTATGGCTTTCAGTGTTTACAGCGAGCTTGGCGAGGTGAAAGCAGCTTAGAACAGGGCGAAGCTAAACATGAGCTTAAAGCCATTATCTTGGCTTGTTGTGCATTTACCTTTTTAAACCCACATGTCTACATCGACACCATTGTCATACTTGGTGGTTTTGCCGCCAATATTAGTGTTGAGCAAAGGCCAATGTTTGTGGCCGGCGGAATTAGTGCCTCGTTCCTGTGGTTTTTTGGTTTAGCCTTGATGGGAGCCAAGCTAGCACCGTGGTTAGCTAAACCTCGCGCTCAACAAATTATCGACAGTTTAATTGGCGTGATGATGTTTGGTTTAGCCATTTATTTACTCAAGTTTGTGTTTGCTTAGAGCTGATAATTAGCCTTTTTACCAATGTCGTAATGCAGTGGCTGACGGCATTTTTTAACAGCAATATAAAGGCATACAGCGGCGATAACCAGCAAGCTTATACTGCGCAGGTTTGGCCAAGGGCTTAGGTTTATTAAGAAGTCCACGGCTAATACCGCGCCTAGCCAACGCAGCAAACCTAAGTTAAAACAAAAACTCTCTTTAAAGGCTACAGCGGCAAAAACCAGATAAAAGCAGGCTAAGGCGAACATGTCTAAGATTGGCCAATGCCACAAGTAGTAAGCCATACTAAGCCACACTGCACTCCACGCAGCGCTTTGGACCAGATAACGAATGGCTTTGTTATATAAGTGAAGATTGTGCGCCAGTAATGCACTGGCAGCTGCAAGCAACCAAAGCGGCTGCCAAAACGCACCATCAGCAATACTGTGGTAACAGGCACATGCAAAGCTAAAGCTTAGCGTTAACCAACCTACGCGGTAACATAGCACGCTAATGGTATCGATAAGATCGAGCTGTTCTTGGTGTTCAGTATCTGCC
Organism: Agarivorans sp. 1_MG-2023; assembly: GCF_030548385.1. Lineage (NCBI taxonomy): Bacteria > Pseudomonadati > Pseudomonadota > Gammaproteobacteria > Alteromonadales > Alteromonadaceae > Agarivorans > Agarivorans sp. 1_MG-2023. Next base: position 204,612 of record NZ_JAUOSJ010000004.1, on the reverse strand, counting down.
AATGGTCTGTCCTTAACTACTCGGGGCGGCTTAAATCTCGGGCTAGAATCAGCGCTAAGCCGATCATTTGTAAAAACAGGGCGAGATTTCGGAGGCTAGAAATAGTGCTCATCTGGTCGGTATAAGCGCCCATTAAATCGATGTTCTGCAAATACCAATTATCTATACGCTCGCGTAATTGGTTTTGCACCTTTGAGACTAAACGATCTAAGGCCGCCAAATTACTCAAATTGATGCTAGGCACTTCGCCCATTTCTAACCAATATTTAAGATCTTTAGCCAGCAGTTCTTGCACGGTTTGCGGAATGGGCTGAGAGGTTTGCGCTTCATTACTCACTAAAGCCAAAATTAACTCACGCTTGCGCTCTAAAGACTCTATCTGCAGCCAGGTTTGTTTGATTAGGTTGTCGTTTGCCTGCTGCTGTTGCACCAATTGGTGAGCATCTTGACTGACACTGTCGATGTAAAAGTTGGTCATTAGTGCTGCCACAATATTGAACAGCAAGCCTATCGATACCAAAACTTGAGTGCGAGTAAAACGCCAGCGCATAAGCCCTCCCAGAAAAACTTAAGTATGGCTAGCGCTTGGCTGTTTGGCTAGTTAAGTGCTTGTTTATTGATGCAAAGCCTAACGACTGGTTTGTTGCCTTGCGGCAAACACGGCTCGAGGAGAGAAGCCGGTAACTAAAGCGGTACCCACCAATATCACCGAGGTGCCTAACAAGGTATTCCAAGACACTGCTTCATTTAAGAATACGCTGCCCCAAAGAATACCAAACACCGGAATCAAAAAGGTAACGGTGAGCGCAGAGGAAGCCCCCACATCACTAATCAATCGGTAATACAGCAAATACGCCACACCACTGCATACCACGCCCAAAAACACCACCGACAGCATTAAGTTAGCCGAGGGTGTCTCTACAATGGGGAAAAATAACATGGCAGGTGCAACTAACAGGGTGGATGCCCACATGCCCCCGTGGGCATTAGCAAAAGGCTCAACGGATTTAGCAGAATGCGCATAAGTGCTGGCAATGCCGTAACACACCGCAGCACCAATAGAGGCACTAATGGCCACCTTGGCATCTAGGCTTAATGCAGCGCTATCTACTCCAACCAATATCGCTACCCCCGCGATACCCACCACCAAACCTAATACCTTTTTAAACGGCATGGCTTGGCGCAACCAAAGCGCGGAAATAATCGCCCCCCAAATAGGCGCGGTGGCATTGAGAATAGAGAGTAAAGACGCCGATAAGGTTTGCGCAGCATAGGCCAATAGCAAGAAGGGTAAAGCAGAATTAAACAAGCCCAATATCATGTAATGACGCCAGTGTTCGCGCCACTTGAGCTGCTTTTTAATGGCGAAGCCCACCAGCATTAAAAACAAAGCAGCAAAGCCTACCCGAAGCTCAATCAGGATACCGGGGCCTAATACAGGCGCGGCGATACGCATAAACAAAAACGAGCTGCCCCATATTGCCGATAGCAGTAACAACCTAATTACACTGGCTAAATCCATTTTGTACTTCCTTAATCCTACTTATTTGAGCAGTGTGCATCAAAGCTAAACAACAAGCGACCCGATATTTGTTCAGCCATAGAAAAGCCGCGTAACCGCGGCTAATTCATTGTTGGTTTGGCTAACTAATACTTAATGGCCAAGCCTAAAACTGGTAGTTAAACTCTACTCGATGATCACCATCTTGAAAGTTTGAATACTCGGTCCAGTTCGCAAAGTAACGGATATTGGCACGCGCGTTAATTTGGTAAGACGCAGCGAATTCATGAGCGAATACATCACTATTGCCGATACCAAAGGCATTGTCTTTGTAAAAGTCTGAACCGGAAAGGCTGCTCATCCACATTGGGTTGTAGTTAAGCCATATTTTATCGGTAATGGTAATTTTTGAGTAGGTACCCACTAAAGCAAAGGTACCTGGTACCGAGTATCCAGCGGCGTGGTCTGCAGTGCCTTCGGCATAGTTATTAGCAAAGGCGACACCAGCACCAGCTAAAGGATAAAACTGCACAGGGCCAAATTTGGGCAAGGCCTGAATGAATGAATATGACGCGCTACCCATCTCACTGCCGATATCGTAACTTACGTCTAACTGCGAACCTCGACCATTACTTAGATCTACACCGAAATTACGGAATCGAATGGAATCAACAGAATCATCGCGCTGGCTGCTGCCATCCCAACCTAAGGCTTCACCCGCAAAGCCTTTTACTTCGATGATGTTCATCGCCATGGTATTCGCATTACCCGTATCGTAGGTTTGCCCCACTTTTAGGTTTAAGCCTTTGTTAGTAACACCTACACCCGCTTGGGTATACACCGCTAGCGGATCCGACATGTCTTGTAGCTCTTGCTCAGTGTCTTCCGCCGGAGAATGAGGCTTAGAATCGGCAATACTTACCGCACTTACAGATAGAGCACCAAGCAGTAAACTTGCATTAAAGATAGGAGAGATTAAAGACATAGAGCCGCTCTTAAATAATCAAAAAACGACAATTTATGGAGTGCTATGCAGGCCAGCAAGCAAGCCGTCTAGTTACATCAGTTTTTTCGACTTTATCGATGAAAACTGTCGAAAAAAGGCCACAAAAAAACCGCCCGCAGGCGGCTTAATCACAGGTGCGAAGTCTTAACGTGCAGCCTTGATATGGTCTGCAATCAGGAACGCTAATTCTAAAGCTTGGTCAGCGTTTAGGCGTGGATCACAGTAAGTATGGTAACGCTGAGCCAGATCATGCTCAGTGATTTGGAAAGCACCACCAACACATTCTGTCACGTTACGACCAGTCATTTCAAAGTGAACACCACCCGCATAAGTCCCTTCAGATTTATGGATCTGGAAGAACTGCTGCACTTCACGCAATACATCATCTACGCGACGTGTTTTGTAACCGTTAGGTGCTTTAATGGTATTGCCGTGCATAGGGTCTGAACTCCACACTACGTTTTTACCTTCACGCTCTACCGCTTTAATTAGGTTAGGTAGGTGATCAGCCACTTTATCAGCGCCCATACGAACGATCAGGTTCAAACGACCCGCTTCGTTGTTAGGGTTAATGATGTCGATAATGCGCAGCAACTCTTCTGGATCGGTAGTTGGGCCGGCTTTTAAGCCAATCGCATTTTCTACGCCACGTAAAAACTCGATGTGAGCGTGGTCGATTTGGCGAGTACGGTCACCAATCCACAACATGTGGGCAGAACAGTCATACCACTTGCCCGTTAGGCTGTCACAGCGAGTAAGAGCTTGCTCATACGGCAGTAACAAGGCCTCGTGTGAAGTGTATAAGTTAGTTTCGCGAAGTTGTGGTGCAGTAGCAGGGTTAATACCACAAGCGCTCATAAAGGCCAGTGACTCTTCAATGCTACCCGCTAGTGCTTCATAACGCTCGCCTAATGGGCTTTTCTTAATGAAGTCTAAGTTCCATTTGTGCACTTGGTTTAAATCAGCCAAGCCACCTTGGGCAAATGCACGTAGCAAGTTTAGCGTTGAAGTAGATTGGTTGTAAGCATCTACCATACGCTGCGGATCTGGCACGCGACTTTTCTCGTTAAAGTCGATGGCATTGATAATGTCACCGCGGTACGACGGCCAGCTTTCGCCGTTGATCGTTTCCATGTCTTCGCTACGAGGTTTAGCAAATTGACCAGCAATACGGCCAATTTTAACCACTGGCTTCTGACCACCAAAGGTTAGTACCACCGCCATTTGCATTAATGCTTTAAACGTATCGCGAATATGACTAGTACGGAATTCGTCAAAACTCTCGGCGCAATCACCACCTTGCAGTAAAAAGGCTTCACCCTTGGCTACTTTAGCTAAGTCTTCACGTAAAGCGCGCGCTTCACCAGCAAAAACTAGCGGTGGCTGATCAGCCAAATACTTCTCGGTTTGTTGAAGCTTTTCTTGATCAGGGTAAGTAGGTAATTGTTTTACTGGTTTGTCTCTCCAGCTTGAGGGTGTCCATTGCGTCATGTTGCGTTCCCGAGAGTGCTCTAAAACCCCCATAATAGGCATTCTAGAGCACATGAAAAGCGCTAATTGTAGTTTTTTTCTACCTACCTAATTATTTATCACTTAATAGCAACAATAAAACATAAATCCCAACAAAAAAAAGTAACTGAATCAATTCACATTTTTATACTAATGTAAGGAGCTTCCCTTAGGGGTAACGCAGCCATTTTGCTACTATGATCAACAAGCTAATTAACCCTATGAAACCTATGAAACAATCATCAGTGACCTTAAAAGACGTAGCCAAAACCGCCGGAGTCTCTCACCAAACGGTAGCAAGAGTGGTTAGAAAATCGCCGAAGGTCGCTGAAAAAACGCGAATTAAGGTCCAACAAGCAATTGCTGACGCAGGTTACTTACCTAACCGTATGGCTCAACAATTGGCACGCAGGCAGTCACTCACCTTGGGATTTGTATCAATAAACATATCTCTGCACGCCATTGCTAAAATCGCTGATGGGATCCGCCGCGAAGCATTAAAGCAAGGTTTCAGTTTATCCATTTCAATGATGAACGAGTTGGATCCAGATTCTTGTCATAAAGCGATTGATGAGCTGCTTGGTCAGCAAGTTGACGGCTTAATTATTAATACCTCAATCACTCACGCCACCATTAAACAAATCCAAGAGCGTGGAAATTTGCCCCCTTGTGTATTCATCGACTTTGATAAAAACAACGATGCTTTGCAGGTATCTCATGACCAAGTGGGCGGCGCTAGCTTAGCCGCTCAGCACCTTATTGACCTAGGCCATCGTAATATTGCACTGATTAATGGTGCCGCTAACACCTGTGTAGCGCATTGGCGCGAGTCAGGTTGGTTAGAAAGCTTATCCAAAGTTAACATTACGCCGGTGAATCGAATTGACGGCAACTGGAACGCCCGCAGTGGCTACCAAGCTACCTTAGAGCTGTTAGATGCTGAAACGGACTTTACTGCCATTTTGGTGGCCAATGATGAGATGTGTTTAGGCGTGCTACGAGCACTCAATGAGCGCAACATTAACGTGCCACAAGATGTTTCGGTAGTGGGGTTTGATAACCACGACGACAGCGAGTTTTACAACCCGCCACTCACCACTATCGACCAAAATTGTCACGAGCTAGGGGAAACCGCGGTCACCTTACTAATGCAAAAAATGAACAGTGAACAACAATCTGAATCCCGCGTTTTACTCACCACCAAGCTGGTTAAACGACAAAGCTCTGGCCCAGTCAAAATCTAGTATTAATTAGGATGTGAACGCCACCGGCAAGGCGCGATGGTGAGTTTTTCAAAACAAGCAGTAAACGATGAATCGCTGGGGCTGCAAGCATATAGCCCTAGCTTAACGGCCTGTTTGGCAGCAACTGGAGGATCGGTTTGCACACTTGCTGTTTCACCAAGTTGGTGAAGATGAAAAACCCGCATTTGCTGATACGCTTCACCGTCTTGCGAATACTCAATCAAGAAATCGGGCCCTCGTCGGCTTAAGCGATACCAAATATGTTGCGGTGTACTAATATCAGTTGTTGCCCAATCCGAATAACCCAAGTTAGTCACTACTGAACCCAAGCGTGACAATGCTGCTGTTTCAAATTCAATGGATGCCTTAAACCAGTTTTCGCTGTCGAGATAAATAATCACTCCTGCTTGGTCAAACTGCTTCTGATAGTCAAAACTCACCTTCACACTAACGCTAAAGTTGTCTTGATAGCTTAAGAGTAAAGCCGGTGCATTGTCGTTGCGAAAGCCATAGTACGAGCGCTGCCAAAAATCGGTATGCGGATCGGTGGTCAGGCGTAACTGATGGTCATCTAATACATATTGCTTAGGTGGGTTGAGCCACTTAGCCTGTGAAAATTCTTTCATCACTACCTCTCCCTGTTAATTGCCCGCGTAGCTGGCCAGCTTATGCAACAAAGCATGTTTCACCGTGGGCCATTCTTGATTGGTGATCGAAAACACCATCGTATCGCGATAGTTACCTTGAGCATCAAGACTATGATTGCGTAAAACCCCATCCTGTTTAGCGCCTAAACGGGCGATGGCTGCGCGTGAAGCATGATTGTGCCAATGGGTTCTAAATTCCACAGCAATAGAATTGAGTTGCTCAAAAGCGTAAGTTAGCAATAGCAATTTGCATTGGGTATTTACTGAAGAGCGCTGATAGCTTTTTGCATACCAGGTATAACCAATCTCTAAACGGCGGTTAACAACATCGGCATGGCAGTAGCGAGTGGCACCAATAACGTTGCCGCTGGGTTTATCTATTACAACAAACGGCAGCGCCACACCTTGCTGCTTATCTTGTAAAGCACTGTCAAAATAAGCATCAATAGAGTCTGCATTGGGAACGCTGGTGTACCACAACTCACTTAAGCACCCATCGGCTTCGGCGGCTAATAGCGCTGCTCTATGGCTTAACTGCAAGGGCTGCAACAGCACATTTCCGGCGCTTAATTCTGATTCAATTAAATAGGGCTGCCTAGTCATCCATTACTCTCACTCATCGTCATTTCAATAGCCAGATTAATACGCAACAGAATGAATAGAAAGCGAAAAAATGGCTAACCATTAAGCAATAAAGTTCATTTCGTTTACTACACTTAGCCAATAACGACTCAGAGCTTAAAAGCATTCTCTCAATTAAGGTTTCATACTAAAAAGGAAAAATTATGGGCATTATTATTTGGTTACTTATTGGCGCGGTGGCAGGTTGGCTTGCTGGCAATATTATGAAAGGCGGCGGCTTTGGCGTGTTAGGCAATATTGTAGTGGGCATTGTTGGTTCAGTAGTGGGTGGTTTTGTTTTTGGTTTGCTTGGTTTTGGCAGCACCAGTATGTTGGGATCACTGATTACTGCCGTTGTGGGCGCGGTAATTTTGCTCTACATCGTTAGCATTGTAAAAAAGTGAGCTAAATGACAAACACAAAAAAGCCAGCTAATAAGCTGGCTTTTTTAATCTAAGAAGTTCTTGTTTAACCTTTAACAGCACCTGCTGTTAGGCCGTCAATCAACTTACGAGAAGTCATCACAAACAAGATCATTAATGGCACTACCGCAATGGCGGCACCGGCACAAATTGCACCCCAAGGTACCTGACCTGTACCTTGCAGCGCACGTAGTGCTAGCGGCACGGTAAACATCTTCATATCGTTCATTACCACTAATGGACCCATGAAGTTGTTCCACTGACCAATAAAGGTAATAAGACCAAGCGTACCAAAGGCAGGTGTAATAAGTGGAACCACTACACGCCAGTAGATAGCAAACTCGTTACAGCCATCCATACGAGCCGCTTCAATTAGCTCTTTTGGAATCGCACTTGAGATGAACTGACGCATCATAAAGATACCCATTGCCCCACAAGCCATTGGAATGTACAGCGCACGAGGTTGGTTCATCCATTCCAGCTTAGACATAATCAAAGCAGTTGGAATCATGCCTAAGAACGGTGGTAATAACATGGTGCCCATAATTAATATGAACATCACGTTGCGGCCTTTAAACTCAAACAAGGCAAATGCATAACCCGCTAATGAACAGAAGAACAAGTTAAGTATTGTAGTAATCAACGCTACATAAAAACTTAAACCAATGTTGTGCCAAAAGTACGGTAGTGCATCTAACAGAATGCCAACGTTATTAATAAATTCGCCACCGAACCACATTGGTGGCGGCACCGACAAAATCGATGAGTTGGTATGCGAAGCAAATATAAACATGAAGTAGAACGGCGCCAACATAATGATGGAACCCATACCTACAATGAAATAAGCGATTAAATGACTCTTAGTTAGTTTATTCATAATTTACTCCTACTTCTTCTCACCGAGTAATTTGTTGTTACCCCAGGTAAGGAAGGCAATCAGCGCAAACAGAATCCAAGAGATAGCTGATGCAGTACCAAAGTCACCCTCAACAAACGCGGTAATGTACATATGCATTGCGGCTGTTTTACCCGCTTGCTCAAGACCACCAGTACCACCAGTAATAATGAACGGTTCTTCAAACAATTGCAGGTTACCAATAATGGTTAAGGTTACCGCGAAGAACATCATTGGCTTAAGCATAGGTACCGTGATGTACCAGAATTGCTGCCAACGTTTAGCGCCATCAACCGTGGCCGCTTCATACAAATCTTTAGGAATGGTTTGCATCGCAGAAAGATACAAAACGGTATTCCAGCCAACGAAGCGCCAGAACACAACAAAAGCAATCATGGTTTTGGTGTACTCAGGTCGATTCCAATCAATATTTTCTGTAGGGAATAACCAAGCTAGAGGTTGAATATCACCAATGGTCCAGTTACCCGCCGAGGTAAATAGCATGTTAATCATGCCGAAATCTCGTGAGAACAGGGTCGTAAATACCAAAGAGATAGCAACAGTAGAGGTAATAAATGGCATAAAGTACATGCCTATTACCGTGTTACGGCTGCGTTTAAAACTAGTATGTAAGAAATAAGCTAAAGGGATTGCTATTACATGCTGGGGGATACCCGCAGCTAACGCAAGCCACAATGTATTGTATATGGACGTCTGAAACCAATCATCGGTTAAGGCGAATGTGTAGTTTTCAATACCTACCCACTCCATGGCACTTAATCCCGCGGCTGGCTCCCAATAGTGAAACGACAAAAATAAAGAGAAAAGTAACGGAAACAACCCAAAGACTGTAAATATTGCAAAGAAAGGGCTAATAAATAAGTAAGGAGCCCATTTGTAGCCACTTGCATGTAGTCGCTGCTTTAGGGTCCGCTTTTTAATTTTAGCTACTGGTGGTCTTACGGCAGACTCTACAGAAGACATCTTTAACTCCCGACAAAAAAAAAAGTGAGGGAGCGAGCTCCCTCGATATTAAAATTAACGTCTAGCGCGACGTTTGATTTGCTTCTCAGCTTCAGCTAACGCTGCATCAATGTTTTCATCACGCTCTAATACACCTTCAAGTGCATCATTAATGATTTGTTCAGCAACTGGATCATGCTTGTGAACATCCATTGCTGGAATGCGGTCAGCAGAATTTTTCCACTCTACGCGAGCCACTTGGCCACCTAGGTAAGGAATTGGTTGGTTAATGAAGTCATCATTTTGCGCTTCAACTAATGCTGGGAAAGCGTCTAAATCACGGAAAGCTGCAATTTGCATCTCTTTATCCATGGTCATGAACTTAATGAATTCCCATGCTTCAGCTTTGTTTTTGGCTTTCTTAGGAATAGCGTAGAAAGAACCACCCCAGCTTGCATAAGTACCGCCTGGTAGAGCAGCTGAACGCCATAGGCCTTTACTCTCTGGAGCAATCCAGTTAGCTAAGTGACCGCCTAACCAAGCCCCCATCATTTGTGAAGCGATAGTGCCGCGACGTAAACCTTCAGTCCACTCTGAGCTCCATGCACCAACTTGTGCATCAATACCCGCTTCACGAACAGCTTTTGCTAAACGGAACGCTTCTTTGAAACGGTCATTGTTTACCGTGATGTTGCCTTCTGCATCAAAGTAGATACCTTCACCATCTTTAAGACCACTACGAATCACAACGTCTTTAATGTCTACAGCACTGGCAACAAGGTAAGAACCGGTTGTTTCTTTGATTTTTTTACCCGCAGCAATAAAAGAATCCCAGTCTTTAATAAGGTCTTCTTCAGTTACGCCAGCTTTGGTAAAGATATCTTCGCGGAAGAACAACGCACCAGGGCCAATATCTGCTGGAATTGCTGCTAATGTACCGCTACCACCAGTGGCTAGTGGCACAGTAAATTTAGAAAATAGTTTTTCATATTGCTCTGCACTGTATGGAGCAGCGCGTAAATCTTCTAAGCCACCAGATGATGCAAAGCGGCCAATGTAACCATATTCAATACCCATTACGTCAGGTAGGTTACCGCCAGTTGCTAACGCAGTAGTCATCGCATTATGGTGATCACCATAAGCTAACGATACGAGCTTAATTTCTACATCTGGATTAATCTTTTTATAAAGTGGAATAGCCGACTGTACAGCAAGGTCAAAGCTAGGGAATGAAGCTACTGTTAGGGTAGTTTTCGCCCAGGCTGACGTTGCGGTTAACGCCAGCGTAGTGCCGAGGGCTAACGCTACTGTTCCAAGTTTCTTTTTGTTAAACATCCTATTCTCCTAAGTACATGAATTTTATTATTATTCAGTGTCGCAATTGGCTAGTGCGCCGACGCTTTTACAAGCGCTGGGAGTAACTAGTTCATTTGTGGCAAAATTGCCTTTCCGGTTTCATTGTTAAACAAGTGGATCCGCGAAATATCGAAGAACAACTCCACTTTATCGTCTATATCCGCATTCACATCATCAGCAATTGCAACTTCTGCAATAAAACGAGCACCATCCAGTTCACACTGTACGTGGTAGGTAGAACCAAGAAGCTCGACGCCGATAACATCCGCTTTCACGCTACCAATGGTTTCTGATTCAATAGAACGTTGATGTAGATACAGGTCACTTGGGCGAATACCCAAAGTGCATAGCAAGTCATCTTCTGCATACACCGCTGGTAAGTCGATGTGCTGGTCAGAAAATACCAAGCTAGAAACAGTGCCAGTTTTCTTAATGGTTGCTGGAATCATGTTCATTTCAGGTGCGCCAATGAACGATGCAACAAATTTGTTGGCTGGCTCTTCAAAGATTTCTTTTGGCGTGCCTACTTGCTCAATGTAACCATCTTTAAGAATCACGATACGGTCAGCCAAGGTCATGGCCTCTACTTGGTCGTGGGTTACGTATAAGGTGGTGGTGCCTAATTTGTCGTGCAAAGTTTTAATCTCAGCACGCATTGAGCCACGTAGTTTGGCGTCAAGGTTAGATAGTGGCTCATCAAACAAGAATACTTCAGGAGTACGTACCATTGCGCGGCCCATTGCCACACGTTGACGTTGACCACCTGATAACTCTTTAGGTTTGCGATCAAGTAGCGGGGTTAGCTCTAACATATCGGCTGCGTATTTCACGCGCTTAACGATCTCGTCTTTTGCTACGCCAGTCATTTTAAGACCGAAGGCAATGTTTTGTTCCACACTCATGTGCGGGTATAAAGCGTAGCTTTGGAACACCATGGCGATGTTACGTTCCATCGGGTGTAAGTCATTCACTAGCTCATCAGCGATGAAAATTTCGCCATCCGAAATATCTTCCAAGCCAGCAAGCATTCTTAGCGTTGTTGATTTGCCACAACCAGAAGGACCAAGTAGCACAACAAACTCGCCATCATTAATGTGCAAGTCGAAGCTTTTAACGACTTCTGTTTTACCAAAGCGTTTTTTCAAATTGTTAAATGTAACTGCTGCCATGATGTTTCATTTCCATAAGATTAAATGTGGAGAGGCCTTAAAGAGAGTCGACAAATTCAGTTTATTTGAAACTCTGTGTAAGCGCTTTCTTGGGTTAAACTTTAGCTAAGCCTGATAAGGTCTTCAAACGAATAAAGGTTAAGATTTGAGGCCTGTCATAAAAAAAGCCACTATCATGACAATTAGCAATTATTAAACTATAAAACGTAATATTTCCTGGCTAAAACCACTGTTTAGACAGCAAAAGGCCGCCATCAAAAACTCAATTATTTGTAAATGATAGGGGTTTCACAGTGTGAAAAACTGCGTCATGGCCGATTTAGGCAAACTTTTGTCTATATTGATTCGGCGTCATCTCCATCTCCTGCCGAAACAAATAATATAAATAGTGTTGATTAGAGAACCCAGCCGCATCGGCGATGGCATCAACCGGAGAGCTGGTAGAGGTGAGCTGTTGCTTAGCAAATTCCATACGAACTTGATGCAGTTGTTGGTGTACTGTTTTGCCAAGAACCTGCTTGAAACGTGTTTCAAGGGTTTTGCGAGATACCGCACAGTAGTCAACAACCTGCTCAACTTTAATTCTTCGGTGAAAATTACTGTTTAGAAAGAATAAAGCTTTGGTGATAAGAGGGTCAGCAGGCACTGCTTCGTCGGCAGAATCACCACTGATGATCTCGGTAGCGGGCACTAATACTTCTCGTGCAGCAAGGCCGTCAATTTGCTCTTGTAGCACTGCCACGGCTTGTTCACCAATTTGTTGAATAGGCAATACCGCGGAGCACAGAGAGATAGGTGATAAAGCGCTTTCTGTAGGGTCTGCATCAATACCAATCAGCGTGTAATCGTTCGGTACGCTAATCCCTTGATCATGACACAAGCTAGCGAATTGCCTCGCCTGGGTGTCTGAGGCAGCAACCACCCCTACTCGTGATTCAGGTCGAGTTAAGTCAGGAACACTTAACTCCACCAACTCTAGGCGGTATTGAAGGGCAATTTTCGCTAAGGCAATTTTGCGTTCTTTCACCCACGGAGCGGTAAAAGTAGGCACCCCGCTAAAAAATGCCACGCGACGAATGCCTTTGGCTAAAAACGACTGCACAATTAACTCTACAATCCCTTGGCTATCGGGGCTTACTCGCGCTAAATGGGTTTGCGAAGGAAGGTTTAAACGTGAACCAGAAATAGCCACTAAGGGCAGTGAAAGGTTTTCACAGAACGCCGGCACACCGGGTTTATCAAAATCAGCGATCACTCCACAAAAGCGCTCTAAGTTAACTAGATTCGCTTCAGCAATGGTCATTACCTCCGGCTGCATCCAGCGCGACAAGGGACTGATATTGTGGGTAATTCCTTTTAGTATTTCTCGATCGTAAGGATGTTTAACATCCAGTAGCAGTAATACTGCGTTGCCGTTGCGCATCATTGAGGCTCCTTTCAATCACTAACAGCCGCTAGCACTGGTATAACAATATTAGTACCCTTTTCTTGACTCAGCGGCTAGCACTAAGCCAAGAATTAGTGGTGATGTGTCGATTATTCGTCTAACCATAAGATATTGGTCACACAGCGCGGGTAGTACAAACTGCCAATAGGCTTACCTGAGCTGAACTGATCACAGCAAGCGTGCTTGCTTGCGCCAATCGTTTGCCAACGTACGTGCGCCGCATCGGCTTCAACGCTATTGGCCTGCTCTATTTTTAAAATTTTACGTGCCACATATTGGTTTAGGTAAATTTTACTGACCCATGAATTGTCAGCCGTAGACGATAGTTTCCAAGCGCCATCAGGATACAAACAAAACCCTTCGTTTAATACATACTCTAGATGCGCCTTTAGTACTTTAATGTACTCACCGTAAGGGCCTTGCTCAGACACGGCCTCACTTAAGCCCATCTCATAGGGATACACCAAGGCCTCAATTGCCGGAATAATCGCGCTGGTTGAGTGGCCATCTAGTACCGCCGGTATGTACCCTAATTCCTTATCGAAGCTAGCACTTAATTTATCGGCGCAACGCTTAGCAGCGTCTAACGCAAGCTTAACCTGTTCGGTTTCCCCTAAATCTTGTAATACTTTGGCAATTGCCAAATAAGCAGCCCAACTTTTACCCGCCAAGTAAATATTACCGCGAGCTTGGCCTAAGCTATGGTCGAGAGAATCGTAGGTGGTAATTTCCCCACCCTTCTGAGTTCGCGCCGATTCAAAGCCCATAATGCCGTCGCGTAACTCTGGGTTTGGGTTATCGCGGTTTAACAGTGACTGTAAGCAATCAATCAAGGTGCCGCGCTGCTCAATAGCAAAGGCCTTATCTGCGGTTTTGCTAATATAAACACCACAACACAATACCCAGTTAGTGAGCTGCTCGTAAGTCATATGGCTAAAACATACTCGATCTAAACCCGCCACTTCGTAGGAGCTTTCTCCCTTAGGGCTCCAATTGTTTGATACCCCCATGTCATGAGTAAATGACAAACCACCAGGGTAATTTACCTCGGGGTGTTCAGGGTCAAAAACCTCATCGTAAAAGCTGTAATGACTTAAAAACTGCTTCAGTGTGTTTTTAACTGTCCATGGGTTTTTCGTTAATTCAAAGAACAACATATCTACGGTAAGGTCGAGCGTATTCATCATCAAATACTCGCCTTCGTTAACCACCCAGACCGACTCTGTACCGTCAAACAACCATTGGGTCGAGCCGTAATAGCTGCGCGTAGCATGTGCCAGAAGATATTGCTGATGGGCATTCAAGGCACTGTCTTGCAGTTCTTTATCAGCTTGTTTTGCAATCGCGGCATATTCATCAAAATGGCCTAAGGCATAACTCAGTACATCGTTTAGTCCAGTAAAATGCTGCGTATAGTAATATTGCATCGCACGGTTAAACGTTGCATTCCCACCTAAGTAGAAGCCTAAGGCTAAACGTAGCGTTACTTTTTCACCGGCTTTCACGTCCACCATAAAACCGGCTGTTGGACCAAGCATGAAACAGTCGTTATTGCCTATTTTACTCAGCGCACTTTGTACAGAAAAATGGCTAAATGCTGTGGCAGATTTACACGTGGTAGCCAAGCCAATGTTGTCTCTGCAAGTGACCCCAATCATCCCGTTATTGTCGCCGTCTAGGAGCTTATTCCAACGTAAATCATCGCCCTGTAAGGCAAAAAAACCGGTCCAATCTTGGTCGCTGGTATTATCAAAACTTAATTCAACATATACCGCAGGGCAGCTGGCTTGTTTGAGCTTTTGATGCTGCGCTAATGCCGGATCAGGGATCTCAAAAAATGGGCTGAGAACGTTAAAACTAATGCCAGGCGCTGAGAATGTATCGCTGGCCCATTGGTAATCACGCTCAACATTTTCAAACACTCGCTCGCTAAGGCTAGAAGTGTCGTCTTTTTGTACATAGCGTTCGCTTTGATCGTTGGCGCCCTTGTAAAATGGAAACGAATTAACCACACCTTCGCCATCTTGATAACCAACAAATATGTTACCTGCAAAAGGAGCACCTAACTCCAGACCCATTCCTCCATGCTCGCCAGACTCGCCGACAGTAAAGCTGGCTAACGCCCCCATTGGTGAGTGGTGAGCATGAAAAAACTGCTGATTTTGTTCCATAACAACTCCTAAGGAATAACAAACGCGATGGTAAAAACGGTTAGCGCTACAACTTGCGAATAAGTGTAAGCGCTTTCACCAGTGTTAATCTACCCAAGCAAGATAGGCGATTCAAAGAAATAAACAGTAAGATTTGAATTTGGTCATAAAAAGCCAATGCTTTATGACATAAGGAAATAGCAGACTAAAAAAACGTAAAGCAATAGCAGTTAACAAACAAGACACCACCACCTCCTTTTCTAACTTACCAACCTCAAGGCTCCGTGTTATGCACGCTATAAAGTATTTAGCGGCCCATGATAAAAGGATCAGCGCGCTTACATTAAGGTGACAAAGTTTACATACAATATTGCCAGCGCCTTCGCTATATTCGGCTTAGAGTAAACACTCTTATTCAATTCCCACCAGCAAGGACGCAAAATGGTGCACGACCGATTTAACTTTTCATCTAAGCCTGCGATACCGCTATTTTCAGCACTAGTTACTTCACTATTATTGTCGGCATGTGGCGGTGGTGGAGAATCCCCCTCCACCGAAACGGTATTCACGCTGCCACGTAATACCATTGAAAGTGCTTATTTGCGAGATACCGACGGCCAAGCTAATCGCTTAGCAGGACAAATAAGCCTCACTTTAAGCAATGAAACGATTACGCCAGAGGCAAAAACACAATCAATTTGGGTCTACTGGGCCGATACGCAAGGCAATAACCTAGGAGAAGCATGGTTAAAAACCCCGTCTAATACGCCGTTTTTAGTCACCATTCCCGAGCAAAGCGTGATTCCAGCCAATGCTACAGCGTTAAACTTGCTGCCAGTGAATCAGGCGGGTCGGGCAGCCACCGCGCGTTTAGTGAGGTTTCATGATTTTACCGGGAACGCGCAGTTATCTGGTCCCGGCGGGAGCTATCTTACGCCATGGTATTACGGCACTAGCCGACCACATATCGCCATTCAAAGAATTAACCACCAAGATGGAACATGCATTTTTGATAATGGCTTGGTCAGTGTAACGGACATGCAGAATCAAATAGACCCGCGTGCCCATGATGCAAATGCGGGAGCTTTAGAGGCAGACGAGCAAGCGTATCCAGCCTACGAGTACTTATGTGCCGTTCAGCCAATAAACACCTACAAGCAAACCAACGATAGCAACGGCCTTTGGACGTATTCAGCGATTAACGATGCCATGTATTACGGTACCGCGGTGTACGATGCTTTCTTAAAACACCTTAAAGAACCGCCGCTAGAACAGAAAATTCGGCTGCGAGTTCACTACGACAAAGCCTCGTCTATTCGTGCTTTTTGGGACGGTGCGTACGCCAACTTTAGCGATGGTATTCCGTTCTTTCAAAATCTCGCCACGCTCGATCATATTGCGCACGAAGTTGGCCATGGGGTTTTGAACCGAATAGGTAAAATAGATGGTTTTAAAGAAAACATTAGCCTCGATGCACGAACCGCACATGAAGCCTTTGCCGATATTTCCGGTGTAATGGTGAAATACGAATTTAACAATGACGGCAATTATTGGGTACATGGCGAGGAATCTAATGGCTACACTCGCCAACTGGATCAAATTCAAACCGAAGCTGGCGCTATTGCCAGTTTTTTAGATTACGACGACGCAGGTAACAACTATTATCAACGCATTGGTATGCTGAGTTACCCTTTCTATTTGCTCGCCAATAAGTGGGGTATAGACACTGCGTACTCAGTTTATCTAAACGCAGCAAAATCCTGCTGGTTACCAGATTTAACCTTAACAGACGCAGCAGACTGTATTCGTCAGCAAAGCCTTGCTGCCAACCTACCAGAAACAGACGTAATAGAAGCCTTTAAAAGCGTAAAAATTAAACTATTTGATCAAGGTGTATTAAGCCACTTCACTGTTGAGAGTAGCGATACTGGAATCCAGTTTTCTGACAATAGCCGCAGTACAAATCAAGTACTAGATTGGCAATGGGACTTTGGGGATGGCAGCAGTTCAGAGCTCGCTAATCCGCTCCATCAATTTGCTGCCGGCACATATCAAGTCACGCTGAGGGTTAGCGACCAGTCTAATGATCACGATAGTTTTAGTCGCACCATTCGAGTGAGTAATTAACACGCGAATTAAACGCACTATATTATTCATAGCCGCAGACAAAAAAGCTCCTCACAGCAAGGCTGGGAGGAGTAAACAAAAAAAGTAGACGAGATAACTTGAGTGCTAAGGGCTCAGTTATCGTTCGATTATCGTCGATTGCCTTTGGATTAATGACAAAGAGCCTACAGCATTGTTAAAAGTTATTAATGTTCACTCACCAAGCGTATGTTGTTAAGAGTATAAGTCACTTCAGACTCGGCCCCACCAACAAAAAAAGCAAACGCTGCTTTCTTGTCAGAATTAGTGGCTACAAATGTTAAGTCCACTTGTTGTGGTTCTCGGTTCACCACTAAGTCCTCTGCAAAGTAGGTCATGTAGTCACCAGAATCTTTCTGCAACATAATAGTAAGGGGGCTTTCTTGACTGGCGCTAAGCTCAGCGGTGATTTGATAGCGCTTGCCTTTGCTTAAGGCCACTCGAGCGCGTTTCAATTGAATGTGCCATGGATTACTGGCTTTTTCTTTCACCGTTATGGTTGCTTTGTCACCGCTAAAACTAAATTGACCAGAGCCATCCCCCCAACCGTCAGTGCCTGCGTTAATCGGTTCCCAACGCTTGCCTCCATCCAAGGCAATATCGAGGCTTGCAGCGTAACTAGGCATCGCGATCAATACTAAGCTCAACACCAAAATTAAAGGCTTCATAAAATTCACAGTTTGTTCCTTAAGTTGAGCGCCAAACACGCTAATAAGTTGAGTTAAACTTAATATTGTTCAGGCTATAACTGACACCCGGACGACCTTCGCCAAACATAATGGCAAAGGCGGCTTTTTTCTCATCCTTTGGCATGACAAATTCATAAGTAAATTGCTTTTTCTCAACACCCACTAACTCAGTACGTTGAAAGTAAGTTGCGTATTCTCCGCCATCTTGCTGCACCGTAAAGCTAAGCTTGCTAGGTTCACTGGCCGAGGCTTCTACAGAGATTTCATACTTTATGTCTTCAAATAAATACAAGGGGCGCTTAAGCTGAATATGCCAAAGATTACTGGCTTGTTTCTTTATTCGAACATTGGCCTGTTCATTCGCAAGACTAAAGTCGGCAACGCCATCGCCCCAACCTTGCAGCCCAGCACTAACCTTCTCCCAATCTTTGCCGTCGTTAAGGGTGTATGTCACCATGACTAGAGGGGAAGTCTGCGCCTCTGGCTCCGGGGTGGTGCTAGCGCAAGCGGCTAAAAAAAAAGCGCTCGCAACCAAAATAAAGAAACCTTTCATTTTCAAATTCCTCATCATTGCACTACGCCAGTGCTCACACTGGCGTAGTTAACAAACAATTAATTACTCACAAGACCACTCAACCGCGCCAGCTGGCAACGTTGTCGTTTTCTCAAAAGCTACTTTTCCAATTTCGTAGCTCACACTTTCGTTACCGCGAATATCAAAACTCATTAAGTCATTCACTTTGGCAATATCAAATGCACCAGTAGCATCTTGTATCGAGAAACAGCTCATATGAACCGCCACCGTTGACCAACCGTCAGCTTCAAGATCTGCCAGTTGTGCTTGGCCAAAGTAAAAGGCTTGGCGGTTTTTGTAATCTTCGCCAGCGTCAGTATTGGTTTGCATAAAAATTTGATGGGAGGTTTCGCTGGTTGTTGCCACCAATACCGAAAGATCAATCAATAACAATCCATTTTGGTATTCAGTAAGATCTAATTGGTTTTCTGCACTACCCACAATGAAATAAACTTCAGCAGGGCCATCTTCACCAGCAGAGAAGGTATCTACTTGCCAGGTTGCTACGCCATCGCTCTCTTTAGCAGTCACCTGTAATGAATCCGTTTTAGGGTAGCCTTCACCGCGCGCTAATACTTGGCGGTTATAGGAATCTGAATTTGAGCCAACCAATACAGAAAAGTTAGTTGCAGCAGAACCATCATTAAGAATGACCAAAGCATCACTGACAGGTGGATCTACTGGCGTCTCATCAACAGGTGGAGCCACTGGCGCTTCTTCTATCGCATCAGTACAACCAGCCAGTGCAACTGCGCCCGCTAACATTGCTACTTTAAAAACTGTTTTTTTACTCATATTCATTTCCCTTTGAAATTGTTAAAGGCCAATTAGTGAGTTCACTAATAAGCCAGCGGGAGCTATGTTAACGAGGAAAATAAAATAGAAAATAGACAAGCACTAAATTGAAAAGCCTTTCACGGGGAATCATAAAATAACAATAAGTAAGTCAAAAAAACCAAAAAACAATTGCTTAAAAAACAAGCGCTTTGAATTTGAGGGCAGCCCTAATAATAAAAAAACTCCTCGCAGCAAGGCTGAGAGGAGTAAACAGAAAGGTAGGCTAAGTAACAAAGCTAGCTAATAGGCTTTATTACCAATCGGTTGTCGGAATTTGCTTTTGGGATTAATAGCAAGGTGCCTACTGTACTGTTAAATATGCTTAATTTTCACTTACTAAACGTATGTCTTTAAAGGTAAACGTTACCCCGGGTGCAGCGCCGCCTACAAAAAAGGCAAAGGCCGCTTTACTATCACTAGAAGGGGCTTTAAAACTCAAATTAAATGTTTGTGCTGAAGGGCTCACTGATAAATCTTCAGCGTAATACGTGGCGTAATCACCAGAGTCTTTTTGCACAATAATGGTTAATGGACTTTTCGCACTCGCACTAACTTGTGCAGTGATCTTGTACATTTCACCTTTATTCAACTTCACTTTTGGTCGTTTTAATTGGATATGCCATGGGTTACTGGCGGCATCTTTTACAGTGACTTCAGCGGTTTCACCACTAAAGCTAAAGCTACCAGAACCATCGCCCCAACCGTCGTCGCCGGCGTTAACTTGCTGCCATCTTTTACCACTGTCTAAGCTGATATCGAGGTTAGCTGCTACCGAGGTTGTTGCTACACTTAACAGACTAGCCGCTAAGGCTAAGGACTTAAGCAATGTCATGGTTTATTCCTTACATCTAAAACTAACTAATATTGAAAAAGACTAGTAGGTAGAATTTAGTTTGATATTGCTTAGGCTATAGCTCACACCAGGTGCGCCATCACCGAACATAATCGAAAACGTTCCTTTCCTTTCGTCACTAGGCATGGTGAATTCGTAGGTATATAGTTTGCTTTCAACACCAACTAATTCCGCACGATAAAAGTAAGTAATATACTCACCGTAGTTTTGTTGAACAGCAATCACCATATTGCTTGGCTCACTTGCAGAAGCCTCAACAGATAGCTCGTAATGCATATCTTCCACCAACGCCACAGGGCGTTTAATTTGAATATGCCAAGGATTACTCGCTTTCTTTTTAATCCTAATATTGGCTTGTTCATTGGCTAGGCTAAATGACGCTACGCCATCTCCCCATCCTTGCAAGCCGGCACTTACCTTGTTCCAGCCCTTACCGTCGTTAAGGGTATACGTCACCATCAAAGGGATGGCAAATTGGTCATCTTCGCTGGCACTTTCAGAGGTTCCAGTACTTGCACAAGCCACTAAAAAACTGGAAGAAACAGCAATTAAAAAAACATAAAAACCTTTCATTTTCATATTCCCTGAGAGCTATAAATCCATTAATTCATTAAATAGCGCACGGCATCAATACCGTGCGCAGGAGGGTGCTTCGTTAATTACTCAGCACACGTCCATTCAACAGCACCTTCAGGTATCATGGTGGCGTCTTTTTCGTACTTCACAGTACCTAATTCGTAAGTCACTGACTCATTGCGAATATCTAGGCGGAATACTTCATTAACCTTAGTGATATCGAATGCACCGGCATCATCTGCAGCAAAACAACTCACCTTAACGGCATAAGTTTTCCAACCCGCTGATTCTTGATCAGATAATTGGCTTTGACCAAAATAGAAAGTATTACGGTCAAGGTAATCTTTTTCACCGCCATTAGTTTGCATCACAATTTGGTGGCCAGCAGAGTCACTTGCAGTGGCATTAGTTACTGACATATCAAATAGTAGTACACCGTTAGCGTAGTCAGTCATATCCATGGCAGTGTCGCTACCTACAATAAAGTAAGCTTCACCAGCACCATAAGTATCTACTTTCCAAGAGTACTCATCGCCATTAGCACTAGGGCTAACAGCAATACCATTTGCAACGCTATAGCTTTCATCTTTTGCTAAGGCATTTTTGTCATAATCAACATCACTACCAGCAAGAACACCAAATCCGGTCGCTGTTATACCGTCATCAATAACCACGAATACTTCACCTACTGGTGGATCTATTGGCGGATCTACTGGATCTGTTGGTTCTTCAATTGAATCAGTACAACCTGCTAAAGCAATTGCACCGGCTAACATCGTGATTTTAAAAACTGCGTTCTTACTCATGCTCTTCTCCCTGTGAATAGTGTTGAAGGCAACAGGTCTTCAATGTCCATGCGCCTTTGAAATCATCCTAAGGCTTGGTAACCGGGCAAAGAAACGACAAAGATCACAGTGTTAGCGTTAACAAACTTGAAAGTGCAATAAAGATAAAGCTCACTAAAAAAACGTAAAATATAAAAAAGCTAACAAAAGAATAAATAACACAAATTAAACCATTGTTTTTTAAATTAAAGATAGCTAAATGGGTGATTAAAAAAGAAATTTTAACAGCACTTAAACAGTAAAAACCCTGCTAAGAATAGGCCTATAATTTCACAGTATGTTTACCAAAAATCACACTAAAAAATGAGGTATGTGGTCATTTTTCACAATAAGAAAAGCATTTCATGACTCAAAATCACAAACAATAGCCACAAAAAAGCAGAGCATAAGCTCTGCCTTATCAACAAGTTAATCAGTTATTAATTAACTTTCTTGGTTTAACCTTTTTTCGAGTTCGGCTACTTTGGCCTCTAGGGCTGTCAGCTTTTCTCGAGTACGCAGCAGAACTTGAGTTTGCACATCAAAATCTTCGCGATTAACAACATCCAGTTGACTCAGTTTAGCTTGAACCACTTGTTTTACCTTGCGCTCAAATTCATCACCCACATTTTTAAGCCCAGGAGGAACCAGTTCACTTACTTGTTTTGCTATCTCTTCAATTTTGGCCGGGTTAATCATTAAACTCTCCTTAATTTGGCCTCATTGTATAGAAGCTCTAATGGTGGCTCAAGCCAGTAACAGTTAAAGCGTTAAGGCTAAGCTAGCATCAATACTAAATATCTCACTCAAGACGCCTTGTTCTCGTAATCGCTCTAACGCGTTGCGTAAACGCGCCGCCTGCTCTTGCTGTAAAGATTGCTTAGACCAGTATAAATGCCCTTGCCGCGTCGCTAATTGATAGATAGGTGTGAGGCGCTCAATATCTGCGTGCAGTTGTTTAAGGGCAAAATCAATTGAGTAGTTGGTAGCGATCATTACGTCGATACGGCCAAGCAGCAACATTTGAATGCCCTGCACGGTATCGTTGAAGCTTATCCTGTCGATAGAAGGGTTATCGTCAATTTCCGGCCCATAAATTGAACCTCGGATGACTCCCACTCGCTGACCAGCAAGCGCATCTATATTAGCAATAGCCGCAGAACCCGCCTTTGCTACAGCCATCACCTTTAATTCGACCACAGGGCCTAAATCTACAGCGATGTCTTCTGAAGTTGCTCCAGCAAACATCACCGCAAAGTCGGCAGTGCCCGCTTGAATATCTTTAATCACTCTAGGGTAAGGCTTTAAACTGTTTTCCATGGCAATGTCGGCTTCTTCGCACAACTTGCGAGCAAAGTTAACCAATAAACCTTGCGCCGGTTGCCCTGCGTCTTGATAGCCCCACGGCTTCATCATGCTACTTGAAAATTTAGCAGGCGCTAAAGGTGCAGCCATAGCGATAAATGAACAAAAATAAAACAAACACCCAAGTAGTCTCATAAGATCCTTTTTAACAGCGTATTAATGGCTAAGTGTAGCAAACTGCGCCCCAAGCAACTGTTGCAACACCGTCGCCGATAACTGCAGCGATAAACCACGCTTACCGGCACTGACCACTATTTCGGCGAGTTGCTCTGCACTGCTATCTACAAAGGTAGGTAAACGCTTCTTTTGACCAAAGGGGCTAATGCCACCTTTAACATAACCCGTAGTACGCTCCGCAACGGGTACCTCGGCCATCCGCATCTTTTTAATCCTGGCGGCTTTGGCTAGAGCTTTTAAATCTAACTGGCCAGTCACCGGTACAACAGCTACTACCATTTTTTTGGGATCGCTTTCATCACAAGCGACCAAGGTTTTAAAAACTAACTCTTCTGCCAAGCCAAGCTTTTCGGCGCTATCTTGGCCAAAGTTGGCGTGCTGTGGGTCACTTTTATATTCAAGCAAGCTAAAGGCTTGTTTGGCTTTTTTAAGTTGATCTACTGCAGGTGTCATTTTTCTACTACCTTAATTGCGTGCTGCAATTTGCCAAAAACGTTGCATAAGCGGTTCGTGCAGCCTTCTTGATAGCATACAGATCCCTAAATCAAAAGGCTCTAGCTCTACACCCACCGCCACACTTTGAATTCGCTCTCGCACTGGGCTGTTATCTACCACTACTTCAGGAGCAATCCCTACACCACTGCCTAGCGCCACCATACTCACAATGGCTTCATGCCCCGCCACTTTAGCGTGCACATTCGGCGTGATACGCATGGCTTTAAACCAATGGTCAATCCTCGCTCTTGCTGGCCCATGCTCAGGCAAAATAAACGGCACTTGATCCCAAGGAATAGGATTTCGCTCTAACAGCTTGCGCACGTTACACGATACCGTAGGCCCAATAATAGACAGCGGAATTTTACTAATACTGGCAAAAGCAATGTTTAGCGGAAGGTGATCGGGGCGGGCTGCAATAGCAATATCCACCTCACCATTAGCCACCTTATCTACTGCCATTGCCACATCACCAGTGGCCAATTTAATGTCGGCATTTGGGCAAGATAAGCGGTATTTGTCCAAAATGTCCGGTAAGTGGCTAT
Organism: Agarivorans sp. 1_MG-2023; assembly: GCF_030548385.1. Lineage (NCBI taxonomy): Bacteria > Pseudomonadati > Pseudomonadota > Gammaproteobacteria > Alteromonadales > Alteromonadaceae > Agarivorans > Agarivorans sp. 1_MG-2023. The sequence continues at coordinate 180,602 of NZ_JAUOSJ010000004.1, read as the reverse complement.
AACTAGCAGTTACTGAGCAATAAAGCGTCAGCTCGCCTGCCAGCGCATTCGACTGCAAAGACAAATCCATTTGCAGCAAACGCCATTGCTCTAACCATTGCTCAGCAAAGCTACGAAAGCGCTGCCCCGCTTGAGTAAGATGAACACTGCGTTTGTCACGCGTAAATAAACTGCTGCCTAATTCGTCTTCAAGCCTTTGTATCACACGGCTCAAGGTAGATGCACTTACATGCATGGCTTGGCTGGTTTTAGCAAAATGCAGGCTCTGACTTAAGTGCAAAAATAACTCAACACTTCTTACATCCACTGGCAGCTCTCCCTATTGAGTATTATTTGTTGAGGCCTTAATCGAGACATTTTACCAAACTGTATTGCAATATATGAAACACAATATCCCAAAAACATCATTTTACGCAATGACACTTTGGGTTTATATTGAGCCCATCACGAGACAGGTACAAGAAACGCGCTCACAAAAGAAGTGCATCGGGATCTCGTAAACACAACAACACCATCATCATTTGATTAACGCTATTTTTACGGAGTCGAACATGGCTAATTATTTCAACACCCTTAGCTTGCGCCAAAAGCTTGAGCAATTAGGTAAATGTCGTTTTATGGATCGCAGCGAATTTGCTGATGGTTGTAACTTTATTAAAGACTGGAACATCGTAGTTGTTGGTTGTGGCGCACAAGGCCTAAACCAAGGCTTAAACATGCGTGATTCTGGCCTAAACATTTCTTACGCTTTGCGTGACGCGGCAATTCAAGAGAAGCGTGCTTCTTTTGTTCAAGCATCAGACAACGGTTTTACTGTTGGTACTTACCAAGAGCTTATTCCACAAGCAGATATGGTACTTAACCTTACTCCAGACAAGCAGCACAGCAATGTTGTTGAAACGGTAATGCCGTTAATGAAGAAAGGTTCTACCCTAGCTTACTCACATGGCTTCAACATTGTTGAAGAAGGCATGCAAGTACGTGAAGACATTACCGTAGTAATGGTTGCACCTAAGTGTCCAGGTACTGAAGTACGTGAAGAATACAAACGTGGTTTTGGTGTTCCAACCCTAATCGCTGTTCACCCAGAAAACGACCCACAAGGCAACGGCCTTGCAATTGCTAAAGCCTACGCTTCTGCAACCGGTGGTGACCGCGCAGGTGTACTTGAGTCTTCATTTGTGGCTGAAGTTAAATCAGACCTTATGGGCGAGCAAACAATCCTTTGTGGTGTGCTACAAACTGGCGCTATCTTGGGTTACGACAAAATGGTTGCCGAAGGCATTGAGCCTGGTTACGCCGCTAAACTTATCCAGTTTGGTTGGGAAACAGTAACCGAAGCCCTTAAGCACGGTGGTATTACCAACATGGTAGATCGCCTATCTAACCCAGCTAAAATTAAGTGTTTCGACCTAGCCGACGAGCTTAAAGACCTAATGCGCCCATTGTTCGAAAAGCACATGGACGACATCATTGAAGGTGAATTCTCACGCACTATGATGACAGACTGGTCAAACAACGACGTTAACTTACTTAAGTGGCGTGAAGAGACTGGCCAAAGCGGTTTTGAAAAAGCCCCAGTATCTGACGTAGAAATCACTGAGCAAGAATTCTTCGACAAAGGCATCATCTTAGTGGCACTGGTTAAAGCCGGTGTAGAGCTAGCATTCGAAACTATGGTTGCTGCTGGCATCATCGAAGAAAGTGCCTACTACGAGTCACTACACGAAACGCCACTTATTGCTAACACCATTGCACGTAAGCGTTTGTACGAAATGAACGTAGTAATCTCTGATACTGCAGAATACGGTTGTTACCTATTCTCACACGCTGCTGTGCCACTATTGCGCGACACCGTGAACAACATCAGCCTAGAGTACATCGGTAAAGGTTTTGAAGAGCAAAGCAACGGCGTTGATAACGCTCGCCTAATCGAAGTAAACGAAGCGCTACGTAGCCACCCTGTTGAAGTAGTTGGTACTAAGCTTCGCGGTTATATGACTGACATGAAGAAAATCGCCGTAGGTGGTTAAGCTTCTCGCTTTTGGCTAATGACGATTAGCTAACGGTGGAAATAAAAAGCCCTAAGCAGTAATGCTTGGGGCTTTTTTGTTCGTGGACGTTTTAAAGTTTTCGCCTGCGCTGACTCTGCAAACAAAAACTAAAAGCTTTCGCCTGCGGCGCCGTCATTTTTCTTTGACGAGCAAAGAAAAACGAAGCAAAAAGAAAACTCGCCCTGCATTATCTTCTTCCTGCGTTGCTCGTATCCAAGTGCGTCGAAAAACTCGCTGCGCTCAAACAGGTTTCGACTTCATCACTTGGCCACTTGCGCTACTCAGCGATAATGGAGGAACTAAAAAGCAGCTCCGAGTTAGGCTTTAAGTTCACATGTTCAACTTTTTAAAAAATCAGTCTTTTTACTTTATAATCAAAGACTAAAAAACACCCCACACACAAAATATAACCTTGAAAGTAACCAAGTGAACCAATCCCCATCATCTTCGCCGAGTAGCGCAGTCAAACAGCGAAAGAGCCGAGCACTGTTTGAGCGAAGCGAGTTGCGCTGGCGCGCTGATTGATTAGCAACGTAGGGTTTAAGAAGATGCGGGGGGGCCTTTCTTTTGTGTACTTTTCTTTGGCCACGCAAAGAAAAGTACATCGCCGTCAAGGCGAAACCAGCACTACCAACGCACTCTTATGTACAATTAGGGTAACAATTGAAAAGAAGAGCTTTCGCCTTCGGCGATAATGGAGGATCTGAGAGCAGCTCCTCAGACAATACAAACAACAATCTAAATACCTTAGTCTTATGGTAACTTTACTCAATAAGAGTTTACGGAGTGAATTAAGTGGTAGATAAAGCCTATAACTTTGATTGGAATACCCCTTTCATTAAAGAAAACAATGAAGAGTTTTCTGCCGACAAACTTAATCGTGCAACTTATGCAAAATTCCTCACCAACTTCTTAATTGCCCAAGCCCAACAGGGTTATGTACTCAATCTAAATTCTAGCTGGGGAACAGGTAAAACCTACTTCCTCAAGCGCTGGCAAGTATCTATAGAAGAGCACCACCCAACCGTTTACATAGACGCATGGAAGCAAGACTTTTCTGATGATCCAATGATGACAGTGGTGTCGTCAATTACCGCTCAACTTCGCGACCAGTCACAAGACAAAGATGAGCAAGCCATTAGAAACATAGGTAGTAAAGCGTGGGGATTTTGCAAACATGCCGCACCAGAGATAACTAAGGCTGTAATCAAAAAAGTCAGTGGTATAAGCGTCGATGAAATACTAGACAAAGATTCTGAAGAAGATCCGAGCAAGAGCGATGAGTTTGCGGAAGCCACCGGCAAAGTGGTCGCCGCCATGTTTAAAGATCACGAACAAAAACTCAGTAGCATTGAAGATTTTAAGAAGTGCATCACCGAGTTTATTGATTCGGCTAAAGGTTGCTCAGGTAAGCAAAAACCTACTTTTATTTTTATAGATGAATTGGACCGCTGCCGCCCTTCCTACGCAGTAGAAATGTTAGAGGTGATCAAACATTTCTTCGATATGCCTTACGTAATCTTTGTTGTAGCCACCGACACAGAACAACTGCAACATGCCGTAAAAGCCGTTTACGGCAATGACTTCGACGCCAATGTTTACTTGGGTCGTTTTTTCAAACGTCGTTGCACTCTTAAAGAACAACCTCGCCTAGCGTTTATCGTTAATCACCTTTCATATTTAACCGAAGAACAAACAGATGAGTTCTTTCCAAAGATTTGGCCCGAACTTGATAATGACAAAGATTATTTCTTCAGACTGATAGCTTCAATATCCGATATTTATAACTTGTCACTTCGGGAGAGCGAGCAGCTCACGGATAAGGTGCTAGCAATACTTCTTAACCTTAGAGAGCAGAAAATCGACTTAATATTACTTTGCTCCTTAATTATCATTCATGAAAAGTATTACGCTTACTACCAAACCTTAATGGGAAGCCGCTTAACAGGTGACATGATTAATGCTGATTCGATCCAATCAATGTTACCGAATGTAAGATTAATGAATGAAGTAGAGATCGAAATTACACCGTCGGTCAATTTTCCAAATATGAAAATCGTAGTAGACCGATTTACAAGAGACTTAGATTTCACTAAAGGCAAATACGATATTCACTATCGGTACTTATTGCGTGCTCAACTGAGCTTGCTAACCCATACTAGTTCAACTAGCTTCCTTGAAAGCATTACTAAATCGTATCGCCACGGAGATCCGGTTCAACCACTCGACATGGCTGGTATTGAACTGGAAAAAACAAATATATCCAGAACAAAATTTAAAGACTGGGTCGAGCTAGCCACCACATTTGAATAACTCTGTTATCGAGCGAATCAATCCCCATCATCTTCGCCGAGTAGCGTAAATGAACAAGGGAGAAAGTGGAAGTCTGTTTGAGCGCAGCGAGTTACTTCAACGCCCTTGTGAGTGCGCAACGCAGGGTATAAGAAGATGCGGGGCAGCCTTTCTTTTGCAACGTAAGCTTTGGTTGAGCAAAGCTTATGACGTCGCCGTCAGGGCGAAAACCTAATCAACACCCACACTCTAAAACTGAACTTTTCCTCGCAATAACAACTAAGAGCAATCCCCATCATCTTCGCCGAGTAGCGTAAACGAACAAGGGAGAAAAGTTGAAGTCTGTTTGAGCGTAGCGAGTTACTTCAACGCCCTTGTGAGTGCGCAACACAGGGTATAAGAAGATGCGGGGTGGCCTTTCTTTTGTGTACTTTTCTTTGGCCACGCAAAGAAAAGTACATCGCCGTCAAGGCGAAAACATAACTCACCACACGTTCGTGAACTCAAGTTAAAACTGGCTATGCTTCGCAAAACTCTGTGGCGTTTTCCCAAACTCTTGGCGAAACACTTTCACAAAACTACTCACACTTTTGTACCCCAAGGAATGGGCGACTGAAGTGCTACTCTCGCCTTTGCTTAACAGCTCTAGCGAATTCATTAAACGAAAACGGCTACGCCACTGGCGAAAGGTCATCCCTGTTTCGGCTTTAAATAAGCGCTCTATAGTTCGCACGCTCGCGCCAGCCATATTAGCTAAAGAAGCCAATGATGGTGCTTCATTAGGGTGTTGCACCATATAGCTAATTAGCTTTACTAATCGCGAATCTTTACCTGAGGGAAGACTCACTTCAAAAGGCGTCAAATTCTCTAGTTCATCGATGGCAACCATGCCTAAACGCTGGATGTTTTGCGGGGCCATACGCTGAGGAACTTGAGTGAGTCGCAGCACTATTTCTCGCATTAAAGGGCTCATGCTTAGCATTACGCCTTTCTTTTCGCTTTGCCGAACCGGGAATGAAGGGTCGATGAATAGGTTGCGTGTTCGTGCGGCGATTTCGCAGCTCACTTGATGGCTTACGCCGCCAGGGATCCAAACAGAGTGGCTTGACGGCACAACCCAAACCGCTTGTTCACTGGCAACACGTAATACACCTTCTGCCGCCCACAGCAACTGACCGCGCGGGTGAGAATGCGGCACCATTCCTGACTCAGCAAGCATACTTCTGGCATTAGTTAATACCGGTTTATCTGGATCAAGCGTAAAGGCCACTTCGCTAGGCATCCACATTGTCGACTCAGAAATATACTTTGTCATATTTAGCACTTAAAACGACAGAGAGGTTTCGCTATCTTAGAAACATGAACACATTCAGTTCAAGTTTTATTTCTTAGCCTTTAATCGGAAACAACACATGGACAGTAAATTCAGCATTAAACAGTCAGCATTATTACTCGCCTTTATCGCTGCATGTTGGATTGTAGTATCTCCGCTGCAAGGTTACCCCGCGCTGTTTTCTTATAGTGCTGCGCTGGTAATGATTACGCTAGCGTTATGGAGCACAGGCGCTATTCCCCCATTTCTAACAGGATTATTGTTTTTTGCACTAGCGGCCACGTTTAAGCTAATTCCCAGTGATATTTTGTTTTCGGGTTTTGGTTCAACGGCAGTCTGGTTGATTATTTCTGGTTTTATTATTGGCTCGGCGATCTCGGTATCTGGCTTAGGTAAGAAGCTAGCCTTAGCGATTTCTCCTCACTTAAGCGCTAGCTATACACATCTGATTGCAGGTTTGGTCTTTAGTGCAATGCTATTGGGATTTGTAATGCCTTCTTCAGTTGGCCGAGCGGTAGTATTAGTGCCGATTGGTATGGCCTTAGCCGAGCAAATGGGTTTTACTCAAGGCAGCAAAGGCCGCATCGGTATTGCCACTGCACTGGCGCTGTCTTGCAACATGCCGAGCTTTGCCATACTGCCAGCTAACATTCCTAACATGATTTTGGCGGGTTCCAGCGAAACGCTGTTTGATATTAGCTTTAACTATACTGAGTATTTACTGCTGCACTTTCCTATTTTAGGCATTGTTAAATCGATTCTGATTGTGCTGTTGGTGCTGCGCGTTTTTCCTGCTGAACTCTCAGCACCACAGTCGATAACCCCCTCTGAGCAAGGCGAAAAATTTGATAGCAAACTGCAAAAACGCGTCGCCATACTGTTATCCATCACCTTGTTATTTTGGGTGACAGACTCGATTCATGGCATTAACCCTGCTTGGGTTGGCCTAATCACTGCGGTTATTTTGCTGATGCCTAAATGGGGCGTGGTAACAGCCAAATCCTTTAACAACTCGGTAGATTTCGGCACCATCGTTTTTGTCGCTGCAGCACTTGGGCTGGGGGCCTTAGTTAATAGCTCTGGTCTTGGTGAATATGTTGGCCACACCTTTAGTCGCCTATTGCCAGAATCAACCAACAGCTCGTTCCTGCACTTTATGTCATTGTCATTAATTTCAACATTTACCGGTTTAGTAACTACCATTCCTGGAGTACCTACGGTGCTAAGCCCAATGGCGGCGAACTTTGCCGAAGTCAGTGGTTTTAGCTTACCCGCGGTATTGATGACTCAAGTGATTGGCTTTTCTACGGTGATCTTTCCCTACCAAGTCGCACCACTTATTATTGCTATGCAGTTGGCAAACGAACGACTCACGGAACTGCTTAAAATTACTATTCCACTGGCGGTTATCACCATCGTTGTGTTGATGCCACTAGACTACCTATGGTGGTGTTTATTGGGCTGGATACACTAAGCGACATACACCCCAAAATACCGAATAACTAGCGCAAATAGTTAAGGCAGCACGTTAATCCGCTCTCGGCCATTAGATAAGTTTTCTACGATTACTTGGCTGCCTATTTCTTTTCGCCGAGTGTTAGTTTCAAGAATAAATTTTTCACCATGGTCCATGTGAACAATATACTCGTAGTGAGTTTCTTCACTCTTTGATGCCTGGTGACCAACTGCGCCCCCTACCACTGCCCCAGTAACGGTTGCGGCTGTTTTACCACGCCCACCACCCACTTGGTTACCCAGTAGTCCACCGATAGCGGCGCCACCTATTGTGGCTAAACCGCTAGAGCTTGACTTAGCCACAGTTTGCTCACTCATTATCTCTCCGTAAGAGGTGCGCAAAACCGTAATCGGTTCAGACGCACAAGCGCTAAGCAACAAACAAAAGGGGATTGATAAAAGTATATTTTTCATTAGCTTACACTGCTGTTTTTTGAAATTATACCCAATAAAAAAACTGATAAACGCAAACAATAATCATATTTTGCTAAATTGAGTTAATAGAACAGCGAATAAATAAACCAAAGGTAAAAAACACCGCAAACCCTTTGTAGAGATTGGTTTAAGAGGAAAAACTAACGTGGACTTAGGCTGAATCATCTTTGTCTTCGATGAGGGCGTTGCGACAAATAAGAAATGCGTGTTTAGAATAGCTTGAGAATAGAGTTGGCCAGTTAACTCGGCAGCTTGTTAAGCGTTTAGGCTAACAAACCTAGCACTTAGCAAGAGTGCTCACTAGCCACAGCCTACCAGCGTGTATAAATACCAATAAAACACAGTGTTAAGGCCAAAGAGCAACAGCGAAATACCCTTTAGCCCAGCCTTACTATTGGGCGATGAGCTCAAACCAATTCATATTGAATAAGTAACCAGAACCGCCTTTAAAGTTAAAACGCAAAGTTTGCGGACCAGCATCTAACATAACGGTAGACTCAATGGTTTTCCAAGCTTGCCAATTGCCGGTGCTTTTAACCTTAACGGTGGCTTTTTCACTGTCATTTGCTAACACCACAAAACGACCACCATCAGTAGCACTCGCAACACGAGCAGTCAGTGTGTAACTGCCGGCAGCAGGCACGTCAATCGCGTATTCAACCCAGTCCCCATTTTCAATGTAACCTATGTTTACACCTCCGCCAGTATCAGAGCTAGACTCGGTTTTAATGCCTTTTTGATTAGTGAAATCTTCAGCTTCAACTTTCACAGAGGCATTGGCCGCTGCGCTAACAAATGTTGCTAAGGCCAATACACATGCAGAACACACTTTAACGAACTTGTTATTAAATAAAACAACCATAGGTTTTCTCCCTTTTAATAAAATATCGGTAGATGGCGAATACGGAGAAAACCTAAGCCTGGCAGAACTACGCACCTATTCATTGCTTATAATTTAACCCGCCTCTGCAGGTTATATAGATTCATTTTTCCAGCAAATTTTAGCCGCGCCATTTGTGATCAAGCACTCGCGCATAGCAATTATTGTTAAATCAAGTAACATTTTGTTAGCGCTAACAAAGCTAATACTCAAAACGAATTGCTTTCAAAAATACCTACGCTTTTATTGAATAAAATGAGGCTAAGCGATACGTCTCTCGTACTAAAGTACGAAACAATTCATACCGCAATGACGATTTACCCAGCAAGCTTAATGCCCGTTGCTATATTCAAACCTGCTCACCGCGTTAAGGATGGTGGGTTTATACAGCAAGGAAGATAATATGAATAAAATACTAACAATAATTAAGATCGCCGCAGCAGGTTTGGCATTCATCGTAAGCGGCGCGCAAGCTGCCGAAGAAGTTAGGCTAAGGCATGCCCAATTTACCCCGTATTTTGAGAATGGCTTTGCTAGCGCAGAGCTAGAAGGCGCGGTAGAAGTGAAAAACATCGGCCCAAACAAGCAAGTGTGGATACACTACCAAACTAGCGATGGCCAATGGCTAGATCATCCCGCCTTTTACATCGCCGCCACCAGCAATGGCTATGAAGCATTTAGCTTTCGTTTACCGCTACAAGGCTCAGTATCTGCGACTCAATTTGCCATTAAATACCAAGTCAATGGCGATACTTATTGGGACAATAACAAGCAACAAAATTACCAATTTGACGCCACCACCCAAACCCATTTAGCCCACCAAGCAGTGGCTTTGGATGAAGCCTACCGTGAATCATCATTAATCACCGTAACCGCCCGCGCCTTAGCCAGCGGTAACGCAGATAAAGTGACAATGGTGTACTCAGACACCAATTGGCAGCATAGCTACCGTACTAATCTTACCCTTAGCCATACTGTTGCCGACGGCAATGGCTTAAGCGGTGTATGGACTGGCCAGCAGTACATTGAATACTACCGCCGCTTTGAGTTTTATCTTGAGTACCAAGATGGTCAGAACACGGTTATTGATAACTACTACGGCAAAAATTATCGACTGTTCAAAACGGGTGAAAGCCTCGGTCGCGGTGAGCTGTTGCAGCGCTATCCTCAAGTGTACTTTCGTGGAGAACCGAGTGGCTGGAACTCATTACCAATGAGCTTAATTGATGATTACACGTGGTCAACAGTAGTGTATTTCGACGGCACTACCGACTTTAAGTTTGATATCTACAATGATTGGTCACGTAATTTTGGTGACGACACTAAAGACGGCTTTGCCAACTTAAACGGTGCCAACATGCAAGTAGACCACGCGGGCTCTATTCGCATCACCTTTAATAGCTTAACTGGCGCTTATCAGGCCACACCCGTTAACTAATACGCTAATAAAAGCCGGAAACAAAAAAGCCTCGAGCATAAACTCGAGGCTTTTAAAACAGTTAGTGTGCTTTTTATATACGGGTTTTACGACGCGACAGCGCTAAAAATACCAAGCCAAAGGCAAATAGCATGGTGGTTGAACCTTCACTTACCACTGCAGGTACTTGAGGAGTTGTCCAGTCAAAACCAAAGCTGTGAAATTCGCGAGCACCGGTATAACTCTTAGCCGCTACACTACCGTCAAATACTGCTCCGCCGGTGATGTCGGCATCTAAAGCGAGTACCGAACCAACAGTGGCTAAGTTATTAAAATCAATGGAATCTGCTTCGTAAAAGTTCCAAAGAATATTGGCCGCACCAATGTTTATGCCGCCCGCTTGAACGCCAAAACCGTTAGTAAGGTTTACCCCGCCACCTACAGTTACATCACTGCCAGATACGTTAATCACCACTGTTTCCGCAGTGCCAGCATCCAAAGACAAGGAGCTGTTCTGAGCAAATACTTGACTAAAATCGAGGTCGAATACAGCCACGCTATCTGCACCGCTATATAATAGCTGGCTGCCGTTTAACACTGCATTACTGCTCAAGCTAGCGAAATAAGCTGAATCGTTACGTAACTCTGTTTCAACATCATCAAAGGCTGCTTGCATGTCAATTTGATTGCCAGCAGTCACACTTTGTACACTAGAACCACCGCCGTTAAGGTTAACATTCCACGCTAAATTGTAGCTGCCACCATAGCTTAAGCTGCCCGCATTAAGGTTAATGTTACCGGCATTTACATCGCCAACAATAGTAACGGTGTCTTTATTAGGTACTGTTGTTTCGCGCGTAGCAAAAGTAGGAGAATGCCCGGCCGCATTTAGATTACCGCCTAATAAGGTGCGTCCTTCTACTTCACCGCCTTGGTAATTGTAATCGCCAGTTAAAATGAGGTTGAAATCGCTAAGAGGGGTAGCCTGAACGAAGCCTGACATTAGCATTGACGCTACTACAATGAGATGTTTTTTACTGCTAAACATGTATTTCTTAATTCCTAATCTTACTAACACGGCGCGCAGGGTTCGCGCTAATCTGTCACTTGTCACTCACCGACCATTTCGGTGGTGAATCAAACAATACACATCACTAAGCACAAATCAGACCACTAAGTAATAGCCTTTATTTATCATACAGTTAAAAGTTAGTACATTATTATGAACACATAGAAATAATATATTTTGTAAAAAAAGTCGACAAATATAAGACTCTAAACTAGTGAACACCAAAAACACTTCCCTTAAGTATTATCAAATTAAAAACTACATTAAAAAATCAATAAAAACAGTAAATTACTACTGGACAGCTTAGTGATAAATTGCTCAAATCCTTGCTGACAAAAAAATCATAATGAATAGTCAATTTTAATACTCAACGCTAAGTACAAACGTTACAGACCAGACGACTGGCTTATCACTGAAAAAGATAAGCCTTCTTTGCACTTTGTTGAACAAACAAACACAAGGAAAAACACAGTGAAACAACATCAACATCGATTAGGAAAAGCGAGAGGTTTTATAAGCCTGCTTTGTTTAGCTTTTTCCTTCTTTGCCAATGCGAATACCAGCAACGACAGCATTGATTTAAACCGCTTACTTAATAGTTTCAGCGCGCAACCGGCTACGTTCCAAGTGGCAGCAGTAACTAGCGATGAATGTAACTTAACCTCTGAATGTAAAAGTATTTATGGCAACAGCGCTTACGATTGCGTTAACTCCCGCAGCTCGCAAAGCTATTGCATGTGTGAAGACGGCGTATGTGCCGACATACAAAGCCCTGTGCTACCGGAACCAGAACCGGACTACGGAGACGAGTGTGACACGACCGCTCAATGTAAAATCATCCACGGAAGTACTGCTAATGACTGCGTAAATTCACGCAGTGAGCAAAGTTATTGTCAGTGTGGAACCGAAGCATGCCGAGATATAAATGACGGCGGTGACAATGGCGGTGACAATGGCGGTGACAATGGCGGTGACAATGGCGGCGACAACGGCGGTGACAATGGCGGCGACAACGGCGGTGACAACGGCGGTGACAATAACGCGCCAGAGGTCACTACCCAATATCAAGAGCTGAATGGCTTAATTATTATTGAAGCTGAGAATACCTTATCTGACTTAGGCGAATGGCAGCGTAAATCTGATGTCAGCGGCTATACCAGCAACGGATACTTAGAGTTTAACGGCAACAGCTATATATCTGGTCCGGTTAACTCTCCCTTGGAGTACAGCTTTACCGCTGCGCAAACGGGTACTTATCACTTACATATGTACGTTGCGAGAGAAACCATTGATAATCGCAGTGATGTAGCAAACGACGGTTATGTGCGATTAGATGGCAACTATCAAGCCATTGATGGCGATGGTAATGCCACTAAAGCCATTTTAAGCTCTGATACTAAATTCTATGGTGGAGCAGATAAAAAATTCGTGTGGGCTTCTGGTAAACGTTTAGATAAAAACCATGCTAAGCACAACGCTATTTATCATTTAAACGCTGGCGAAACATATACCTTTACCCTTTCTGGCCGCTCTAAGTTTTTTAAAGTAGATCGCTTTGTATTCCGCCATACCTCGGTGGGAACTGCTGAAGCACAAAATCTGAATCTGCCAGAAACCCTTGCCACAGCGACAGCAAAAACCTGTGAAATAGTGGGCGAAAATCAACAATGGCATCGAGTGGAGCTTAACTGTAAAGGTTACTTTGCTGATGAAAGTGATACAGCCACCTTCGCTAACCATCGTTTTAATGTCACCTTCAGCCAAGGCAATCAGCGTGTTGTAGTACCGGGTCACTTTGCTGCCTCAGGCGACGCTGCCGACAGCAGCGCTGGCCAAGGTGATGTATGGCGCGCCTATTTTATGCCACCAAACACGGGAGACTGGGATTACCAAGTATCTTTCCGTAAAGGCACTAACATTGCGGTAGATAGCCAAGCGAACTCAGGCCAAGCAATCGCCGGTTTCGATGGAAATAAGGGAACCTTTACGGTTACTGCCTCTACTGCCGATAGCCAAGATTTACGTAGCCAAGGTTTATTGCAGCATATAGATGGCGAACGTTATCAGCGCTTTGCCGGCAGCGGCAATGTATTTATTGAAGCAGGAATGGGTAGCCCAGAGAACATCTTTGGTTACGCTGACTTTGATAACACAGTAAAAGGCAGCGGCGGCTCGTGTAAAGGCATTTTGCACCAGTTTGCTGAGCACGAAAGTGATTGGCAAGTCGGTGATCCAAACTGGTCTGGCGCTCAACAAAAAGGCAAAGGCTTAATTGGCTTAATCAACTACCTAGGTTCGCATCAGGTAAATAGCGCTTACATTATGCTGAACACCGTAAAAGGTGATGGCTGTGATGCCCACCCTTGGTTGATTTATCAAGAAAATGGCAATAACAAACGCACCTTTGATGTGAGTAAATTGGACCAGTGGGAACGCGCCTTTTCACATATGACCCAGCAAGGCATTATGCTGCATATGATGACTCAAGAAACCGAAAACGAAACATTGCTTAACAATGCCAGTTTAGGTTTAGAGCGTAAGCTGTATTACCGAGAATTAATCTCACGCTTTGCCCACCACCCCGCAGTGCAGTGGAACTTAGGTGAAGAGCAAGATGCAACGTCTACAGCAGCCTTAAAAGCCTACTCTGATTATATTCGTCAACTCGACCCCTATGATCACGGTATTACCTTACACACCTACCCTGGCCAACACGATCGTTACGACGACATGTTAGGGCACCCTACATTTAATGGCCCCACGATTCAGTATGGCGGTATTCCAGAAAACGCTAGCGCAACGGCAACACGTAACTCAGTTTATGGGGAAACCATTAGCTGGTTAAACAAATCGGCTGCAGCGGGTAAACAATGGTATGTCACTTATACCGAAGCGTCTGGTGGTGATGCGCCTAAACCTTACCAAGGTGTTAATGCACGCCAGCGGGTTTATTGGATGTGGGCCAGTGTTATGTCGGGCGGTGCTGGTTTCTCTTGGTACTTAAAAAATGACGGTGGCCATGCTTACGACTTGGCGGTAGAAGATTTACGCGAATTTGATCAGTTATGGCAACAAACGGGTCACGTTCACTACTTCTTCAAAGAGGTCTTGCAAGCGCAGTTAGGTTTAAACCTACAAAATCTTGAGGTAGATAATTCAGCCACTTCAAGCAATAACGATTGGGTGTTATCTGATAAGCAAAACAACTACATCATTAACTTGCGCAAAGGTGGCAGCACTAACATTACCTTAGCCAATAACAACCTTTATCAAGTGTACTGGTACAACCCACGCAGTGGATCACTCAGCAAAGGTTTAAGCCTAAGCGGCGGTACTACGCTTAATATTGGCAATCCACCTAGCGAAACCAATCAAGATTGGGTCGCTCTGATCACCAATCGTGAGCTAGGTGAGAATGGCCAAGGTGGCGATAATCCTAGCCAACCTCCCGCGAGTAAGATTGTCTTAGATATAAATAGCTTTGATATCTCAACAGTAAATGGTTTTGTACCTGCTTATAAAGACATTGCCCGCAATGCTTTGGCGGTAAATGCAGGGAGTTACAAAGATAAGTACGCTGCAGCGCGCTACACCTTTAATGGTGATAACGCAGACTATAGCATCACTATCACAACGCTTACTGAAAATGACGGAGAGAGTAACTATCGTTTAGTGGTCAATGGCCAACAAGTGGGTGAATACACTAACCCTAAATCGGCAAACAACTACCAAACCAGTAAACATACTTGGAGCGATATTTCGTTAACTCAAGGTGATGTGATTCAAATTGAATTTAACTCCACCTCTAATGGCGAAGTGATTTCGAGTAACGGACAAGCAGACTACGCACGTGGTCGCTGGCGCTCACTAGAACTAAGCGCGCAATAAACCACACTCAGTGGGCTAAGCTTACTTAGCCCACTTTTAATATACTACTCACCGGTAAACTTCTACTGCACAAGCAAGTTAATCAATCATTTATACTTCCGCGAAATACGCCTGCAGGTGAGACAGCATTAAACTGGCTTTATTAGATAAATAACGATTATGAGGATAGAGCGCCCAAATACCCTCAGGGTCTTTTTGATAAGGCAGCAATAACTCTACCAATGCCCCCGATTGCAAATGCTCTTTCACGTAACTATCGGGTAACTGCACAATGCCCAGCCCTTTCAAGCTAGCGTCTACCAAGGCGTTCCCACTATTACAGCGCAAACGGCCTCTCACTTTTAAGGTAGTACTTTTACCCTGCTCAGCAAACCGCCAATACTCGGCACTTCCCTGAAGACAATTATGCTTGGTAAGTTCATTAACACTATAGGGCGCACCATATTGCGCCAAGTATGCGGGCGATGCACACACATGTAAGCTGCGTTCGCCTAATCGTTTGGCCATCATGCTTGAATCAGGTAAATCACCCAGCCGTATCGCCAAATCAATAGCTTCATCAACTAAATCAATTTTTTGATTAGTTAGCTGTAGCGATACTTGTAACTCAGGATATTGCAGGCAAAAGTCATTCACTGCTGGCGCGATATGCTGCTCACCAAAGGTCACTGGTGCTGTCATGCTAAAGCTGCCACGAGGCACGTTTTGTAACTGGCTTAAACTTCGTTCAGCATCCTGCAAGCCCTCAATCAATGGCCTACACTGTTGGTAGAATAATTGACCACTATCGGTCACCGAGACCCGTCGAGTGGTGCGATAAAAGAGCTTAATGGCCAAGCGAGTTTCCAGCTGAGAAATTTGTCGACTAACTTGGGCTGTGGAAATACCTAAGCGCTGAGCCGCCACTGTAAAGCTCTGCGTTTCAACCACTGCCACAAATTCGTTAATACCGTCCCACTGGAACATAGTGACCCACCTAAGCAAATAACACTGCTGGAAATACGCTTGAGCAAGTCACAGGACTTCAATCAATGATTATTACCACACAGTAAAAGTGAATTAACAAAAAACCAGATTATCACCAAACCAGAAATAAATATAATGTTCGCATTAGATACGCCCAACCTGGCGATCACTAACACCAATGAGGAAGAGCAATGACTGCCCAAACCATTCAATCAAAAGCGGCTGTAGCATGGGCTGCAGGCCAACCATTAAAAATGGAAATTGTGGATGTTGCGCCACCTAAAGCAGGCGAAGTTCGCGTAAAAATCATCGCCTCTGGCGTATGCCACACCGACGCATTTACGCTATCGGGCGATGATCCTGAAGGGATCTTCCCGGCCATTTTAGGCCACGAAGGCGGCGGCATTGTAGAATCCATTGGCGAAGGTGTCACCAGTGTAAAAGTGGGTGATCACGTTATTCCGCTATACACCCCAGAGTGCGGCGAGTGTAAATTTTGCCAATCAGGTAAAACTAACCTGTGCCAAAAAATTCGTGAAACCCAAGGCAAGGGTTTAATGCCCGACGGCACTACGCGTTTTTCTATCAATGGCGAGCCAATTTATCACTACATGGGTTGCTCAACCTTTAGTGAATACACAGTACTGCCTGAGATTTCACTGGCTAAAATTAACCAAGAAGCCCCATTAGAAGAAGTGTGCTTGTTAGGCTGTGGGGTAACGACGGGCATGGGCGCGGTAACCAACACTGCCAACGTGCAACCCGGTGATACCGTGGCGGTATTTGGCTTAGGCGGCATTGGTTTATCAGCCATTATTGGCGCTCAAATGGCCAAAGCGGGTCGCATTATTGCCATCGACATTAACGAGTCCAAGTTTGACTTAGCCCGCAAGCTAGGTGCAACTGATTGCGTAAACCCTAAAAACTTCGACAAGCCAATTCAAGAAGTGATTGTTGAGATGACTGACGGTGGTGTGGACTTCTCATTTGAGTGCGTGGGCAACGTTCACTTAATGCGTAGTGCGCTAGAATGCTGCCATAAAGGTTGGGGCGAGTCGGTGATTATTGGCGTAGCCGGTGCTGGTCAAGAAATATCAACACGACCTTTTCAGTTGGTCACCGGGCGAGTATGGAAAGGCTCAGCATTTGGCGGCGTAAAAGGCCGTTCAGAGCTTCCTGAATACGTAGAGCGCTACATGGCTGGCGAGTTTAAGCTTGATGACTTTATTACCCACACCATGGCCTTAGACAAAGTAAATGAAGCATTTGACTTAATGCATCAAGGTAAGAGCATTCGCACCGTTATTCACTTCGACAAATAGGAGTAGAACGGCATGCAAGACATTGAACTTATCAGTGAAAACAAAAGCTTTGGCGGCTGGCACAAACGCTACAGCCACCATGCTAGCAGTTTAAATGGCGTGGCTACATTTGCTATTTATTTGCCGCCACAAGCCAGCGCTAATCAGCCTGTCCCAGTGCTGTATTGGTTGTCTGGGCTCACTTGTAGCGATGAAAACTTTATGCAAAAAGCCGGCGCACAACGTCTAGCCGCTGAGTTAGGCATTGCCATTGTGGCGCCCGATACTAGCCCACGAGGCAATGATGTGGCCGATGATAGCGGCTACGACTTGGGCCAAGGGGCCGGTTTTTACCTCAACGCTAACCAAGCGCCGTGGAGTTCGCACTATCAAATGTACGACTACATTGTGAAGGAGTTACCAGCACTGATTGAGTCTCGCTTTCCGGTGAGCAACAAAAGGGCGATTTCAGGCCACTCAATGGGGGGACATGGCGCTTTAACAATCGCTTTGCGTAACCCGCAACGCTATAGCTCGGTATCAGCCTTTAGCCCCATTTGTAATCCCAGCGCAGTACCTTGGGGACAAAAAGCTTTTAAGGCATATTTGGGTCAAGACCGACAACATTGGGAACAATACGACGCCAGTTTGCTAATGCGTAAGGCTAGCCAGTATGTACCCGCCTTAATTGACCAAGGAGAAGCAGATCAGTTTTTGCTTGAGCAACTAAAACCTGAGGCCTTAATCGCCGCCGCGAAGCAAAGCAAGTACCCGCTGAAGGTAAACATGCATGCGGGTTATGACCATAGCTACTTCTTCATTGCGAGTTTTATTGAGTCACACTTAGCCTTTCACGCTCAACACTTACTATAACGAGCACTTGAAATAGCGCCAAAAAAGCCAAGCTATGCTTGGCTTTTTTATTTGTTGCGGTTTTAGTCCTGCGTTAATTCAAAGCCCAAACGCGCAATCTCTTGGCCATTGATGTGCAAGGCTACAAAGTGTTCACCGGGATAATATTTGCGGGTAGAGATCGCTTTAAACGAGTGTTGTTTTTCAATCGCAAACATTTCATCTTTGTTTAAGCTAAGGTTCTTCAACTTAAATACCTTGGCGGCGGTTTTCCCATTTGCTTTAACAAAATGCACGGCAAAATCTAACACAAACTTTTGCTTGGCTTGCTTAGCCCGAATCGCCAAGGCAAAAGTGAGTGAATCCCCCATTTTTACTTGTGGCTTAAGTAACGCAAATTCTTCCAACTCAATCTGTGGCTTAGCGGTGTAACCCAACAGAGGGAAACTTAAAGGGTGTCCTTGTTTCACCAAGCTACGAGTAGCATGTTTTATTACCCATTCCACTTCTTCACTGGCCTTGCTTTGCCAACGTTGGCAAAGTGCTAACACCTGCTCGGGGTGATCTTTGCTGATGTCATTTAAGTTATTCGCCACCGAGCGCCGCACGTATAAACTGTCATCTGCTTTAAGCTTATCCAGCAAAGCAAGAATAGGAGTGGGATCGCCAATCAACCCTTTTAACTGCGCCCCCCAAGGCAGCCGCGGGCGGCACCCTTCGCTGGCTAAACGCCTGATGTGCTCATCTTCATCTTCACACCAATCATGCAACCGCGACCACGTTAACTCAGGATACTTTTCAATAAACGGACGAATGGCAAACTCAGCACTAAACAAAGGAGTTAATAGGGCTAATACAGGCAAGGCGCGTTGAGGATCATTTATCCCTGCAACGGCAACATAATCAGTCACAGGCCAAACAGCAAAACCACGCAAACTGTCATCCGGGTCACCGCGATCCCAATGCTTTGGCAGTTCAGACAATATCTTTGCTGTCTCACTAAAGTCAGCCGGTAAGGTTTGCAGTAATACCTCAATAATTTGAGTCACCCGCTGCTTTAGCTCTAAGGCTTCAAGACCATCTAGCGCCAAAGACAAAAAGCGCTCACGATCAAACTGAGGATAAACTGCGGTTATCCCTTTTGAAATACGCTGTAATGCAGGCTCAGCTAAGCCATTTTTCATGAGCATTTGTTCCATCAAACTTCCTCAGTAATCGCTACTGCCACCACTCTATTGACATTAATCACAATTAAATGATGTGTAGCTATTAACAAACGATAGAAACCAATATATTGAATAAAAAGTAATTAATCATCTCAGTATACACAACTGCTCAATCAAGAGGCTATAAATGGAATTATTGCGCCCGTCCAACTTACTCATCCCAGTGTGTTTATCACTAACCCTCGTCGCTTGTGGGGGGGGAGGCTCAGCAAGCTCTAACAATTCACAAACTAGTGAACCCGCGCCAGAACTACCTACTGTAAACGGAGTGATGAAATCAAAAGCAGCTAGCGGCTTTGTCTATCCAACGAATACCCTAAGTATGTATGACAGCAAAATATGTAGAAATTACGATCGTTATTATGAAACTGATAAGGTAATGGTTTTTGGGGGAAGTAATACTTCTACTGAACTATTTGAGCGCTTCGCCAGCTGGACTGAATTTGGATTAACAGATTTACAACAACGAATGGGAACAGATTTACTGGCGCTACAACAACGCTATCCGTTTAGCTTGGAAACATATCTTGTTGCGACTACATTTTTCCAAGAGCATGCCAGTACTTTTGAAGGAAAACAGTTATATCTACAAATCACCGGGGAAGAGCTAACAACAGACTACGACGATCTTATTGACGAGACTTTGCAGAAAAAATACCTTTACCAGAAGATCCGTCATTTAGACAAATCTCAAATGGCTAATTTGATAACAATGATAAAAGAGCAACTAGATCCAAGCTCGTTATCGGATTCCTTTGGGCAGTCTCTCCCTGAAAAACCTATTGTGTGCCTAAATAACGGATTCAATAACACGAATTATTGGGCCACTGGTAACCTGGTTGGCTATACAGCCAGAACTGATGATGACAGACCGACTTCGGCTTATATTGTTACGCATGAGCTGATGCATACCGTGCAGCACCAATATGTGACTTACTTAAGCCAAGTAGATCGCTGGTTTTTAGAAGGCAGTGCCGAGCACGCAATGGGGCACATACCCGATCCCACCACGCATAACAATCGCTATCCTTTAGACGATAAGTGGGAAAGCACTTTAGGCTCAATCGCTTATAGCCACTACGGTATCGCAGTAGGTTACTTAGAAGCCACATCTCCGGGATTTATAATTAATGTGCTTAAGTACATTGCTGACAATGGCGTGTACCACGTGGTTACCCATAAACAAAATTCTGAATATAACTATGATGTTCTCAATCAACCCAACCCCGACTTTAGAGAAGCATTTAATGCTTACGCCAAGCGCCCTGATGGAAGTGCTTTAACTTACTCAGATTTTGAAAGTGAATACCATGAGCTAATTGATCAATGGATAGCTTTACAGCCGCAAGTAGAATCTCGCTCAATCAATACCACAAGCAACCGTTTTTCTTATGATTCTTTTGACTTAAAGCGTTAATACCTTTAGCTAATCGCCTACTTAAATAGGCGATTAGCACTTTAAGGCACTAACCAGCGGGTTAACGATGAACGCGTTAGCAACCAGCTAACGACAAACGCTAAAGATAAAGCCACCACAGTAATTACCAACAAGGCAATGCTTGAGTGGCCGAACCATTGGTAAATCCCATAATCTGGATTTCGCACTGGAATCAGAAAAAGTGGATGGACTAAATAGATACCGAAACTGTATTTTGAAATGGTTTTAATCAACGGCCTAAAACCGTCGGGCACTCTTTCGGCATAGGCTTTAATCAATACAAACAAACTCATAGCAATTACCGCTGTATTCAAGCTTTTGTAACCCATAAATACACTGCTGTATTCACCTTGCTGCCAAATGAAAAAGGCGCTACCGAATACGTTAAACGCTAGAGTTGCCGCGCCAGTGGCAAGCCAAAACTTCAAATGGGCTTGTTGGTCGTTGTTAAATAGGTACCAACCCATAATCAGGTAACCGGTGTACAAAATGATATTTTGACGAAGCGGCGTTTCTACTTTTAGCCAGTGCATTAAGGTCAGCAATAACCAAGCGGCTAGCAACAGCAGAATCCGTTGCTTATCCATTTTATATAGCAAAGGAGCGAGGAGCGGAATCACAAAATACAGAGGGATAAAATCGTAGAAAAACCAGAGGTGATACCAAGTATGTTCATTCGGCGCATTTTCTAATAGCGTTGCCGTTGCCTCCCAAGACCAAGCACTTTCTTGGTAACCACCAACAAAGGCGTAAATCACTGTCCAGGCTAAAAAGGGGAGTAACACTTTGGCTAAACGACGCGGCAAATAGTGAGCAACATTAAAGGGCCGCCGATCCGACATTAACAAAGCACCACTAATCATAATAAAAATAGGTACCGCCCATCGGCTAATTGCGTTGAGGGAAATAGCTGGCAGCCATTCGTGCCACGCTAAGTCTGGGACCATGTCTCGATAAGGGCCGAGCACATGAATTCCCACCACGGCAATAGCAGCAATAAAGCGTAAACATTCAATGTAAAACAAGGACGGACGAACAGCTTGGTCGTTAGCCATAAAAACATTAACCTTTTTATTATTAATGGTTAGAGCCAGCCTAAGCGAGTTGCCTAAGACTAACGTTAACCTTACACTAAAACATTGAATAAAGGCCATAATGCAAGGAGAGCAAGTGCCTATTAACCGTTCATGGAAGGACAAACGTAAGTTATTACTGCTGTTACCACTTATGTTGCTATGCGCATTTTGCTTTACTTCTTGGCTTAGTTATCAAGTGGCGTATAACTCTTTAAAAGAGCAAATCGAAACCACCCATTTACCCCTTACCAGTGATACGGTTTACTCCGAAATTCAACAAGATTTGTTGCGACCAATTTTTATTTCATCACTAATGGCTCAAGATACATTTTTACGAGACTGGGCCTTAGAAGCCGATCCGGATGCTGCGCCAATTATTCGTTACTTAAGTACTATTCAACAACGCTATCAAACTGTGACTAGCTTCTTTGTATCGGCCAGTAGTAGCCGCTATTACCACCCTGATGGGGTGATAAAAAGCCTGTCCATTGATGACCCTGATGACGCTTGGTTTTACCGCGTTAGCCAGCTTCCTCCCTCGCAAGACTATGAAATAAACATAGATTACGACACTGCCGATACAAGCCGTACTACCGTGTTTGTAAACTACAAAGTCTATGATTTTAATGAAAAGCTGATTGGTGTTACCGGTGTTGGGCTAAGCGTAGACACGGTGAAGAAACTGATTGGCCACTATCAAAAAAACTACCAGCGTAGTGTTTATTTTATTGACCCCTTAGGCAACCTCACCTTGAGCGATTCTGGCTTTACTGGGCCTCGTAATATAAAACAGCGCGCAGGCTTAGCCGAGCAAGCTACCTTGATATTAAGTGCCACAGAAGGCCGATACAGCTTTAGCGAAAACGGTTCGCAGATTTATCTCAATGCGCGCTACATTCCTGAGTTTAATTGGTACCTTATTGTTGAGCAGCAAGACCTACCTGCTACTGCTCAGTTGCGGCAAACTCTTTGGATTAATCTGTTTATTAGCCTAGTGGTCACCCTGTGTAGTTTAATTGTCGCTAACTTCACTGTGGGCCGATACCAGCGCCATTTAGAAACGCTGGCCTCTACCGATAAACTCACTGGAATGTCTAATCGACAAAGCTTTGAAGGACATTTGGAGCAAGTGATTGATATTCAACACCGGGCCAATAGCCCCTGTTCGATTATCATTTTCGATATTGACCACTTTAAAACAGTGAATGATAACTACGGCCATAATGTTGGCGATATTGCACTAAAACAAATGTCCGAATTAACCCAAAAGCATATTCGTCAATCCGATGTAATCTGCCGCTGGGGCGGTGAAGAATTTATTGTATTGCTCCCAAACTGTGATGCCTTAGCTGCTTTAGAGGTAGCAGAGAAGATCCGCCTAGCGGTTAATCACAACGAACTAAACATTAACGGCCATCTCATCACCATGACCATTAGCTGTGGTATTGCGCAGATTAAAACCCATGAAGTGCTGGCAAGTTTATTGATAGACCGTGCCGACAAGGCGATGTACCAAGCCAAGCAAAATGGCAGAAATAGAAGTGTTATTGCAGAATAGCTAAGCACTTAGACCCGCTGCATCAATATGCAGCGGGCAATACTCATTATTTAGCTTTAGGCGGGTAGTTTTCTAACATTAAGGCTACTTGCTCATTAATGAACTTAGCACGGCTTTCTGGGCCCATGGTTTCACGTAATTGGCTTTGTGAAATAGAGCGCCATACCAAGGCTTTGGTTTCAGGATCTAAAAACTCCACCACCAACTTACCGTATTTACGTTCCTTATAACGATCTGGCGAACTCACGCCAATCGCCCCGTGTTTGCGGCCAACACCTACCGAAAACGAACCGCCATAAGATTCCAACTCAGTAGCAGTATCTATTCGATAATCCACTAACAAATCGGCCTGTTCAAGCTCTACTATCTGCAAGCCTTTAGCTTTAAGTTGGCTATCCAGCTCACGTTCAATGCGCTGGCCGTCAATGCTGGCTATGGCATCTTCTGGCATCGGTGCAAAGGCAAAATCTTTGTATTGGCTAAAGTCTTGATCTACGTTGTAGTCAACAGCAGGTTTTATGGTGCATGCTGCCGCAGTAAAAGATAAACAAGCAATAATAAACAAGCGATACATGTTTTACTCCAAGCGCTAATTGCGCAAACTTCGTTAAATTAAATCTAACATAAGTCGTCAATTTTACCCTACCCGTTATTTACATGACTAATGCTTAACCGCAGCTCAGCGCTTTGTTATAATCGCCGCCGTTAAAATATTGGTGGTTTATCATGTCTCAATTCGAACAACGCTTTGGCGGTATTGCCCGCCTTTATGGCCAAACAGCCCTTGCTACATTTCAGCAAGCTCACGTATGTGTCATTGGTATAGGTGGCGTGGGTTCTTGGGCGGCAGAAGCACTAGCCAGAAGTGGAATAGGTAAAATCACCCTGATCGACCTCGATGATATTTGCACCACCAATACTAATCGGCAGATCCACGCAACCACTGGCACAATCGGTCAATCTAAAACCGAAGTAATGCGTGACCGAATTCTGCAAATTAATCCTGACTGCGACTGTCGTGAGATTGAAGATTTTGTCACTAAAGACAATTTGGCTGAATACATCTGCAAAGATTTTGATTACGTGATCGATGCCATCGACAGTGTAAAAGCCAAATCAGCCTTAATTGCTTTTTGTAAACGCAACAAGATCAAACTGGTTACGGTAGGTGGTGCTGGCGGGCAAATAGACCCCACTCAAATTCAAATCAGCGATTTAGCCAAAACCATCCAAGACCCATTGGCCGCTAAAGTACGTAACGAACTGCGCCGTTTTTACAATTTTAGCAAAAACCCTAAGCGTAAATTTGGCGTAGATTGTGTCTACTCTACCGAGCAACTTATTTACCCGAGTAGTGATGGTGAAACCTGCATGGCAAAACCTGATTCAGGCGGCAGTATGCGCATGGATTGTAGTGGTGGTTTTGGTGCAGTAACCCACGTTACTGCAAGTTTCGCCTTTGCCGCCGTATCTCGGGTATTAAAGAAACTAGCAGCTTAAATAGCTACTGAAACAAACCTATTAAATATCAAACAAATAGAAACTATTAATTAGTTTTTAATTCGCTCTCCTTACTATCGATTTTAAGCATAACAACCGCGAAAAATACTATTGGCCAAAAGGTTTATCTAGTGTTTTAAGCATGCTGTTCTATGCTTAAAACATCAGCAAAGGAGAGCTACGATGTCTTGGGATAAATCCAGCCTACGCTTCAAAATATTATCAGTACTTATCGCATCACTAGTGTTATTAATGGCGGTGGCCATATACACCGCACTTCATTTAAAAGAAACCGCCAACAATTTTGACAAACTCACCCACAATGAAGTTCATCTTGAAGAGGTTGCCCTGCTTTCCCACATTGCATTTAAAACCCAAATCCAAGAATGGAAAAACGTCCTGCTACGTGGCCACGATGCCGAGCAAAACAAAAAATACTGGGGCCGTTTTCAAGACAAACAGCAACAAGTTCAGCAGCAAGTCACCAAGCTTGTAAGTGAACTTGAAGAAGCCAACTACCCGGAATTAGCGCGCACTGCCAAAGACTTTCTAGCATCACACAAAATACTGGGCTCAGCTTACGCTAAAGGCAAAGCTGAATATGAAGCGGCAGGCTTCGACTTTAAAGTGGGCGATAAAGCTGTAAAAGGCATGGATAGAGCGCCTTCAAAGTCGATGGCCGAACTAAGCGATAAACTGAAAGCGGTTACCGCCGAGCTAGTTGAAAAAAACACAATACAAGCGCACCAAGTCAGCTCCATAACGTTTATGATTATTGGAATCAGTAGCTTATTAGTGATTTGTATTAGCTTCATCTTCATGGAGCGAGAATGTATCAAGCCAATTAACTCCTTGGTGGACGATATTGATTTACTCTCCGACGGAAAGCTCAATGTCACCATTCATCTAGAACGCGGAGATGAGCTAGGTAAACTGGCCAATGCCACTCGAAAACTACAACAGTTTTTGCTGTTAACGGTGTCAGATTTAACCCAGTCAGGGGAGCAGCTGCATAACTCCTCAAGCATGTTAAGCAACATGTCTGAAGACCTTGCCAAAGGCACCCACCAACAGCGAGAAAGCTCAGACTTAGTGGCCACTGCTATTCAAGAGATGTCCCACTCAGCTGACGAAGTGTCGCAAACTGCTGCCAATACCGCAGATACTACCCACAATACTGACCTTACGGCGCACAACGGCGCTCAAGCCATGAAGGAAGTGATTACCAGCATTAACAGCCAAGTAGCCGATATTAGCCACGCTGGGCAGGTGGTAAAAGATTTGGCAGCTGACTCCAACAATGTTGGAGCCGTGCTTGACGTAATTAAGGGCATTGCCGAACAAACTAACTTGCTGGCATTAAACGCAGCCATTGAAGCCGCTCGTGCTGGCGAACAAGGCCGAGGTTTTGCAGTGGTAGCCGATGAGGTAAGAACTTTGGCGCAAAAAACGCAGCAAAGCACCAGTGAGATTCAAAACATTCTTGAAAAAATCCAAGGTGGCGCCAATAACGCAGTAACGGCTATGGAGCAAAGTCAAAGCCGTACCGACGAAGTGGTCACGCAGGTAGAAACTGCCGAGAGCCTGCTCTCAGAAATTGTTACTTCAATTGGCAGCATCAATGAGATGAACCTACACATTGCCTCTGCCGCTAAAGAGCAAACAACCGTCGCCGGTGAGATAGCCAGCTTAATTGAGCGCATCGCCGATGTAGCCGCGCAAAACTCGCAACAAGTTGATGAGTCGAATCAAATCAGTGACCAACTCAACCAGTTAGCCGACGACTTCACCAGCCAGCTGAAACGCTTTGTTTACTAAGTAATAGACAGAAACAAAAAGCCCAGCAATTAGCTGGGCTTTTTTTATGGTTTATTCATCACCAAGATTAATCGGCGACGGTTTCACCTTGTAAGTGTTCAACACTTGGCACCGCTTTATGGTTAGCACCTAAGTATGAATAAATTACCGGTAATACAAACAGCGTAAACACTGTACCAATCGACAAACCTGCACAAATTACCATACCAATATCGAAACGCGCTGCCGCCCCCGGACCAACTGCCAATAACAGAGGAATAAGGCCAGCAACCATCGAGATAGTGGTCATCAAAATCGCTCGTAAACGAATACGTGCCGCATGACGAATAGCGGTAATTTTATCTTCGCCTTTCAGGATCTGGCGCTCTTTAGCCACTTCACACATCAAGATACCGTGTTTGGTAATCAAACCCACTAGGGTAATCATACCAATCTGAGTATAGATATTGAGAGACGCTAAGCCCCAGCCCATCATTAGCAAGGCACCACAAATTGCTAGTGGCACCGACACCATAATCACCAGTGGATCACGTATGCTTTCAAACTGCGCAGCCAATACCAAGAAGATAATCGCTAAGGCTAAACCAAAAGTGGCATAAAGCGCCGAGCCTTCTTGCACAAACTGACGAGACTCGCCTTTGTACTCGAAGCCATAACCTTTAGGCAGTATCTCCGCTGATTTCTGCTCCAAGAATTTCAAGGCATCACCCATGGTTTGACCCGGCATTAATGCTCCGTTCAAGGTGACCGAATTAGTTTGGTTCATCTGCAATAGCGAATCTGGCTGACCAGTTAAATCCCATTCAATTAAATTAACCAATGGTACTGGGCTGCCATCCACTGTTTTCACGTAAAATTGACCAATAGCCTCAGGGCTTAGGCGATCTTCACGTTTCACCTGAGGGATCACCTCATAAGAGCGACCATCGTAGTTAATGTGGTTAATGTAACCATCGCCCATTAAGGTCCCCAAGGTGCTAGCAATATCGGCCATTTTCACCCCGTAAGCACCCGCCTTGTCGCGGTTAACTTTAATATCGAGGGTCGCCGTTTGGAACTTAGTATCTAAATCGGTAAATACGAAGTAACCACTTTGCATGGCCGCTTGTTGAAGCTCTTGCGCCAAGCTCACCAAAGTACGGTAATCACCGGTGCCTTGCAGCACAAACTGCACAGGGAAACCGCCACTTGCACCCGGTAAAACCGGCAGCGGGAATGACGCGACTGATACACCAGCAATGTCGGCAGTTTCAGCTTGAATGGCTTTAACCAAGGTATCTTGATCCATGGTGCGTTGATCCCACACCGTGGTATTCAAAAACCCTAAACCTTGCGTAGCACTAGGGATCCCGGCCAGAGTAAATGAACCAGCAATATCATCTAAAGCCAAACCTCTACGGCCTACTTCAGTGGTGTATTGATCCATGTAATCGATGTTTGCGCCGGCAGGGCCGTTCGCCATAATCATCGCCGCACCTTTATCTTCTGCAGGTGCTAATTCGGTGGGGATAATTTGCAGTAATGGGTATAAAGAACCCATAACAATAATCGCAAATACCACCACTACAGGGCGACGATTAAGCAGTGCCCCCACCATTTTGTCGTAACCACTGTCTAAGCGGTCTAAGAAGTTATGAACACCTACTTCAAAACGGCCAGGGTTAGGATTGTGTTTAAGCAATACCGAACACATTACCGGCGACAAAGTTAGTGCAACAAAGCCCGATACCACTACCGCGCCCGCTAAGGTAAGCGCAAACTCAGCAAACAGTACCCCAGTTAAACCTTCCACCATGGCAATCGGTGAGTATACTGCCGCTAAAGTAATGGTCATCGAGATCACCGGCAAGGCGATTTCACGCGTTCCAACAATCGCAGCATCAAAGGGGTTCATGCCTTGGCGAATATGCCGGTCAACGTTTTCCACCACCACAATAGCGTCGTCCACCACCAGTCCAATGGCTAATACCATGGCTAACAGCGTCAGTAAGTTAAGCGAGAACCCTAAAGCTTGCATGGCCAAACATACACCCACCAATGACAGCGGTATCGCAATCACCGGTATCAGCACCGCCCGCAAGTTACCCATAAACAAGAAGATAACCACCACTACAATAATGGTCGCTTCTACAATGGTGGTGAGTACTTCATTAATCGACGATTCAATATATTCGGTCGAATCGTAGAGCACCTTCATGCCTAAGCTGTCTGGCAAGTTCGCTTCAATGTCTGGCAACATCGCAGTCACTAACTGCGCAACCGTTAGCGGGTTTGCCGTAGGTGTTGGATCAATCGCCACTACTACCGCTGTTTTGGCATCAGCTTTAGCACGCACCGTTTCGCGGGCAGAACCAAGCTCAATTTCAGCGACGTCGTTTAAGCGCACAATACCGTTATCGCTACGAGCAACAATTAGCTGTTCAAACTCAGCCCGCGTTTTTAAATCGGTATCCGCTTCTACGTTATACAAGAAGAAACGACTTTTGGCTTGGCCAGGCGCAGAGCGAAAGTTGTTGTTTTGCAAAGCACTAACCACTTCAGCAGCGGTCAATTTATGGTTAGCCAATTTAACCGGATCTAACCACACTCGCATCGAAAGCTGCGGACCATAAACGTTTGCTTTAGCCACACCGGTAATGGTCACCATTTGCGGCTGCACATTACGGTTTACGTAATCTACAATCTGTGGAGCTTTAAGTTCATCACTGCTAAAGGCGATGTACATGATTGAGGTGCTAGAACCGGTTGAACGCGAAATGTTCGGGTCTAGGGCTTCGCTAGGCAAACGGGCACGCACCGCGTTCACCTTGGCCATCACCTCAGACAAGGCGGCATCTGGGTCTGCACCGGTTTTCATATAAGCAGTAATGGTACTGCTACCCATCGACGAGTTAGATTCTAAGAAATCTAAGTTATCGGCCTCGGCAATCGACTGCTGCAAAGGCTGGGTGATAAAACCTTGAATCACCTCTGCGGGAGCTCCGTAATAAGCGGTACTAACGGTAATCACCGTATTGGTAAGCTCTGGGTACTCGCGAATTTGCAGCTTAAAGATTGATTGAACACCAACAATTAACAGCAACAAACTCAAAGACAGAGATAAGATGGGTCGCCGAATAAAGGCATCGGTAAATTTCATGACCTAAGCTCCTAGTCTTTTGGCAGGTTTTGGTCGCGGTTCAAGAAGCTATCTTCAACAATGCGCACCAAAGCCCCATTGCGTAAGCGTACCTGACCAGAAACCACAACTTGCTCGTCTGCTGCTACCCCTTTATTGATGATAGCAACATCGCCACGGCGCTCGCCCACTTGAATAGTACGCTGCGTTGCAGTCAAGGTTTCACTGCCATCTTCGGCAGTTTGGCTTTCTACAACGTATAAAGACTCACCGTACAAAGAGAAGGAAATAGCCTGCTGAGGAACCACAATCTGATTAGCTTGAACTGGCTGCCAAATGCGCACGCTGGCATACATGCCTGAGCGTAATTGCCCCTCAGTATTAGGGATAGTGGCTTGCACCTGAACCACACCACTTTGTGGATCAACGGTCGGTTCAATGGTTGTAACTTGACCTTTAAACCACTGATCTGGGTAAGCATCAGAGTTAAGCTCAATCTCGGTGCCCAAGGTAATCAATGAGATATCTTTTTGCGGCACAATAAAGCGCAGCAACATATGGTCTAGGTTTTCTAGACGCGCCATATCATCACCCGCTTGCACATATTGGCCGAGGTTGATTTGGCGAATACCCATTACACCGCTAAAGGGCGCACGAATTTCACGACGCTCAATGGTGGCTTTTAAGGCCGCAATATCATTTACCAAGGCTAAGTAATTAGCTTCAGAGTCATCAAATTGGGTTTGCGATACCGAACCACGCTCAAGTAGCGATTTATTTCGCTCCATTTGGCGTTTAACTGCAGGTAGTTTGGCGGTGGCACTGGCTAAGTTGGCTTTTTCTACATCAGCTTCTAAGCTCACCAACAATTCACCCACTCGCACTGTGTCACCCGATGAGAAATGAATTTTAGTCACCAAACCGGCTACCGAACTGGTGATGTTCACCCCTTGATAAGGTTCAATGAAACCAATTGACTCAATCGCTGGCTGCCAATCTTGTGAACTGGCCAAGGCCACCTCTACAGGCATTTCAGGCACCGGACGATTAGCCATAAACTGGGCAATCATTTTCTGCTTAAACAAGTAAAAACCAAACACACTACCAAACAGAATCACTGTAAGGACTAGCATGATTGCCATCCATTTTTTCATTTCCCAACTCCAAAAACTAAGGGTGTATGGTGATAGCATCCCAGCTAGCTAAAAGCGCGGCATCCATGTCTTGCTTTGTAAATGTTACGTCTCTAAAAAAAGAGAACCGACAAATTTCGTGTATTTGACCAAATGCCAAGGCATAAAGCATTTCTCCCGGAAGCGCTTTAAAGCAACCTTCTTCGACACCTCTCGAGAAAAAAAGTTTTACCGGTTCGAATAATTCCATAATCAATTGTTTATGATGTGCATTCTTCGGTAAGGTTTCTAAATGCACCCATAAACGCTGCACGTTCACATGGGCTAAATGATAGTTTAGGGCATTAAGCCACAAACGGCGATGTTGCTCTTTTAACCCTTCATTTGCGTCTACACCCGCCAAAAAAGCATCGGTAAACAAACGCAAATTGCGTTCATGCAACTGTGCCATTAGCTCATCTTTATCTTTGAAATACAAATAGATAGTACCAGCAGCCACTTTCGCTTCTTTGGCCACACGCTGCATCGACAAAGCGTCAATGCCGCCTCGCTCAATCAAGTGTTCGGCTGCCATTAAAATACGTAAGTGTTTATCGGGAATCATAAAATGAACGTTTATTCAGTTGTTGAACGCGATTATAGGCATCATCAAAAAACAATCAATGAATAATTGTTCATTTTTAAAAAATTTACTTTTATTAAAGGTCTCCGTTTACGTAGATCAGCCCCTCTCGATCAGCTAAAATGCCCGACCCGTTTAGAAGGAATGCTCCGTGAAGTTAAACCCCGCTCAAGATAAAGCCGTTAATTTTGTTTCTGGCCCTTGCCTAGTATTGGCTGGTGCAGGCAGTGGTAAGACGCGGGTAATTACCAATAAAATTGCTCACCTCATCCAAAACTGTGGCTACAAAGCAAAAAACATCGCAGCGGTAACCTTCACCAATAAAGCCGCTCGAGAAATGAAAGAGCGTGTCGGCCAAACAATGGGGCGCAAAGAAGCTCGCGGGTTAAGAGTATGTACTTTCCATACCTTGGGTTTAGACATTATTCGTAAGGAATATAAAAGCCTTAAACTTAAACCTAACTTTTCGCTGTTTGACGACCAAGACCAAATGGCCTTGCTCAAAGAGCTCACCGAGAAACAGTTGGAAGGTGACAAAGATTTACTTAAACAGCTGATCAGCACTATTTCTAATTGGAAAAATGACCTAATTCTGCCGCAGCAAGCGGTTGCCCGCGCAACCGGGCAAAGCGAGCAAGAGCAATTGTTTGCTCAACTATACGAGGCTTACCAGCGCCAACTTACCGCTTATAACGCGCTCGATTTTGACGATTTGATTTTAATGCCGACTCTGCTGCTGACCCACGATGCAGCCGTGCGCTCACGCTGGCAAAATACCATTCAATACCTATTGGTCGACGAATACCAAGATACCAATACCAGCCAATATCAACTGGTAAAATTGATTACCCAGGAGCGAGCTCGTTTTACAGTAGTGGGAGACGACGACCAAAGCATTTATTCATGGCGTGGCGCTCAGCCTAAAAACTTAATGCAGTTACAAACCGACTTCCCGGCCCTGCAAGTGATTATGTTGGAGCAAAACTACCGCTCTACTCAGCGCATTTTAAAATGCGCCAATATCTTGATTGAAAACAACGAACACATTTTCGAAAAATCGCTGTTCTCAGAGCTAGCCTACGGCGAAGCTTTGAAGATTTTGTTTGCTAAGAACGAAGAGCAAGAATCAGAGCGAGTTGTGGCCGAGCTAATTGGTCATCGCTTTATGAACAATGCCAGCTACAAAGACTACGCAATTTTGTATCGCGGCAATCACCAGTCGCGCTTATTAGAAAAAACCTTAATGAACAACCGTATCCCCTATAAGATTAGCGGTGGTACCTCGTTTTTTGCGCGCGCAGAAATTAAAGACATTATGGCTTACCTGCGCGTACTGGTGAACCAAGACGACGACAACGCCTTACTGCGCATCATCAATACCCCGCGCCGCGAAATTGGCCCAACAACCTTGGAAAAAGTGGGGACCTACGCTAACGAACAACACATAAGTTTGTTTGCAGCCACCACCCACTTCGCCATGACCAGCATTTTGCCTAATCGAGCACTGAATGCCGTTAATCAATTTAGCCAATGGATTTTAAGTCTGTCGGAGCGCATAGAGCGTGGCGATGCATTACAAGCCGTGCGCGATATGATCCGCGATATTCATTACGAAGATTTTCTCTACGAAACCAGCCCTAGCCCTAAAGCTGCCGAAATGCGCATGAAAAATGTCTCGGAGTTGTTTCGTTGGGTCAGTGGTATGCTGGAAGGTGATAACGACAACGAGCCTATGACCTTACCACAAGTGGTTAATCGCCTTATCTTGCGCGATATGATGGAACGAGGCGAAGAAGATGAAGAGAGCGATCAAGTTCAGCTAATGACCTTACATGCGTCTAAGGGTCTGGAGTTTCCTTACGTTTACCTCATCGGTATGGAAGAAGGCTTATTGCCTCACCAAAGCAGTATTGATGAAGATAACGTAGAAGAAGAACGTCGCCTAGCCTACGTAGGCATAACCCGCGCTCAACGAGAGTTAACTTTTACCCTCACTAAAGAACGTCGCCAATTTGGCGAGTTAATCAAACCTGAGCCCAGCCGTTTTTTATACGAATTGCCTCAAGATGATTTGGTATGGGAACAGCGCCGTAAAAAAGAAACCGCAGAAGAACGCCAAGAGAAAGGCAACATAGGTATTGCCGCATTGCGTGCAGCCCTCAACCAGAAAAAATAGCCTTAGGCCTTAATTCACTCTTAAAATTCATCCAATTATCTTATTCAGCATTTAAAATCAATGGTCTTAAATGTGATCCTGCGCCAATAACCTTGTATGGGCGCAATAGATTTGTGATCGAAACGGTTTTCATCTCAATAAAGCGCCTTACTCCAAGGATTTATGAGAATAAACTCACAAAACTGTAAACAAGGATGGAGCGCAATGATGAATGCACTCGTTGAACAACGCCAGCAGGCGCAACTGCATTTTCAACAAGGGGAACAAAATATCGTGGTGGGCAACGCAGCTGCGTGTCCCTTGCCTCCGGAACAACTTGCGTCCTTAGACATAGATTCCGAATACGTAGTTGAGGTATTTGATGGTGGGCTTACCGCTGTTGTACTGCACTTATGTATTAACGGTCGCCACTACAACCTTAAACGCCGCCGCCCAAAAGCGCTGGTGCATAATGTTGATGGCGAAACCTCGTTTCTTAACGAAGTTCAACGCCGTCGCGACATTCAGGCACTAAAAGATCAACCGGCTACTGCCAAAGCATTTACCCATGTGGTGACCACGCTTTACGCTAACTATCGCCTTGGTTTTATATTGTCACCTTGGATTGATGGCAAACCCTTGTGCAGCTTTAGTCGCGAGATTTTCCGCCAAATTTTCGCCACTCAATTTGCCTTAGAGCAAGCTGGGTTAATGGAATGGGATTTGTCGCCAGGTAACATTATTTACGATGGTCGCCAGATACACCTATTCGATTTTGGCTACATGTATACCTATAATCCGCTTGAGCACTACAATAGCGACGGCCTCGATGCCCCTGCTTTTCATGCAGCAGAGCGCCTAGAAACCCGTAATGTATTTGGCTACTTGTTACGCTATCAAGACGTAATGACGGCCGCCGACCAGCTTGCAATTTATCGTGAGCTAAAAGAAGCCGCGCTAGACGTTTATACTCAAAAGCTGATTTGGCTAAAACAACGTTATGCTCAGCCAGCCATCATTCAATGGCAAACTGACATTATAGAACGTTGGGAATACGCCTTAGATAACGAACGCTCATTAAAGAACCTGTTTGTTGCCGAAAGCTTTCGTTCGCACTGCTTAGATATTGCTGATGACATTAGCGGAAAAAGCTGCACACCAATGACCTTAAAACGCATCGATAAAGTGATTACCATGGCGGCAACGGTTTACCTTCAGCTACAAAACAACGGCGCATTACTGTTTGATAATGCCAGCCTTGAGCAAGTAGACCTGATCAAAAAATACCAAGATTACCGCAGCCTTGCGGCCCAGTATCAACAGAAATAGCCTAGATTATTCATACCGTTAAGCTTTGTTTACAAAGGCATCAAGTATAACTGATGCCTTTGTGATGAAAGCATCACACTTCTGTACATTTTTTACCCTCCCTTAATGTTTTTTCTCTACCATGCTAAAGAGCCCTGAATAGCAGATTGATCTGCTCAGAGCTCTTACAACTATAAAAATGATATTCAATTCACCCTTGTTGAGCGGATCTACAAAATTTTCGCCATAACAGGGTGTTTATAAAAACAGCAAAAACAGTATAAGGAAAGGATCCATGAACAAGTTATCGATCGCTCTCGCGGGGGCGACGTTGCTGTCTGCGCCCGTGGCAGCCGAATGGAACTTTAGGGGTACGCCAAACCAATGGTTGGCCACTCCCCTAGAAGTAGTTTCAGGAACCGAATACAAAACCTGCCAAAGCTTTGGAGACAACGACCCACGATTTAAAATCGACCGTTTTGGCGACTGGAATGAAGCCTACCCCAACGGAGATGTACGAGTAGCAGCCAACAAAAGCTACGAGATTCACTTTTTTAGTGACAGCAAAAACATTACCACTAGCGAAGTGAGCTCTTGTGGTGATGTAATTCAGCAAGCCGATAGTTGGTTTTACCGAGGAACATCAAATGGTTGGGCAGCAACTGCCATGACCAGTAGCGACAACCTAAACTTCTGTACTACACAGAGTTTTGCCAACAATGAACCACGTTTCAAAATTGACCACTACGGTGATTGGAACGAAGCTTACCCAACGGCAGACTTCACAGTAACCGGAAATGCCAGTTATCAGATTTGTTTTAACTCCAGTTCAAAACAAATCACCGCAACCCTCACCAGCAGTGAAGATACCCAAGCGCCAACGGTGAGTGCTAATCCAGCTGCGGGCAGTTACACAGAAGCCCAGCAAATTAGCTTAAGCGTGACAGACAACCAAGACAGTGCGCCGAGTATTTACTGCACCACCGATGGTTCAGTCCCCACTCAAGCCTCAGCCCAATGCAATAGCGCTACTTTTACTGCCAGTGATGTAGTGGCAGATGGGGTGGACTTAAGCCTAAAAGTATTAGCAGTAGACGCTAGCGGTAACTCAGCAGTAAGCAGCTTTGACTACACCATTAGCGATGCTCCAGCCGATACTTGGTACTTCCGTGGTACTTCAAATGGCTGGCAAACTACACTGATGACCACCAGCGACAACAATATTTACTGTACCACTCAAAGCTTTGGTAACAACGACCCACGCTTTAAAGTCGACCACTTTGGTGACTGGACCGAAAACTACCCAACGGCCGATGTAACAGTAAGCCCTGATACCACCTACGATATTTGCTTTAACGCCACCAGCAAGCAAATCACCACCAGCGAGATTGAGGGTGAAGATACTAAAGCACCAGTGGTGAGTGCGAATCCATCGGGCGGCAGTTACACGACCGCTCAGCAAATTAGTTTAAGTGTGACGGATAACCAAGACCCAGCGCCTAAGCTTTATTGCACCACCGACAATAGTCTACCTACTGCAGCTTTAGCGGAATGTAGTCAGCAAAGCTTTACCGCCAGCGATGTAGTGGATAGCGGCATTGATTTAGTGCTGAAAGTACTCGCAGTAGATGCCAATGGTAACCAAGGTATAACTACCTTTAACTACACCATTGACCCAACCATCACCACCAGTGGCGATTTCCGTGAAGAAAATGTTTACTTCATTATGACAGACCGCTTTGCCGACGGTGACACGACCAACAACAACATCTGGGGCGATGAGTACTTACCCAACGGTGAAGCCGATAAGTACAACACTAATACCAGTAAGACCGGTCCATTATCTTACTACCACGGTGGTGACTTCCAAGGCATTATCAACAACCTAGATTACATCCAAGACATGGGCTTTACCGCCATTTGGATTACCCCTGTAGTTAAACAACCAGAAGGTCGACGCTTTAACGCCAGTGATGACTATGAAGCTTCGGCTTTCCATGGTTATTGGGGTTACGACTTCGATAAAATTGACCCACACCTACATTCTCTTGGTAAAGACAATGACGGCTGGGCAGGTTTTGACGCCTTGGTAAATGCACTACATGAACGCGGCATGAAAATTATGCTAGATATTGTGGTGAACCATGGTCAACCAGGTTCCTCGGTAGTGGGTTCAAAAAGTAAGTGGGCCGACCGTGCACTTGAAATTAAAATGGATGGTCAAACCTGGAACTGGGAAACCAACGACCCTTACATGGACGGCGCTAAAAATGGCTTCTTTAGCTATGCCAGCACCGGCAATACTTGGTTGATTGATTTACTCGATTTCAATGAACACGGTGATGACGACCAAAATGCCACTAAGCACTTAATTAATGTTTATAAGCGCTTTATTGACCACGGCGTAGACGCCTTCCGAATTGATACCGTGTCTTACATGACCGCTGATTTTTGGGAGCGCTTTACCCTTGAGATGGACGCTCACGCGCGCAGCTTAGGGAACGACAACTTCTACATGGCTGGTGAAGCATGGACTGGCGATCGTAAGTCTGCGGTAGATCTTATCTACAATGGCCAAGGCAAGAAGTTCCACATGCTGGATCTACACGGTTCATCGATGGACTTCCCAGGTTGGATGGGCAAAGCCTTTAAAGGCGAGGCAGGTTTCGAAGACGGTAATGGTTACGCCCGCATTGCAGGCGCAGATGGCGATGCTTCGGGGATTTACGACCCAACATATTTAGCCACCTTTGTTGATAACCATGATGTAACCCGCGCCAACGGTATTCTTAGCGAAACTCAGTACATGAACAACTTGAACTTTGTGTACTTGTTCCGCGGATTACCCGTAGTGTTTTACGGTACCGAAGTATTGTATTCAAGCTGGCCACATTACATCACCACTACCGAGAAAGACGATGTAGTGGCACGCTGGATGTTGGGCTCAGAAGGAATTAACTACGCCAAAACTAATCAGCCAACGCTATATAAGCATCTAAAAATGCTTAATAACCTGCGTAGCTCCTCTAAGGCGATTCAGAAAGGTCAACAAACGGACTTGTTACTTGATGGTGACCACGCTGCCTTCAAGCGTGATAACGGTTCAGAAGTGGCCTATGTTGCGCTCACCAAAGGTAGTGCGTTCAGCTACACCTTTAGCAACCTGAGCAACGGCAGCTATCGCCTAATCACTCCAAACACTAATGCAGCAAGCTATAACGAGCAAATTGTTACTGTATCTGGCGGCAGCCATTCAGTTAACGTGCCTGCAAATAGTTTTGTGGTTTTAGACAAACAGTAAGCGTTTATATCTCATGCAGGCCTAAGTGCGCTTAGGCCTGCCTGTTTAACTATGGAAGAGTTAACACTATGAAATATTCAGCATTATTGATCGGTTTGTTAGCTGCCAGTAGCGCAGCACAAGCTGATTGGTTCTACCGCGGTACCAGCAATGGCTGGGCAACCAGCGCATTAGAAACCGTATCTGCGACAGAGTTTTCAACTTGCCAAAGCTTTGGCGACAACGACCCGCGCTTCAAGATCGATCGCTTTGGTGATTGGAACGAAGCCTACCCCGGTGATGATGTACGCGTTGACGCGAACAAAAGCTACGACATCCGCTTTTTTAGCGACAGCAAAAACATTACCACCACTGAAGTCAGCAGCTGTGGCGACGTAGAGCCTCCAAAAGACAGCTGGTTCTATCGCGGCACGTCTAATGGTTGGGCAGCTACCGCCATGACCAGTACCGACAACCTTAACTTCTGTACCACTCAAAGTTTTGCCAATAACGAGCCACGTTTCAAAATCGATCATTATGGCGATTGGAACGAAGCTTACCCAACGGCAGACTTTACCGTTACTGGCAACGCCAGCTATGACATTTGCTTTAACGCCAGCTCAAAAGCCATTACTGCTACGCCAGTAAACAGCGAAGATACTCAAGCTCCTAGTGTGAGCGCCAATCCAGCGGCAGGCACCTATACCAGTGCTCAGCAAATTAGTGTAAGCGTGAGTGATAATCAAGATAGCGCTCCAGCAATTTACTGCACCACTGATGGCTCGACGCCATCTGCCAATGCTAGCCCATGTAATGACCTCACGTTTAACGCTACCGATGTAGTGGCTGATGGCGTAGATTTAAGCCTCAAGGTTTTCGCGGTAGATGCCTCAGGTAATTCTGCGATAAGCAGCTTTGATTACATCATTACCGATGCACCAACAGATAGCTGGTACTACCGTGGTACGTCGAACGATTGGCAAACCACATTGATGGCGAGTGCCGGTAACGACAACTACTGTACAACGCAAAGCTTTGGCAGTAACAATCCACGCTTCAAGATTGACCATTTTGGCGATTGGACAGAAAACTACCCAAGCACTGATGTATTGGTTGATGCAAACTCTACCTACAAGATTTGTTTTAACGCAATATCTAAAGCAGTCTCTACCGACAAACAGGGCTGTGAATCAAACTGCGGCACCGACACAGAAACCTTAGGAGCAGTGTATTCAGCATCCAGCACAACGTTTTCTATTTGGTCACCAGATCATAGCAATGTAAAAGTGGTCGTAAACGGCGTAGAGCACAGCTTACAAGCAGTGAATGATTTTGCCGGTTACAGCCAGGTCTACCAAACCACCGTAGAAGGCGATTTGCACCTTAGCCCTTATACCTTTTTGATTAACGGCGTGCAGGTTCGCGACCCTTACGGAAAGATGGTACAGCCGGGTACCGGTGATTATGAAGCCATTAACATTGTAATGGATATGAGCCGCACCGAACCAGCAGGAGGCTGGGCAGCGCGTCCAAGTTTGATTGAGCGCGAAGATGCGATTATTTACGAAGTGCACGTGCGTGATTTCACTATTGATGCAAGCGCTGGCGTAAGTGCTGGCAACAACGGTAAATACTTAGGAATGGTAGAAGCAGGCACCACCCATAATGGCGTGAAAACCGGCATCGACCACCTTAAAGAGCTTGGCGTAACACACGTACAGCTATTACCAGTATATGACTTTGCTACCTGTGACGGTTTACCCGATAGCGACCCGTGTTACAACTGGGGTTACGATCCTCGAAACTTCAATGTACCCGAGGAGCGTTACTCAAGCGTACCCACTGATTATGAAGCCCGTGCCCGTGAATTTAAAACCATGGTAAACGAGTTC
The DNA here is from genome assembly GCF_030548385.1 of Agarivorans sp. 1_MG-2023. NCBI lineage: Bacteria > Pseudomonadati > Pseudomonadota > Gammaproteobacteria > Alteromonadales > Alteromonadaceae > Agarivorans > Agarivorans sp. 1_MG-2023. The sequence goes on along the minus strand of NZ_JAUOSJ010000004.1, from coordinate 140,476 downwards.
CATAAAGCCGGTATTCGAGTGGTGATGGATGTGGTGTACAACCACACCTTTGACGATGAAATGTTTGAAAACATTTCTGGCCAATACTACACCGCCACCGACTTATCGGGCACCGGTAACTCAATTAATGCCGACGTACCCATGGTTAGCCGAATGATTCAAGACTCGCTTGAATATTGGGTAGACGAGTACGGCATTGATGGTTTCCGCTTCGACTTGATTGGTATTTTTTCTTACCAAGAAGTAGAAAAATGGGGTCGTCACCTTAACAATCAATTTGCCGACCGCAACTTGCTAATTTATGGCGAACCATGGAACGGCTATGCTACCGATCCGTTAGAAGAGCAACGAGTGCGTTACGGCACCACCCATCATATGGCTGATGAACATATCGGTGTATTTAATGGCGCGTTCCGTGAGTCACTAAAAGGTTCAAACGATGATGCTCGCACCGGCTACATGTTTAATAATGTAGATGCGGCTGAATCGGGTTGGGCTATTTATGATGGCTTCCAAGGCTCTCCCTACAATCCAAACGACGGCCGAAACAGCACTTGGTTCCGTAATTATGCTGCCGATCCAGAGCAAACGATTAACTACATTTCGGCTCACGATAACTTTGGTTTGTGGGATAAGGTGTACTTAAGCACCTCGAGTAACGTGCAGCAAAACAGCTCGCATCAGGTGATTAGCTTTAATCCTCCTGGCGATCTCACGTACAGCAAGCGGGTAGTGAATTTTGGCATGGGCATGGTACTCACTAGCCAAGGCATACCTTTTATTCACGCTGGCGATGAGTTCCTGCGAACTAAAACCAATAACCAGCAAATTAGTACCCCTTCAGCGTGGAATTACGGGGCTCACGGCGGTACTCACAATACCTACAATGCGCCAGATAGTTTCAATGCCATTCGTTGGTCAAACAAAGCGGACAATATCGCCACATTCAATTACTTTAAGCAGCTGATTGAATTACGCCGTAAGCACGCAGGTTTACGCATGAATACTAGCCAAGAAGTGGCTCAGTACTTAAATGTGAGCCGCCCAGACCAATTTGGTGGACAGGTGATTACTGGCCACATCACCGACCCAAGTGATAGCCATAACCTGTTTATTGTGTATAACAGCGGAAATAATCAAACCGTAAGTTTACCGGCAGGTAGCTGGACTAAGGTAGCTGATGCCTATGGTGCCGCTAACGCTGGTGGCTTATCGGGTAATACCCAAGTAGAAGGCTCAGCAGTGACTATGTTTACTCAAGCTAAATAAACAATAACGCTGACTAAAAAGCCCGAGCAATTGCTCGGGCTTTTTTTATTCGAGGCAGAAAGTACATAAATCCGCGAAATGGGAGTGTTAACGGCACGCTGCTAAAGCAGTGTTAAACTGCGGTAAAAACTGCGGGTATTTCTCCAACCAATTAAAATTAAAATAAGCCGAGAGGTTTGCTTCTCGTAAGTGTTTCACCGCAATTTCTTGAGTGATATGGCCATGTTCTAGCTCAACATAATAGGTGTCAAATGGCGCCATCACAGCATCTAGTCGACCCAGTTGTAGCAACTCAAATAATATATGGTAATCGTAGCGTGACTGTACGTTGGTATATTGATGTTTAGCCATCCACTTGTGCATTGCAGAGCCATGTAATACACCTATATTCATGGCTTTCATTTCAGCACTGTTAGTCTCAAACTCAACCTCTTGCAAACTAAACAAACTGCGATAAGTGACCACTAAAGGATCGCTTGCTTTAGCAAAAGCATCACGCTCGGCCGTTTGGTTAAGAATAAACAAGCCGTCAAACTTTCCTTCTTTCAGCTCTTTTTCGGCGCGGCCAATTGGCCTAACATCCACTTCATAATGAACCCCAACTTCTGTCATGGCACATTGCATAATGCTCACTGTTCTGCCGCTTAAGGCATCACCGTCAACGATTTGATAGGGCGGTAAATGGTGAGTAACCAAGCGCAAAGGTTGCGCCTGAGCGGTGAATAGACAAGCAACAAATAAAGCGCAGCAGAATTTCAGTCGCGGTTTCATCAATGACACTCTTCCTTATGCAGCATCCAGCTCCCCCCATAAGTTTAGTCGCTTAAGCGCTGAGTAATAAATTTTTTGCAAAGCGCTAAGATTTTCATAAGGTGATTTAGATCCCGCTAGTAAATTCTATTAACGGTGCAATAAAGTTTCATAATTTTATATAACAAACTTAGCGATTAAGCTTTAACCATCTTGAACAATGTTCCAGCAAAGCCGAGTTGTAGGGCTGCATTGCACAAGAGAATGGTGGGTGAGATTTACCTTTATCTGCACTCACTGTTCGCAGCATTTCCTTTCCTTTATGGACTAAGTTTCCTAACCCCGCCCTCGTTGGCGGGTTTTTCTTGATACCCGCCAATATTTACAATATTGTCACTTACCTCATAGTGAGATATTTCAGCGCTTAATTGATATGCAGTTTAGATAAGCGTGACAGAAATAACACTTCATCGAGAAACAAATTCTTATTCGCCGCAAAACGCGTATTTTTAATGTGGAAGCAGTCACTTAACCAAAAACATGAAAAAAATTACCGATACAGAGCTAATCAGAAGTGCCAATCGCCGGGAAATCATTCAAACCCTTCGTCAACATGGCGAGCTTGCTAGGGTTGAGATAGGTAATTTCACCCAACTAAGCCCAGCCACCATTACCTCAATAACCTCGGAGTTGGTGCAGCAAGGCTTTATTGTTGAACAGAATGTTGTATTGGATCCCAGCAGTGGTCGTGGCCGCCCTAAAGTAAAACTGCAGCTAAACAAACAAGCGGCATTTTACCTAGCGGTTAAACTATCGATTAACGAAGTACGCTTTATGTTGGGTGATACATCTGGCGCTATTATCGCGCAAGCGACTCTTTCAATGTTAACGGTAACGCTCAATCAATCTCAGTTAGTAGACGCCCTCTCCAAAGCTATCGAAGAGTTTATTCAGCAACATAAAGTTGAACGCAGTAAGCTACTTGGTTTAGGTTTAGCCGTTCAAGGGGTTATAGAGCCCCACGGTGAAGGCATATTGTGGAGCCCTGCCGTTAAAGACCAACAACTTGAGTTAGTTGAGTTACTCGCACAACAAACGCAACTGCCAGTATTTATAGCTAACGACGCAAACTGTTTAGCAGTGGCTTTAAAAAGCCTGCCCCGCTATAGCAAAGTAAATAACCTTGTCGCCATTCAACTGGGTTATGGGGTTGGCATGGGCTTGATTGTAAATGGTGAGTTTTATCAAGATGCTGGCTCAGCCGCTACTGAGTTTGGCCATACTAAATTTAGCTTAAATGGCCCACAATGTCGTTGCGGAGGGCGCGGATGTATTGAAGCCTACGTTGGCGATTACGCGATTTATCGCGACGCTAGCGCAGTGTATAACTTGCCTCCTACCGACATGTTGCACCCTTCAGAAAAGCAAATGCTCGATCTTAATAAGCTAGCCAAAGATGAACACCAAGCTATGAGCCACATTTTTTCTCAAGCTGGTACGGTGTTAGGCATGGGCTTAGCCAATGTAATGGCACTATTTAACCCGCAAAAAATTGTTATATCAGGCCCTGGGGTACGTGCCTTTGACTATATGAAAGAGTCGATGACTAAAACCCTATCTGAAAATCTATTGCCTTATCACAATGTCGATAACGTGGTAGAAAAATACAATTGGGATGAAGACATGGCCGGCATTGGCATGATTGCCATTATGCAGCAGCACACCGACTAATCACGTGCAGCGTAATCAAAAAAGGGAGCTCAGCTCCCTTTTTTAGTTTGGCATTCAACTTACTTAAAGACTCGCTTACTCGCATAGTGGCCTAGCATCATGCTGAGCAAAAACCAGTAAATCGCCGCTTCACCGCGTAATAAACTAGCCACAGCAGGCCCCGGACAAATACCCACCATGCCCCAACCAATGCCAAAAATAGCCGCGCCAATGAGTAGCTTAGGCGTAAGTGTTTTTTGTGTTGAGCACTGAATAGCTTCACCGTTTACCGCGTGGCTGCGCGGTTTAATCAGCAAGTGATAAAACGGCACAAATACTAATAGCGCACCACCAATCACAAAGGCCAAACTCGCATCCCAATGCCCAGTTACATCTAAAAAGTTAGCCACTTTGTAAGGATTAACCATTTGCGACACGTTCATGCCAAGGCCAAATAGTAAGCCAGTCAATAAACCCACTAGTACTTTAAACATGCGCAACTCCTAAACCACCGGTTAACCAAACAACCAAGGCAGCGCTTGCCATAAACACTAGCGTTGCCACGATTGAGCGCAATGAAAATCGACCAATCCCACAAATACCATGACCACTGGTGCAACCGTTCCCTAGTTGAGTCCCCACTCCCACCGCTAGGCCACCTGCAATTAACCAAGCCAAGGAGTAATCAGGCAAGGCCGCCTCACTTAAGCCCAATAAGGGGTTAAATAAAAAGCTCGCGGCCATTGCGCCAATAAAGGCAAGTCGCCAAGGCCACTCATTGCGCGAGGCTCCCCAAATACCCCCTAAAATGCCACTAATACCGCCAGTACGACCACTAAGTAACATTAATAAAGAGACCGACAAGCCTAATAACATGCCGCCCGCGAGCGCACTCCAAGGGGTAAAATCTGTCATTACTTACTCCAAGCTCATTTCATTCACTACAAAATTGTTGCTGTAAACCGGCTAACAAGGTTTTCACCTTGGGGTCGGCTATACAATAAAACACCGTTTGCGCTTGCTTACGCACTGCCACCAAACCTTGTTCACGCAGTACTTTTAAGTGCTGCGAAAATGCCGACTGGCTATTTTGGCTATGTTGACGCAGTTCACCCACGCTCATTTCACCCTCTCGTAATAAACACAGCACTACTAACCGATCAGGATGAGCGATGGTTTTTAAGTACTCACTCACCATACTGGCTTGCTCATGTAACTCATTTCTTGCAGGCATTGAAACCTCCTCAATTAGTAGGAATTATACAAAGCCCATTAAATTAGTCAAACCTAAATTAAATAAAACTTAATTAGAATATTGAGAATTAGATTGAACTAATATATAGTCATTTCAAATTAGTGAACCATCTAATGGCTCACTAACGATCTATATCAACAGTGGACGCTCAGGCTTTGATTAGGCTGTCACCACTAGCTTTGTTTATACATTTATTTGATTTAAATAGTGGGAGAGCAACATGACCAAGATTGTAATTATAGGCGGCGTAGCAGGCGGCGCATCAGCGGCCGCTAGAGCGCGTAGATTAAGTGAACAAGCAGAAATCATTATGCTGGAACGTGGCCCCTATATCTCTTTTGCAAACTGTGGTTTGCCCTACCATATTGGCGGCGATATTGAGCAGCGTGATGCCTTGTTGCTGCAAACCCCTGAAAGCTTTAAAGCCCGGTTTAACGTAGATGTACGGGTAATGAATGAAGTCGTTAGCATCAACCGTAAACAAAAAACAGTCACCATTCGCGATCTTACTACCCAAAAAAACTACCAAGAGTCTTACGACAAACTGGTACTTAGCCCAGGCGCTTCGCCAATCGTTCCACCCATCCCTGGGATTCAAAACTCTCGGACCTTCTCGCTACGAAACATTCCAGATATGGACAAAATCATTGCCAATATTGAGGCAAATAAACCCAAACACGCAACAGTGGTTGGCGGGGGATTTATCGGCATTGAAATGGCAGAGGCGCTGATTCAACGTGGTATTAGCACCAGCTTAATTGAACTATCTGCCCAAGTAATGGCGCCAGTAGATCGTGAAATGGCCACGCCGCTACACCAAGAAATGCAGCACCACGGCGTAGATTTACGTTTAGGCGTGGCACTAGAAGCGGTATTCCCTAGCCAGCAACAATCAGCCGAAGAACTCGCAGCCATAGACGAACACGGCTTAGAACTGCGCCTTAGTAACGGTGAATTACTGGAAACCGAATTGTTGATTATGGCGATTGGCGTTAAACCTGAAACGAGCTTGGCCACTCAGGCGCAGCTTGAGTTAGGTGAATTAGGCGGCATCAAAGTTAATAGCCAGCTACAAACCTCAGACCCAGATATTTTTGCTGTGGGCGACGCCATTGAAGACCCCGAGTTTGTTACCGGTGATGCGGCACTGATTCCCTTAGCAGGGCCAGCCAATCGCCAAGGTAGAATGGTAGCCAACAATATCTTTGGTGCGGGCGAACACTATAAACGCAGCCAAGGTACCGCTATTTGTAAGATTTTCGATATAGCCGTGGCCTCTACAGGTTTAAATGAAAAAACCTTGCAACGTAAAGGGCTAGACTACGACAAAGTGTACGTGCATGCAGCCAGTCATGCTGGCTACTACCCTGGCGCTCACCCCATTAACCTCAAGTTACTATTCCACCCAAAAACTGGGGCAATTTATGGTGCCCAAGCGGTAGGCAAAGACGGCATAGACAAACGCATTGATGTTATTGCCGTAGCTCAGCGCGCGGGCTTAAGTGTATTTGATTTACAAGATTTAGAACTTACCTATGCCCCACCCTTTGGCAGCGCAAAAGACGTAGTCAACCAAGCAGGTTTTGTGGCGGCAAATAGCATTAAAGGGGATACTCGCCTGTGCCACAGTGAAGAGCTCAACCAAGCCACTTCACAACAGCTAATACTAGATGTGCGCAATCCCGGCGAATTAGACAAATTGGGGGTGATTCCTGGAGCAATAAACATTCCAGTGGATCAGCTTCGCGAACGTATTAACGAGCTGCCAAAAGATAAAGAAATATTGATTTATTGCATGGTAGGTTTACGCGGTAACGTGGCGTATCGTCAACTGGTTAATAATGGCTTTACCGCCAAAAACCTTAGCGGTGGGTACAAAACCTGGTTAGCCAACCAAGCTTAAATTACAGCCATAAAAAAGCCCGGTATTAAACCGGGCAAAAGCTGAGACGCATAAAAATGCTTATTGTGCGTTTACCGTAATAGCCTTGCTGGCACTATTAAAGTTAATGCGGTAAGTGGTGTTGTCTGATACTTGGTAATCGGCAGTAGGGTAAGCCTCTGTCCAATTGCCGTTATCAATTTTAAAGCGCGCTGGTGCTTCTTCGCCACTAAAGCTTTGAACCGTATAGTACAAGCCACTCGTACTATCGTAATCTAACTGCGCTTTTCCCCAAGCATTGGCAGTACCGCGGAAGAACCACACTTCATCGCCGCCATTATCTGGATTACTATCACCAACACAGTTAGTTGCCGCTACCCAGCTACCCGCTGCATAACACAAACTATCACCAGTAGTATTTAAGTCGCCGGTTTGGTTAGCACCACTATCATTAAAGATAATGTTTAGGCTACTTAGCTTGGTTCCAAAGTCATGACAGTAGTAACCGTCTTTTTGCACCATAGCTACACCAGGCCACTGCGCATTAGCTACCGCTGTTTCCGCGCTAACCGACCAGTAGTAAAGCGTTGGATTGTTAAAGCCAGCTTGGTTGTCGTAACACACTTCAGTGCCACCAACAGGATCTGGGATTACACCACCGGTAATTTCAAAGCCACAGGCCTCTAAAGTGCTCCACGCGCCGCCTTTATAGCAACCAGCTCCAGCAACGCTTAAGTCTGCTGTTTTATTTGCACCACTGTTACTAAAGATAGCGTTAACGCTAGTAAGCTCTACACCCAAGTCATGACACTTAAAGTCACCATTAGTTTGCATTGCCACACCAGGCCAGCTTGCATCGCTTAGGCTTCCTGCAGGTTGAGCGCCCCAGTAATAAAGCGTTGATAGGCTTTCAGAAGTACAAATTGATGTAGCCGCTACTGGAGTAGCAGGCTTAGGATCGGTGTTACAGTTAGAGGTACATGGGCAATCTGCGCCAGTACATACGTCACCAATTTTAGCACCAACGTGGATAGCTGCCGCGCTATCACCGCCTACAGTAAAGTTAGCTTGTCCGCCGCTTACGGTGATGGTTGCTTGGCCACTTGAGCCTGCTGCTTGATTACATTGGCCGGTGCTTTCATCAAAGTCAGCCTCAATAATATTACAGTATTGGCCATCAGGCATGCCTGTATCAAAGCTTTGGTTAATGTTGCTACCATAACGTTTGTTAATCACAACAAAGCCTAAACCACCACGACCAAAGGCGATTTGATCGTTACCACCTTGCCACCAGTTGGTGATTCGCCACTCTCCAGCAGTATGGTTACGGAAGGCCACCATGTTGGCAATGCCGCGCCACTTATGCTCACATACCCAGTTGCCGCCATTAAATCCACAAGCGTTACCAGTGTGTACACCACTGCCTGGAGGGCCTGCATCAAAGTCGCCGTTAAAGTAGTAACCCGACATGATTTTTGGATAACCATAAGGGTAAGCTAAGGTGAATACATTGGCTAAGAAGTAACCGTCACCTTGTACACCATGCCAAATAGGGCCATTAGGATTATGACGCTCTTCATCATGGTTAGTAACAAAAGTAACCGCATCAGAGCTCGATAGCTCCATTTGGTTACTCACGTCTCTTAGCCACGCAATGTTGCTATCACGAAAGGCTGGGCCAATCGCTCGAGCATAAGCAAATTCTGTTACATCACCAATGTAGGTATATTCAGTAGGACGAACCGGCTCGCCGCCAGCACCAATCACTTCTTGGAAGATATAAGGATTACCGTTTAGCTTGCCTTTAATAGCATCAATATCACCGGCTGGAATATGTTTAGCAGCGTCAATCCTAAAACCGGCAACGCCCATACCGATGGCGTCATTCATGTAGTCTGCAATTTTCTGACGAACATAATCAGAGCTAGTTTTCAGGTCATTCAAACCCACTAAATCACAGTTTTGCACTTGCCAGCGATTGCCGTAGTCAATATCGCTAGTACAAGAGTTAAAATCATTTGGCCCGTAAGGCACTTCAGGGAAGTTTCTGTCGTAGGCCGCCATGTGGTTAATCACCGCGTCTACATAAATATCTACCCCAACGTTTTTACAACGCTGCACCATATCTTGAAATTGACCGCGATTACCGCTGCGGCTTTCAAAGGCATAACTCACTGGTTGGTAGCGGGTCCACCAGGCGTTACCGCCGATGACTTTGTTAGGTGGAGAGACTTGCACAGCGGCGAAGCCTTTAGGGCCAAGGAAGGTTTCACACTCTTGTGCTACATCTTCCCAACTCCATTCGAAGAGGTGTACAAAGGCGGTTCTTGGTGCCGCCATGGCGGTGGACGCATAGCCCAGCGCCGCACCAGCTAGCAGAGCGCTAGTGGCGAGTTTGCTAAATTTTCTCATTGTTACTTTCCCATGTAATCGTTGAGCGTCTCTTTAGACATACATCACCGCCACTCTATGGTGTTTTTTACGGTGAGGCGGTAGACCAACTGTTGGAGAGAACCACAAGTAAAACTTAACCTTAACTATCCGTAGTCAATTTACCTCAAAAACTAATCTACGCTCATTTTTCAATCAAAGGGCAGGGCGGCTTATTTATTGAGCAATCAGTCACAAATAAAAACCAATACGATAGATGATGTTTGACAGTGATCAAACTTCAAACAATTATTCTGATATTTTGTAACATTAGTAAGATAAGCAACTTATTTAACTGTAAATAATTTCCGTATTTAACACTTAATCAAGTGTTTTTACCCATAGTTAATTATGTTTTTTCATTTTATTTTCTATCTGCTCTTCTCTATGTCTAAGTACAACAAAGCTTTACAATGGTACTTTACAGCCAAGTTTGTTGGAATATCTAATGGAAAAGCAGTGGTGGCATTCAGCAGTTGTTTATCAAATTTACCCGCGTAGTTTTTGTGATAGTAGCGGTGATGGCAACGGCGATCTTCGCGGAATAAACAGTAAACTCCCCTACTTAGAAAAACTCGGAATTGATTTAATTTGGCTGTCTCCAGTTTACCTTTCGCCAATGAAAGACAACGGCTACGATATTGCCGACTACCAAGCCATTGATCCACGCTTTGGCAGCATGGCCGACATGCAAACGCTGATTCACACAGCCAAGCAACATAATATTGGCATCATGATGGATCTGGTATTGAACCATACCTCTGATCAGCACCAGTGGTTTCAGCAAGCCAAACAAAGCCGCGATAATCCTTATCGTGATTATTACATTTGGCGAGATCAACCTAACCAAATTCGTTCAATATTTAGCGGCCCTGCTTGGCAGTTCGACAACACCACTAAGCAATACTACTTTCACTTGTTTGCTGATGCCCAACCAGACCTAAACTGGGAAAACCCCAAGGTAGCGACAGAAATACAGCAAATGATTTCTTGGTGGGTAGAGCAAGGTGTTGCTGGGTTTCGCTTAGATGTCATCGATCTAATTGGCAAACAAATTGACCAAGGCATTACTGAAAACGGCCCACGCTTACATCCTCTTCTGCAGCAAATGCATCAAGCTTGTTTTGCCAACAAACCACTCGTTACGGTGGGTGAAACCTGGGGCGCCACCCCAGAAATAGCCAAGTTGTATTCCAACCCCCAACGACAAGAATTGTCGATGGTTTTTCAGTTTGAACATGCCTCGATAGATTGGCACCCAATACATGGTAAATGGCAAGTTCAGCCCTTTGACCTTATTGAATTAAAAGCGGTGATGAGTAAATGGCAAACCTGTTTTGATGGCGATGGTTGGAATGCGCTTTTCTGGAACAACCACGATTTACCGCGCATTGTTAGCCGTTGGGGTAACGACGGCCAATACCGAGAGCGCAGCGCTAAGTTGTTAGCCACTTTACTGCACGGGATGCAAGGTACGCCCTACATTTATCAGGGTGAAGAGATTGCCATGACCAATGTACGGTTTGAGGACCTAGATGATTACGATGACATTGAGATAAAAAATAGTTACCAAGAAAAAGTGCTAGAACAACAAAGTCTCAGCCACCAACAGTTTATGCAGGGTGTATATACCAGCGCCAGAGACAACGCTCGTACGCCTATGCAGTGGGACAATAGTGTCAACGCAGGATTTACTCATGGCAAACCTTGGTTAGCACTTAATCCTAACTATTCAGATATCAACGTGGCTAATGCGCTAGATAGAGCGGATTCGGTGTTTTACCACTATCAGCAGCTCATTGCTTTGCGCAAGTCAGCGGAATATTCAGACACGCTCATCTACGGTGATTTTGCTCTGCTACTAGCAGAACACCCACAGGTATTTGCTTATGTGCGGCAGCATCAGCAGCAACGCTTGTTAGTGATGGCGAATGTGAGTGAACAAGAGCAACAGGTTGGATTGAATTTGTCGGTGGAAAAAGTGGTGCTAAATAACCTTCAGCAGAATGATGAATTAGTCAGTGATTTAGAAGCACTACGCTTAGCGCCCTATCAAGCGATAGTTTATGCGCTAAGCACTAGCTAAAGACTTACTCGCTAAGAGTATATTGCTCGGATAAGCGGTGACATAACCACTTATACAAATTAAAGGCCTTTGGGCTATTTGTGGTAGGCAGTAAGTCATCGTCTAAAAAGGCTTCGCCTTTAAAAGTAAGCACATCCCCGTGTTGGGAAATGTCGCGCACTTCAATGCCAGGAATGTAGTCTTCGTGTTCTCGAAGTAGCTGATTGGCTATATCAATCAGCGCTTGTTGGCTTATGGTTTGTTTAGTCATTACACCTAGATCATCGCTCAATGTTGAGCTTTAGCATACACAGATGCATCCACCGGCAATAGCGCTAAGATCAAAACTTGTGGCGCTTTTCTCAGCTTAAATAAATAACAAAATACGCAACTATTTATCAGTGTTTAAGGGCTTGGTTTTACCGCGCCATTGCTGAATCAATAAGCCACTAATTATTAACAACAATCCTATATAAGTGGCCGATTCAATCTGTTCACCTAAAAAATAGGCAATAAAAAACAAGGACAAAAATGGCGAGATAAAAATCAGGTTACTTATACGAGCGGTGTTATGAGTAAATTTAAGCGCAAGCACCCAGCAAACAAAAGCAATGCCCATTTCAAATAACCCAACATATGCGGCACCCAGCCAGGCTTTGGCATTCCAAGTGGGTAGCCCATCACTCCACCAGCAATACAGCAACACCATTGGCAAACTAAAACAAAAGGCTACCAGCAAACTGGCTACAGGGTCTCCGCTATTTCGAGTATTAATGATCCAATAGCCGGCCCACAATAAGGTGCTAAACAGTGCCAGTAATACCCCCGGAACACTATCAAACTGCATGGCGAGTATGTCTCCTCGCGTGGCTATCACCAATACGCCCAAATACCCTAAGGCCATGGCAATTACATCTTGTTTTCGTAATTGCTGCTTTAAAAAAGGCACCGCCAATAAGGCCAGGGTTATTGCCCAAGTGTAATTTAGTGATTGCGCCTGCTGGGCGGGTAGTAAGTCGTAAGCTTTGAACAACACCAGATAGTAAAGAAAAGGATTAATGGCTCCTACCAACATAAAAAAGCCCGGCCGCCGCTTAGCATAAACCCAAGCCAAAGACAGTTTTCGCTGCCACAGCAATACGCCAGTCAGCAATAAAATGGAGCTAATAGAAGCCAATAACACCAATTGAATTGGAGTAAGCCATTGCAGCGCAAGTTTGAATGCGGTGGCTACCGTAGACCACATCAGCACTGCTGAAATGCCAAAGGCATAGGCTTTAGTTTGTGTTTTCATCAAGACATTAATATTTACGACTAAAGCGCCAAGTGTATGCGGCATAACTCGCTAGGGCTAGCCTTAAATAGGCACTAATGCAGCGGTATTTATAGCCCTGCGACAAAATCTCTATATTGCGCAAGAATGGAAAAGAATCTTGGTCTGAATCTGGCTAAACTGATCTCAAATCGATGATTTGAGCAAAAAATGACAAGCCAAAGTGAGCGCATTCGCCAAGTAAAGCTGCATATCGAAAGTACTCTAGACCAAGCGCTAGATATCGCTACGCTTGCGTCACTCGCTGGTTTCTCAGCCTTTCATTTTTGTCGTTTATTCCAAGCTTATGTTGGCGAGAGCATTTATGCCTATCGAAAACGCTTATTGCTTGAACGCTCCATTAAACACCTGCAATACACCGATTTAGCTCTAAGTGAAATAGCTTACCGCAGTGGTTATCAAAACCAATCATCCTATAACAAAGCCTTTAAATTGCAGTTTGCGCAAAGCCCAAATCAGGCAAGGCAACAAAAGAGCAGTGTGACAACGCAACCAGAGCAGCCAATACTTTCTTCCCATCCCCCATTGTCAGCTGCCGAGGTAGAAGTGGTAAAACTCCCTGCCATGTCAGTGCTCAGTTATCGCACCAGTGGCCGTTACTTAGAGGCTGCTCCGCTAGCTTGCCAAGGTCTATTTCAGCGCTGTGAGCAACTCGGCCTCGCAATTGAGGATAGCCAGTTAATTGGTTTGCCTCACGATGACCCTAGCGTGACTCACTCTGAGCAAATTCGCTTTGACGCTTGCTTAAGCCAAAGCAACACTCTGCCAGCGAATTTATTGGTAGAGCTAGGTTTACAACAGCAGCAGTTACCTGCAGGCACCTATGCAAAATTAAGGCACCATGGCGCTTACCAGCACATATTCAGTAGCTACCAAGTGTTGTTATTGCATTGGCTGCCTCTAGCCAGCTACCAGTTGCGCGACAGTGTGTGTTTAGAGTTTTATCTAGATAAGCAACCACAAAACCTTCAGCCAGACGCTTTAAACACCGACATCTATTTGCCCATTCAAGCTTCGTTATAAACGGGATCTATCCATGAATCTGCCCACTGTTTACTACACCAGCCATAGCGCAATCAGCGATCCTAAGCATTACCTGGCGCAAGCTAAAGATTGTGGTTCTGATATTCAACGCTTAGTGACCATGGTTCAACAAAACTTGATTCACCCCTACTGGCTTGAGCACTATCAACTAACCACGCCTTTTCAAACCCGCTTAGACGAGCTGCAAACACGGAACGTGGAACAAAAGCTTCGCTGGTTAAGTCATAACAGCAAGCCAGCGCTTCAGCCTAAAGCACCACGGCAGCGAATGATGGGAAATTGCCGAGACTTTAGTTTACTGCTGGTAAGCCTGCTGCGCAGCCAAGGCATCGCCGCGCGGGCTCGTTGCGGCTTTGCGCGTTACCTAGGTATCTACCAATTTGAAGACCACTGGATATGCGAATACTGGTACCAATCACAACAGCGCTGGGTGATGGTGGACGCCCAACTAGACCTTATTCAACAAGATATTCTGAATATTCAATTTGACCCGCTCGATGTTCCACAAGAACAGTTCATTTTTGCCGGAAAAGCTTGGCAAGACTGCCGCCTAAATCCACAGCTCAGCGAGCAACACGGCATTTTGAGTTTTAAGGGTTGGCCGATAATACAGGGCAATGTAATCAGAGACATTTTTGCCCTGAGTAAAGTGGAATTATTGGCGTGGGACTGTGGTTGGGGTTTGCAAGCGCACTACTTACATCACAGCGCTAAAACCGATGACATTGAATTATTAGATACACTTGCCATGGCCAGCACGACCTCCAATAGCCAACTAGCCATTGAACTAAGTCAGCACCCTAAGGTGGCTCTACCTAAAAACTGGAACTGGAGAAAGGCTCAAAGCATTTGCAGTTTGCTTGCTGAGCTAACAACCAAGGAACCTCTGCCACTCAATAACTCAATTTGAGTGCTTAGGCATACTAGCAGGCTTCGCTCCATTCTAATGCAGTCGACAAACCAAAACGTAAACTGTCGAATACTAAAAAGTTTGCCTCGCCAAGCTTGTTGTCTACTTGAGCAACTTGAACGTCGCCGTTAAACCCTACCGCACTGAGCTTTTTGGCCAGTTGCTCTGGTGCTTTTTCAAACACGACACTCATAAAAGGCAATAAATCACTGCGCAGCACTCCGTGATGATTAAACTGCTCAATGGCCGAACTCAACTGGTCACTATCTGTAAACTCGATAACGTCTAAAACTTGTTGCAACAACATGACTAAATAAATTCCATTTTTATCAATAACTTGATTAAGCAGCATAGATTCTACCTTTTTCTGCGCCTCAGCGTTACCGGGAATAGTCTATTTTTAAATCAAAAGCCCATCAACATGCCACGGAAAAAGGGAGATAAAGCAAATTGACAAAAAACATATTTAAGGTATATTCCGCGAGTCTTGAACCATACGAAGCACTGATAAATGTTTAGCGTTAAAAACAACATTGTTTGGTTAGCAGTATTGCTGGGTGTTACTGCCTGCAATAGCGACAAACCACTAACCGACCAAAGCTACACGCTGCACAGTAGTTACTCCATCGAAAACCTGAGTAATTACCCCTTCAGCCTTAGCATTACGCTTAATCAGCAAGTGATGACTCTTGGCGCTAGCCCTTTTAGCGGCACTATCGCCCCCGGCGAACGCCGCAGCTTGCTAGAGTTTGTTGATATTGCTAATGCTACTAACCCGCCTTCAGCTAGCTTTGAGCAATTCACTATTCAAGCTGATTTAGGCGACGGTATGCGTACGGTATACCAACAAGTCACAGACCAAGACTGGCAACACACGATAGGTAGCAATAGCAAAGAAAACTACCTGCTCACGCTGGTCGATGCAGATCTCGCCTTATAAACGGCTACAATAAAGCCGCTTAGGCTGCTGTACCCACAACCGTAAATTTGCTACCCTGCGCGGCCTTTTTATCAGTACGAGGCGCCTACCTTGAGTCAATCTATCGCTGGTTTCGACTTTGGAACATCTAACTGTGCCGTAGGCATCATGCAGGACCAACAAGCACAGTTGGTGACGTTACCCGAACACGGTAACTACATGTCCTCAACCTTATTTGCCCCCCAATCAGAAATGATTTGTGGCTGGCTCTATCAGCAACTAGAGCAGCAAGGCAAAGCCGAGCGTTACAAACAAGCCCGCGTAAACCAATTAAGCGCCAGCTTACGCTCAATCAAAGAACTCAAGTTAGATGGTTACGATGAGCATTTAAGCTTTGGCCAACAAGCACTTAAAGAATATCTTATCGACCCCGCCGATTGTTATTACGTACGCTCGCCCAAATCATTTTTAGGCGCTAGTGGTATTCGCGAACGTCAACAGCAGCAGTTTGAAGACATTGCCGCCGCTATGATGTGGCACATTGCTGAGCAGGTAAAACAAACCGGCCAAGCTGAGCTAGAAAAAGTGGTGATTGGCCGTCCGGTTAACTTCCAAGGTTTGAACAGCGATCTGAGTAATCAACAAGCCATTTCTATTTTAAACAATGCCGCCAGCTTTGCTGGTTTTAAGCAAGTTGAGTTTTTGTTCGAACCCATGGCGGCCGGACTTAGCTATCAGCAACAGTTAAGCGAAGAAAAACGCGTGCTAGTGATTGATATTGGTGGCGGTACCAGTGACGTATCAATGTTAGTAATGGGACCCGATTATCTCGCTACTCGCGATCATAACAACCTAGTACTGGGTTACAACGGCGAGCGAATTGGTGGTAATGACTTTGATATTGCCCTCAACTTTGAAACCTTAATGCCAAGCCTTGGCGCAAAACTTCACTTGGCCAGTGGCCAACCCATGCCTATTAAACCGTTTTGGGATGCTGCCGCTATTAACGATTTTCCAGCACAAACTCGCTTTTATGAGAAAGATACCCGCTTGTTATTACAACGCTTACTCAAAGAGCCGCAATTATCGCCCCTTAAAGGTTTACTGCGCCTCAGCGATGAGCGATTAACCTACCAAATGAGCGCATCTGCAGAACAAGCCAAAATAGCCTTAAGCAGCAGTGAACAAAGCGTGGTGGATCTTAGTTATTTAGCAGAACAGCTCGAAGTAACGGTTGAGCAAACAGCTTATCAACAAGCGGCCGAGCGCTTACTTAACAGCATAGCCATGTTAAGTGATGATGTTATTACCCAAGCTGCTTGCCAACCCGATGCGATATTTTTAACCGGTGGTAGTGCTAACTCACCGATGATTAAAAACTTTTTGGCGCAACGCTATCAAACGCCGTTAGTGAGTGGTGATAACTTTGGTAGTGTCACCAGTGGCTTAACCCTGTGGGCTAATCACATTTTTTCTTAAACCCTATAACTGATAAACCTGCGGGCTAATCACATACTTGCTTGGCCTTATAACTCATAAACCTGCGGAGCCAATTCCACGCGGTTTTTGCCTTTTTCTTTAGCGAGATATAAGGCACTATCTGCTCGCGCAACTAACGCCTCTGGACTCACATCGTAAGCCGTAAGCATGGCTAAGCCCATGCTTACGGTTGCCGAAAACTTCACGCTAGCCTCAGCTTCCACCTTAAAACTCGCTAAATGCTCGCGTACTCGATTGGCAATAATCAACGCTTGCTCTTGTAAGGTATTAGGTAGCAGCAATAAAAATTCTTCGCCGCCCCAGCGACTTAAATAGTCTCCGTTGCGTAATACTTTTAGGCTTTCGATGGCAAAAATCCGCAGTGCTTCGTCACCCGCCGAATGACCATACTGGTCGTTGATTTGCTTGAAGTTATCGATATCGAGCAATATACAACATAACGGTTGAAGCGAGCGTTTGCTCACTGCATATTCCTCAATCAAGGTTTTACTCATGGAGCGACGATTCATTAAACCAGTGAGGGAATCATGATTAGCCTGAAACTCCAAACGGCGCTGATCTTGATGCTGTTGTGTTACATCCATCATTACTGACTGCACCGCAGGTTTACCATTCCAACTAACTACCGCCTCACTGATGTGTATCCAGGCAGAGGTGCCGTCTCGACGGACATTTTCTGTCACTACACTGTTAGTTTCGACTCGGCCTTGAATCAATTGCTCATGAAGCTGAATCGCTTTTTGTTGGTTTTCTTCGGGGATTAACGACAGCAAGCTACTTAACTTAAGCACCGCTTCCGGGCTGTCGTAACCCAAAATACTTGCCATTGCTTGGTTACAATACAGCGGCTCAAAAAAACGATGCACCACAATACCTTGTAGCGACGACTCTAGTAACAATCGATAACGTTGTTCGCTAGCATGTAATTTCTTCTCGGCTTCTATCTGCTGAGAAAAATCCACCAAGGTAATTTGCAAAGCGGGTTGGCCTTGCCACTCGGTAACATGGTCAATGGTGAGCACCGAAAACTGCTCCCCATTTTTTTTGGTGTTTTCAAAGACGCGGATTTTTGGTCTAGCTTTGCCACTGATAACCGATTCATAGGCATTAATCGCCTCTTGCTGATCGTCTTCAGCAATCAGTTCGAGCAGTGAAGGTAGCGCCAGTATTTGCTCAGCGGATTCGTATCCAAACATTTGGGCATAACGGTCGTCAGCAAACAAGGGCACAAAATTACGATGAATCACCATTCCATAATAAGCGCTAATATCACTAACCTTACCCATACGTACCTACTATTGCTAAGTATCTTTAAAGCGTAGTCAGGCTCTAGCGCTAACTCAAATAAGCGCGCTTAACTATCACTTAATTAATACTACTGTTACATTTAAATACTCTGTGGCGATTCTTTTGGTAAGGACACAAAGTGTTAGCTGTGATCAAAACTGTAATGCTGTTTATTGGTTTAAGTTTAATTCTCCCACTCAGCGCAGCTGACAGCGACACCGAAGCAGCAAAACTCGACCCTCCCCAACTTAACATGCAGTTAAATGTAGAAGTAGTGGGTATAGAGCAAGCAGCTCTGCAAGCATCGCAAGCACTTAGCGACATTGCTGCTAGCATCGACCAATTAGCGGTAAACCCAGAGATGAGCGAGCAACAACAGCAACAGTTTGAACGGGCGTTTTTAGCCGTTGAACAGCTCAGCACTCAACTAGATACCAGCTTAAAACAACTGCCCAATACGGTGAGCCAAAGCACCAAGCCGGTGATTAAACTGGCCGATGAACTATCCGACAATATTCAGCGTTGGGTGCTGATTATCTTGGCGGCCCTAGTGTTGATTATTATCGTTGCTTTAGTGGCCATTTATTTTACGGTGTTGGCCCCCACCAGCCGGGCAGTAATTACCGCCACTAGCCAACTCAATCAGCTAGCCAGTAGCTTAAAAGTCACCGCTCAATTAGTAGAACAAACATCGGCTCAAAACCAATCATTACTGCTTCGCTTAGAGCCCCCTAAAACACCGCGTTTTAAACAGCGACACATTAGGCAATAAAAAAGGCCAGCTCACTGGCTGGCCTCGCTTATTCACTAAGCAACTTACTCTCCCAAAAAGCCACCCGTTTGATGTGACCATAATTGGCTGTAGATACCATCACCTTGAATTAACTCAGCATGAGTACCTTGCTCAACAATTTCACCTTGGTCGAGCACAATTAAGCGATCCATTGCGGCAATGGTAGATAAACGGTGGGCAATCGCTATCACGGTTTTGCCTTCCATCAAATGATTCAAACTGGTTTGAATCGCCGCTTCCACTTCTGAATCCAACGCAGAGGTAGCTTCGTCTAATACCAAAATAGGCGCGTCTTTAAGCAAAACACGGGTAATCGCAATTCGCTGGCGCTGTCCGCCCGAGAGCTTAACTCCACGCTCACCTACGTGTGCATCGTAGCCAGTACGACCATCTTGATCAGTCAAACTTAAAATAAATTCATGCGCCTTGGCCTGTTTGGCAGCGGTAATCATTTGCTCTTCGCTAGCATCAGGTCGCCCATACAAAATGTTGTCGCGCACCGAGCGATGCAGCAGCGAGGTATCTTGCGTCACCATGCCGATTTGGGCGCGTAAGCTGTCTTGGGTCACTTCGCTAATGTTTTGATCGTCGATCAAAATAGCGCCGCCCTCTACATCATGAAAACGCAGTAATAAATTTACAAGGGTGGTTTTACCCGCGCCAGAGCGCCCTACTAAACCAATTTTCTCACCGGCTTTAATGCTCAAATTCAGCTTATCAATCACGCCACTCTCTTCACCATAGTGGAAGCGAATATCTTGATAGTGAATGCGACTTTCTGTCACTTTAATCGGTTTAGCATCCGCTTTATCGGTAATGGTTTGCTCGGTGGTTAAGGTGGTCATGCCATCGGCTACCGTACCAATATTTTCGAACAGTGAACTGATTTCCCACATGATCCACTGCGCCATACCGTTAAGGCGCAAAACCAAAGCAATCGCCACTGCTATCGCGCCTACCGATACATCGCCTAAGGTCCATAAATAAATAGATAGAGCCGAGATACCAAAGGTCAGTAAATAGTTAGATAACTGCACCGAAAAGTTAAGCCCTGTCACCAAGCGCATTTGCTTGTGAACAGTAACCAAGAAGCCATTCATGCCCTCTTGAGCATAATCGGCTTCACGCTGGCTATGCGAGAACAGTTTTACCGTAGCAATGTTCGTGTAGCTATCAACGATACGACCACTCATTAAGGAGCGGGCATTGGCCTGTTCAGTAGAGATCCGCTTAAGCCTTGGTACAAACACCAATTGAATCGCAATATAGGCCAACAACCACAACAGCATTGGCCAAATAAGCCTAATATCGGCTTGTGCGACCAGCACCAGCATTGAGAAAAAGTACACTAAGATGTAAACCATCAGGTCTAACAGCTTCATTACGGTTTCACGCACCGCCAAAGACGTTTGCATCACTTTAGTGGCAACTCGACCAGCAAAGTCGTTAGCAAAAAAGCTCACGCTTTGACGCAATAAATAACGGTGAGCTGACCAGCGAATAGCCATTGGGAAATTGCCCAACAAGGCCTGATGAATCACTAAAGAATCCAACAAAATCAGCAGCGGCATAATAATTAATAAGGTAATCCCCATTAACCACAAGCTACTGGCCTCTTCAGTTAAGAAGGTGGCGGGATCTTTAGTGCCCAGCCAATCAACTAACTGGCCCATAAAGCCAAATAAGGCGACTTCACAAATAGCAATTAACGCCGATACCACAGACATCACTAACAGTGGTTTGCCCATACCTGCGCAATAGTGCATACAAAACTGGTATAAACCTTTAGGGGGTTGCTCAGGCTCTTGTTTTGGGAAAGCGACCGTAAGCCGCTCAAAAAAACTAAACATTAAAACATTCCTTGTAATAAATCTCAGGGTTACAACGAATTAACTCGTGATTGTACTGTAGCGCAATTAGTCAGTGATGCGCAGCCTTGCTGACCAATAAGCGACAAATTATTAGCATTGCCAATAAAACGCCCATTGCCACTGAGAAAAAGGTCAAAGAAAGTACTTTGACCTTTATTACATTGCCGCCTAGCGATCAATGTCTTCACTATTTAGTGGGGTTTAGCTCGGTTTGAGGAAAGAAGTTTGCCCATACAATCCAAAAGATCCCTGCTTTTAGCGTTTCAACACGCTGCAACTGCTTACCATTTTCTAAATAGCCGGCAAAATCGAGTTGTTTAACGGGCTGTTTGCTGGGGTTGTAAAACACCCCTAAACTTTGCATCTCTTGGTCATAGTTCACCACAATGCTTTGCCCATCAACCACCAGGTTAACCACACCACCTTGGCTTACAACAAACTCTTCGGTGTAGGCAATGTAGTGTTCCCCCACATTAAAAGCCCATACCAAACGCTTGCTAGGTAAGCGTTTATCAACATGCTTAATGGTAGGAAAAACCGGTTTGTCTAAGTTGTGTTGAGCATTAATTGCTAGACCAAAAATAAGCTCAATCATTCGGTCGTATAAAAATACCGCGGGGTTTTCCCAAAAGGTCACTCGCATGCCTTTTTCTTGGTAGTCGTTCACAAATACCAAGCCTTCTGGGTAAGCCTGTTTAAACTTAGCAAAGGGCATTCTAAACGTTGCCACTTGCTGCATTTCACCGTCAATCCCAGCATTAATATCGCATTCTCTGCGAGCCCAAAGCTGCTGTACTGGTTGGTCGGTATTGGCATCAGCCATTACCAAGTTGTTTTCTAACTGCAGCACTGGGCGTAGCGATAAAGCTTGGCCATTAATCTCTGGCACTACCGCCATGCCCAAATTGGTTAAACCACAATAGGTCATAACAACATTAGACTGACCATGTTTTTGGTCACCAACCACATGCGGGCGCACCAGCTGCTTATCAGAATGAGCACGCGCTTGTCCGTTATGCTCATAAACAATCACACTTTCATCATCACGATAAAACTGTGCAGCTTGCTCAGGGCTTAAAAATACCGCATTTTCTTGGCGAGCGCGCATCATAATGTCTGGATTAATCGCCCCAGAGAAATACATCACTAAGATAATGGCACTCACCACCAGCATCATTAACAATGAAATGTGACTAGCCAGCAACAGCCACCCTAACCAAGCAACAGCCAAGCTGATTAAGGTATTGCGACTCAAGGTTTTACGCTTGTGCCAGGCCCGCATCGTTTTTTTCCGCGTAGACTTCACCACCCATTGGCCAAAGTCGCCTAATTCCATAAAAATAATAAAGGCGTAATACATCGCCACCGCCAAGCCTGCACCAATCAATACACTAGATAACATATACACCTCAATTCGATAAACCCATTAAACTGCAGCCAGTGTAGGATTTGTGAACAATGAGAAAAATCCACGACATCAAAACCCTTTGTTGCATATAATGGAACAAATCAAGCTTGCAAGGATCGCCAGGTGAATTTAGAAGATATGGATCTATTTGTTCAGTTAGCTAAACACGGTAGTTTTACCAAAGCAGCTGACGCAACAGACATTCCAAAATCAACCATTAGTCGACGCATCACCAACCTAGAGAAACACCTTGGTGTGCAACTGCTGGCCCGCACCACCCGCAAGTTAAGCCTTACCGAAGTGGGTGAAAACTATCTGCAAGGTTGCCAGAGTTTAATCGAGCAAGCTAAGCGTTTAGAACAAGATACCCAGCAGCAAAACGACGAACCCAGCGGCACTTTAAGCATCTTTATCCCCAATACCCTGTTACGTGTTTTTTGGCCGGTAGTGATAGAGATGATTAACGACTATCCCGAGTTAAAATTTGAAGCGTTTAGCAGCGAAGGACGCCAAGAAGATCAAACCACCACCCGCTACGACATTATGTTTCATGTTGACGAACCCAAAGATTCATCGCTGATTGCCCGTCGTGTATCCATTGTTGAATACGATTACTATGCAAGCCCTGCCTATATCGCTAAACATGGTTTGCTCCAGCAACCCAGCGATGTAGAAAAACATCAGATTATCTTCAATTCTGTATCTCAATCACCGGTTCACTTTTGGCGTTTTGACTACCAAGGCGAAATCGTCCAGCAAGCTATTTCACCCTTCTTTAGTGTGCAAAATCCCGAACTGGGTTTAGATTTATGCTTGCAAGATAAAGGCATCGCCTTGGTCCCGCATATGTTGTCTAAAGAGTTAGTGCAACAAGGTAAACTAGTAAAAGCTTACGCCCAGCCGCAGCAACTGAGTGGCTACATTTATGCCATTTACCATTCAAGAAAATTCTTACCAGCCAAGGTGAGGATATTTATCGACAAGCTACAACGTTTTTTAGAAGCGAAGTTTAATTAGTTCATAAATTGGAACAATGCATTGCATCGAGAGGGATTTTTCGCGGCTGACGGTTTGCCTACACTATGCCCATCTTAACGAGCACATTGCAGGTATTACTTAATGAACATTAAAACTTCTGTTTACGCCCTTATCTTTGCAGGCCTGATTTCCAGCACAGCCCATGCAGCCAACATTCAGCTAAAAGACGGCCGCGCTTTGCAAGGCAACATTGTGTCGCAAAATGCCGAAACATTAGTGTTAGACATGCAAGGCATTGAAGTTAAATTACCCACTGAGCAAGTGGCCAGCATTGATTTTAACGACACCAATAACATCGTTACTTCTGCCCCCGTCGCAGAAGAACCGGTTACCTCTCAAGTCTCAAACGAACCAGTAGAAGTACCAGCAGGCACTATTCTTACTATTCGCATGAGCGAAGGCGTGAATACTCGCCAGCACGAAACAGGACAACGTTTTACTGCCACACTAGAGGCTAACTTAATGTCTGGCGACACAATCGTTGCCAAGCGAGGCAGCACCGTTTACGGCGAGCTGAGTGAAGTGAAAAAAGCAGGTCGAATTGCCGGCTCAGCTGACATGAGCATCACCCTAACCAGCATATTGATTGACGACCAAATGCAGAACATTCATACCGACATACTTAGTTCTAGCGGTGCAAATACCGCTGGCGACACGGTTGGTAAAACCGCACGAGCGGCAGCCATTGGTGGCCTAGTAAATGGCAGTAGCGGCGCTAAAAACGGTGCCAAAGTAGGTGTGGGTGCATCAATCATCACCCAAGGCAACGACATTGAGCTGCCAAAAGACAGCTTGATTGAGTTTACTTTAGCCACCCCACTAGTGGGTTAGGCTTCATCAGCAGGTGGTAGCTCAGCCGCCTGCTGCAAAATAAAGGCAGTAGAAGGTTCGGTTTTATCCAACAGTTTTTCAACTTGTTTAATCTGGTCTAATGCTGCCGAGTCTTTACGGTAACTCAAATACACAGGCTGTAACCAAGGTTCAGCTTCTTCAACATTAAACAATTGCTGGCTGTCGATAAAAGGTTCAACCATAGAAGCAGGCAAGTAGCTTGCCCCGCCTTTTTCCAGAATAAAATCTAAAGCAATTCGGCCCGTAGAGGTGCGCAAAAACGGTGGCGGCATTTTGCTGTGTCGAGAGGCATGTTCAGAGCTAAATCGTGTTCCCCAATCAACATACACATAGCTTTTCGCTAACGCCGATAGCTGATTCTGCTGCTGAGTAGAGACCAGCACCAACTCCAAATCTGCCACCTTACTACAGACTAATTCATCAGACTTTAGCTGATCGAGCCCCACCCCAATATCAAGGGTTCGTTCTACCAACGCTCGATGCATGTGCTCACGGCCTAAACTCTCGGCGCTAAACGCATACCCTTGAAAGGTATCAGTAATCACGCTTAAACAATGCTGCAAATAAGCGTCCCACACATTCGGCGTACCCGCTAACGCAAGCTGAATAGCGTGGGCTTTGCTCAACAGTAATTCGGCTTTAGATTGCTCTAAAGTACGCACCATGTTTTCGGCGTAGGCAATTAAACGTTCGCCAGAACTGGTGAGTTTTATGGCGTTACGATCTCGAATAAATAATTGAGTATCAAAAAAACTTTCTAGCTGTTTAATCCGCGCACTCACCGCCGCTTGGGTGATATACAGGTTCTCAGAAGCTCGCCCAAAGTGCTTAACTTTGGCCACTTCCAAAAACGTTCGGAATACTTTTACATCCATTCAATAGCCCCTTTCCCGCTAACTCGAGGTTAACAAACAAAATTTGTTCATACGATAAAAACAATTCGTTTTCATCTTGAGCAAATATTCTCTACCTTGCAGCCAAATTACCCACGGCTGTTAAAGCCGCTTCACTACTTAGTTGGAGTAACCGCAATGATGATCGATTTTCGCTTTGGCAACAAACGTTTCTACGACGATAAACGCTTTAAACACGGGTTTCGTAAATCTGGTGATTTCACTCTACTTGAGTCCGAGTTGCTCAGTTTATATGGCGAAACAATGAGAGCGCTAGATGCGGGAGAAATGATGCCCGAAGGGCAGCAAGAACAGCACTTTTTATTGGTCTGTAGTAAGCAACTTGAAGCAGGCACCAAACTAGAAAAAATTTGGACTAAATACAAAGACCTAGCCTATTCAAGACGGCGTTTTCATACCTTGAATAGTCGCTCTAAATCTCAGGTAGATAATCTTGAGAATGAAGATGAAACATTTGTCACTGAAGATGGCTAAGCCCATTTATTTAAGCTAATCATAAATTAATAGGATCGAATCATGCGTGTAGCCATTTTATCTCGAGGTGAAAACCTTTACTCCACCCGCCGCTTAAAAGAAGCAGGCGAAGCGCGTGGACACCAAGTAGACATCATTGACACCTTGCATTGCTATATGGATATCACCAGTAGCAAGCCTACGGTACGTTACAACGGCGAAGTACTGCCGCAATATGATGCGGTGATTCCACGCATTGGTTCGTCGATTACCTTTTATGGCACAGCAGTGGTGCGCCAATTTGAAATGATGGGTACTTTTTGTGTCAATGAGTCGGTAGCAATTAGCCGTTCTCGCGACAAACTGCGTTCACTACAGTTGTTGTCTCGCAAAGGTATTGGCTTGCCACGTACCGGTTTTGCCAGCAAACCTGACAAAATTCAGGATCTGATTAAAAATGTTGGCGGAGCTCCGTTAGTCATCAAACTGCTAGAAGGCACTCAAGGCATAGGCGTGGTATTGGCCGAAACCAACAAAGCCGCCGAAAGTGTGATTGAAGCGTTTATGGGCTTAAAAGCCAATATTTTGGTACAAGAGTTTATTAAAGAAGCCGGTGGGGCCGATATTCGCTGCTTAGTGGTAGGCGGAAAAGTGGTTGCGGCCATGAAACGCCAAGCGGCCGAAGGCGAGTTTCGTTCCAACCTACACCGTGGCGGCGCCGCACAGTTGGTGCGCCTAAGCAAAGAAGAACGCGCTACTGCGATTAATGCTGCTAAGGCCATGGGTTTGAACCTATGTGGTGTAGACATATTGCAATCAAATAACGGCCCAGTGGTGATGGAGGTTAACTCTTCTCCGGGCTTAGAGGGCATTGAAAGCGCCACCGGTAAAGATGTCGCCGCTATGGTATTCGAGTTTATCGAGAAGAACGCCAAGCCCTTTGCCACCAAAACACGCGGCAAAGGGTAGAGGTAAGCCATGATTATTGCTGGAACAGAGATTAAGCCGGGTGAGCAAAAGCAACTACAAATTCCGGTGGCCAAGCTCTATACCGACACCGACATTTCTATTCCGGTACATATCACCCGCGCCAAGCGCGCGGGGCCAACGGTATTTATTAGCGCGGCGGTACATGGTGACGAGCTAAACGGGATTGAGATTATTCGCCGCTTAACTCGCTCATCTAGCTTTAAAATTACCAAGGGCTGCCTAATTGCGGTGCCGATGGTTAATATTTACGGGGTGCTAAATCAAAGCCGTTATATGCCCGATAGGCGCGATTTAAATCGCTGCTTTCCAGGCTCAGAAAAAGGCTCGTTAGCTGGTCGACTGGCACATATATTTCTCACCGAGATTGTGGCGCATTGTGACTACGGCATTGATTTACATACGGGCGCGATTCATCGCTCTAATTTGCCGCAAATTAGAGCCAACTTGAAAGACCCAGAAACCCAACAACTGGCGGAAGCTTTTGGCGTGCCAGTATTGCTAAATGCCGATTTACGAGATGGTTCGTTACGGGAAGCGGCGGTAGATAACGATACAAAAATACTGCTTTACGAAGCGGGTGAAGCACTACGCTTTGATGAGCTATCGATACAAAGTGGGGTAAAAGGCATACTAAAAGTTCTGTCGCATTTAGGTATGATTAAAAAGCGCCGCAGCAGTAAAAAAGCGTCGCCATACGTAGCCTATAGCAGCGCCTGGTTACGCGCATCCGCCAGCGGTATTGTGACTGAATATGCACAGCTAGGTGATTTGGTGGATGCCGGTGACATCATGGCAGACATTAACAGCCCTTTTGGCGAGTTAATTAATCAAGTACGCGCAAAACGTTCTGGCATAGTAATAGGTAAGCAGAACATACCCTTGGTACAAGAGGGTGACGCCATGTACCACTTAGCATTTTTTGGCGCAGAGCAAGATGAAGTCGCCGAACAAATAGAAAACTGGCAAGAGTCGATTAACCCTTCGACCGGCCCTTAACAGAACAAGGTAAAACAATGAGTATTACTACCATTTTCCTGATCGCAGTAGCTTTTGCAGCCTTTTTTATTGCTCAAAGCAAACTTAATCAAATGGTGCTTAGCTACGGTGAAGAGCGCAATATTGCCAAAACACGGATTCATTACGTCAGCTGGGTATTGCGTAGTGTTTTAGTGCTGCTATTCGTCATGGTTGTTAGCGTGGTTAGTGATCTTGGCTTCAACGACTTTGGCATATTTCTCTCTTCGGTATTTGCGGTATTAGGTGTCGCGCTATTTGCCCAGTGGTCTATTTTAAGCAACGTAACTGCCAGTGTTATTGTATTTTTCTTTTTCCCTTACCGAGTCGGTAACCGAGTAAAAATACTCGACGGCGACAACTCTATTGAAGGGCGTTTAGAAGAAATCACCCTGTTCCACGTTATTTTGCTGGCAGACAATGGCGCTAAGCTCACTTTTCCTAATGCCATGGTATTTCAAAAAGCGGTTGTCATTGGCGAACACCAACCCACTAGAGCCGTTGAAAAGAAAACCCCAGCAGCGGCGGAGCCTGAAGAAGATAATAATGGCTAAATTAATCATAGGTAACTTAGAAACTTGCCACCTGCCCGACTTAGGGATTAGTGATTTACAGGTGCGTGTAGACACTGGCGCAAAAACCTCGGCCCTGCATGTAGATAACTTAGAGCGAACCAAAGTAAACGGTAAGCCACATATTAGCTTTGATTTACATCCAGACATTTATAACTTGGATCAGGTGAGCCGTTGCAGTGCGCCAGTATTTGATACGCGGAAAATAAAGTCATCTAATGGCGATGTTGAACAACGTTATGTTATTCAAACTCGATTTCAATTGGGCGAACATGTTTGGCCTATTGAAATAACACTAAGTAACCGTAAAGATATGACTTATCTAATGTTATTAGGCCGTGAAGGCATGGGTGACAATGTGTTGGTCGATCCTTCAAAAAGCTTTTTGGTGAATACCTAAGGGGTATCGCCCATTTGCAGCATCGAGGAATAGATCACTAACCACCAATAAGGACAGCCACAATGACCAGCGAAGCAAAGACAAGCTCCAACCAACAAACCTTTGATGGTCACCATGACGCGGCACTACGCCGCGTTTTGGATGCGCTTGACCAAGAGCAACAGCCGGCCGATCTCAGCTTTATTAGCCAATACGACAACGCGATATTAGCTAACCTTATCGAATCACTGCCCGACGGTTACCGCCAACACATTTGGCCGCAATGCAGCGCCGAGCGCTACTGGGACATACTGCACTTAATGCAGTATGAAACGGTTAAGCACCTACTTAGCCAATTTAGCCAACAACAACTCAACGATTTACAGCATTTCGTTAGTGATACCGAAATTGTTGAGTTTGCCGATATTCTTCCAGAGTCGATGGTGGATATTTATCTTGAACAACAAGATGAACTCACCGCCGCACAGCTGCAAGACGCATTAAGCTACGAAGACGAACAAGTTGGCCGCTATGTAGATACCCACATTTTACGTGCCCGACCAAATTCTACTGTAGAACGCATTAAACAACGTTTAAGCACTCGGAGTAACAAACACGTCGCCATTTACTTGGTAGATGCCAACGGGCAATTTCAGGGTGCCTGCAGCATGACCGATATCAGCAATGCCAGTGACCACACTCGGCTCAGTGAACTCGGCCAAAGCATAGAAGTATTCGACCACCAGCAAATGCTGGCCGATATAGCTTTGTCACTGAACGTTGTGCCGGGGCATGCTTGGCATCCGGTGCAGAGAGACGGAAAAATTATTGGTGCGATTGCGCTATCTAACATTGTGCAATGGCTGCAAGAACGTAGCTTAGATATTGCCATTAGCGATTCCCCTTCTGACGAGGAAGATCTGTTCACCCCTGTGCCCACAGCCGCCAAAATGCGCGCAATTTGGCTTACTACCAACCTAGCCACTGCGTTTCTAGCCTCTTGGGTGATTGGTTTATTTGAAGGCGCTTTGCAGCAATTAGTTGCACTCGCTATTTTAATGCCGGTAGTGGCCAGCATGGGCGGGATTGCTGGTAGCCAAACCTTAGCAGTAGCCCTGCGAGGTATTGCGCTAAACCACTTACAACAAAGCAACCTTAAGCTGCTGTTAAACAAAGAACTTAAAATTGCAGCCTTTAACGGCTTAATGCTAGGTTTGGTGATAGCCGGCGTGGTGAGCTTGTGGTTTCAATCACTGCCATTAGGCATGGTGATTTTTGTCGCCATAGTATTAAACAGTTTGGCAGCCGCAGCTTCGGCCACCATGATCCCCTTTGTACTGAAAAAAATGAAGATTGACCCTGCGGTAGCGGGATCGGTAATACTTACTACAGTGACCGACATTGTAGGCTTTGTCGCCTTTTTAGGCCTCGCTTCACTCTTTTTAATAAGCTAGACAAGGGCTTAAGTCAGCCCAGTAAGGATAAACCATGATAAGAACCTGGTTAAGCACCGACAAAGAAGCGCCTATTCACGGCGATGAGGCACAGATAAATACCTGGTTTGAGAGCACCGATAGCTGCATTTGGATCGACATAGATTTAAGCACCTTTAGCCAAGCCAAAGCGGAACAGTTACTCAAACGTTTTGCTTGCCACCCTTTGGCCATTGTTGATGTTTTTCGCTCTCGTCACCCACCCAAAATCGAGCTATTTGAAGAACAAATATTCATGCTGTA
Source organism: Agarivorans sp. 1_MG-2023 (assembly GCF_030548385.1). NCBI lineage: Bacteria > Pseudomonadati > Pseudomonadota > Gammaproteobacteria > Alteromonadales > Alteromonadaceae > Agarivorans > Agarivorans sp. 1_MG-2023. The sequence continues at coordinate 110,102 of NZ_JAUOSJ010000004.1, read as the reverse complement.
TCGCGGTATTCAAAGCTGCTTAGGCGAGTTGCGGTTCGAGCATATGCAACTAGCCATGTTGGTAGGAAAAAACTACCTGATTACTTTGCACCAAGGGCAGTCACAAGGTATAGAAAACTTACTCACGCAGAACTTTCACAAGTATCTTCAGCACCCGCTCAGCTTAGCTAGCCGCATTATGCACAGTGCATCAACTTTGTATTTGAATCAGCTATTGGCATTTGAAGATCAACTCAGTGAGCTAGAAGAACAACTTAGCGATCATGGTGACGACCAGTTACTCAGCACTATTACTCGACAAAAGACCGACATATTGCGCTTAAATAGGATCTTTAATTACCACTTAAGCTTAAGCAAAAAGCTACTCAGCTTAGAGCAGGAACAAAGCCTAAACGGGATCGCTATCGATCAACCCGTACTGCAAGATTTGCACGAGCGCTTCGAACGTTTGCACAGCCTAAGCAGCATGTATTATGAAATATGCGGCGACCTTGTTGACGGCTACTTATCGATTAGCTCTCATAAGCTAAATAACACCATGCGAGTGTTAACCTTGATCACCGCCATCTTTGTCCCCTTAAGCTTTTTAGCCGGCATTTACGGCATGAATTTCGAGATAATCCCAGAGCTACACCACCCCAATGGCTACTTTATCTTAATCGGTGTGATGTTCACTATCGCACTAAGTTTGATTGGGCTATTTAAATGGAAGCGCTGGTTTTAAGCCTATTAGGCAACTAATAGAAACTACTGCGTCTTTATTCAGCACAAAGTGACAAACAAACTCGTGTTCATCATTGCCCCTACCTTGCAATAAATAACAAATTAGTTATTAAGACAGGTAAACTAGTGTCGTTAATTTCATGCACTTGTATTTACCCGCTTTGGAGATCGTAATGGATTGGATCGCTCTACTGGCCGCAGCAACAATAATTGCTAGCTTTATCTTTATCATTTATTTAAGCAATCGGCTCACTAATAAATGGTTTCGTTATGCGCTTAGGTTGCTCGCTGCGCCGTTAGCTCTGATGACGATTGTGATTTACACTCTGGCTTTTGATATGCCGCTTAAGTCATCTGAAAAAGCCGGAGCCTACTTATTATATTTGGCCATAACCCTAGGTGTCGTTTATCTATTTATGCGGCATAGAAAAAACTCAAAGGCGATAGCTGCTCAGCAAGCCTCGTAGAATACGAATTAGCAAACAACGGAATGATAATGAAACGATTAATCTTGGTCACCTCTCCGCCTGCCAGCGGAAAAACCTATATCTCTAAGCAATTAGCCAAAGCACTCAAGCACGTTGTTTACTTAGATAAAGACACACTTATCGTGTTATCTCATCAAATTTTTAAGCTGGCCAATGTGGAAGTAAACCGCAGTTCAGATTTCTTTGAAGAGCATATTCGCAACTACGAATATCAGGCTACCCTGGCCCTTGCTATGGAGGCATTAGATTACGACGATATCGTTTTAATTAATGCGCCATTTACCCGTGAGATAAGAGACACCGCTTACATCGATGAACTAAAAAAACAGTTGGTAGAGAAAAATGCTCGACTCACTGTGGTGTGGGTAGAAACCGATGTTGATGTAGTGAAACAGCGCATGATTGACCGAAACTCATCAAGAGATACTTGGAAATTAGAAAACTGGGATGAATACATTAAGGGAGTCGACTCTTCTGTTCCTCACTGTATTGATAACCCAGAAGTGGTTGACGACTTACTGTTATTTAAAAACTCTAATCAGCAGCAGTACCAGCAGTCGATGCAGGACATTCTTAAGGTGCTAGAAGCCAAATAACCTTGTACGACTAAACCTTTAAAAATGCTAACTTAATGCGAAAAGGCGAGCCTAAAAGATCCGCCTTTTTCTTGTTTAACGCAAATGCTAGTAAAACTAATTCAATGAAGACCTTATAATGCTAGATTCTGTGCTCACTATTCCACTTAGGTTTGATTGAGCGGTTTAGTTAACGCGCTGCTTCTCACCCCCTTCAGCGTAAAGGATTAATGTGATTTCGAAGTTACCCCGCTGGGTAGAATATGGTTCATTTGTATTGGCCCTTGTCGCTGGGCTAGTCAATGCAATTGGCTTATTAGGTTTTAAACACCAAGCTATTTCTCATTTATCAGGCACTGCCACACTGATTGGCACTGGTATCGTAAACTCAACACTGTCAGATTTACTGCACTTAAGCCTGGTAGTGGTTAGTTTTCTGGCGGGGTCGGCAATATCAGGATTTTTTCTTCGCAGTGGCTCGTTAAAGCTAGGGCGTAACTACAGCGGATTGCTCACGCTAGAAGCGTTTTTCTTGGTCGCCTCGGTGTTTTTGCTATCGCAAGATTCCATGCACGGGCACTACTTAGCCTCGGCCGCCTGTGGCCTACAAAATGCCTTAGCCACCACTTACAGTGGGGCGGTTATTCGCACTACCCACCTTACCGGCATCTTCACCGACTTAGGAATTATGTTTGGCGCAAAACTGCGTGGAGAAGCATTTGATAAACGCAAAGCGATGCTGTTTTTGATCATCATTTCTGGCTTTGTCGCGGGCGGAACGTTAGGAGCCTTATCTTTTAATACCTTACATTTTAAGGCACTGTTTATTCCCGCCAGTATTTGCTTATTACTCGCCGTTTCGTATTCAATTTACAGCGCAAGAGTCAGGCATAACTCTAATAATGCTCGATAGAAAAAGCCTTCACACCCAAGCAATTGTTGATGATTTTATGGCACCTGTTTGCGATGAGTCGGTGGATATTTTGTATCAAGACCAAGATATCTTGCTAATCAATAAACCCAGCGGTTTACTGAGTTTGTCGGGTAAAAATCCTCTCAACTGGGACTCCGTACATTATCGCTTAGTACATGGCCAAGCCGGAGTAAGCCCGGCTTTTCCTCAAGCATTATTACCCCACCGATTAGATTTAGGCACATCGGGCATTATGGTTGTTGGCTTACATGCAGCCGCCGCACAGCACCTTAACAAACAATTTCAAGCACGTACCATTCGCAAACGTTACCTAGCCATTGTAGAGGGCTGGCTAGAACAGGAGCAAGGGCAGATAAATCTCGCCATCGCTAAAGATAAGCGGCTCTTTCCTAAAGTAAAAATTTGCCTCAGTACTGGTAAAGCAGCTATTAGCCAATACACGGTATTAAAGCGTCTAGAGCACCCACGCAGAAGCGTAGTACAGTTTGAACCGCTCACAGGGCGCACTCATCAATTACGGATCCACAGCCATGCAATCGGCCACCCTATTCTTGGCTGTGATTTGTATAAGAGTAAAGACAGCCAACAGCTGTCTACACGTTTGCAATTGCACGCCAGCGACTTGTTCTTCGCTCATCCAAGTAGCGGTGACGAAATACATGCAAACAGCCCTAGCCCATTTTAACGAGTTGCTAAACGCCACAGAAATACAACAAGCCTTAACGACATTCAGCCAGTGTGAGTCGGCTAACTTAGCTCTAAACGTACTTTGTCTAACAAAGACATAGCCAGATCGTTATCGTAATAAGCCGCTTCATTGATAAAAGCGGGATACACGGTTTTGTTCCCCTCATAGCAAATATCTTCGCCAGTAAAGGTTCTAAAAATAGGGTCGCCGGGATTAATCGGCTGGTAGTCATTGTCTTGCACATTACTGTGTACAGTAGCAATACGTTCGCCCTGTTCATCTAGTGGCAGTTTAATGCTGTCGAGATATAAAAAGGCTTCTACAGAGTGAGGGAGTTCAGGTAACTGCTGTTGGTTATGCAAGTCAACAAAATCCAGAATATGGCCTGTCATGGTTTCCATTTGCTCAAGAATATCTTGGCGCAATACCGATTGCGGCTGCGGGCCCACTTCAATTAATACGCCGCGCCGCCCGCAACTGGCAAGGAATCGATGATTCGCCAAATCGTCTTCTGGTTCATCTAAAAATACCACTGTTTCCGGCATCAGCATTTTTACATAGGCCGCCAGCTGCAGATCAAAAGGAGTTTGATCCAACAAAATTAGCGTTGGCCCCATGTTTGAGGTGGTATTGTGCAAATCAATCACCAAATCCATGTTTGGATTAGTTTTAGGACCAAGCTGTTGATGCAGCACTTTAGCCCGAGATTGTTCGTAATTAGCTAAAGAAAAATCAGCTAATTCGCTGGCGCTAAACTGACGGTTTAAATCGGCATCAATATAGCGTTTGTTTTCGCCATAGGCTTTTGGATTAGCAAATACTGTTTCTACACTCAGGCTAGAACGGGCCAATAACTGCGGATGTTGTTGCCATTTCTTCAGCAAATAAATGCCGCTAAATTCGTTTCCGTGGGTACCGCCAACAATGGCGATATTGCTGATTTTAGACAAGCGAGGCATTCCTTTTAAGCATTGCAAACAGCCTTGAGCTTAAAAGGAAACGCGCCCTGACTCAAGCCAAAGCGCGGGCATTGTACTTACTCTTCTTGTTCTTGCTTGCTGATGCGGTAAGCCTTAGGGGTTAGCTCTAAATCTTTCTTAAATACCGCGTACATGTATTGCAGTGAAGGATAACCACATAGCTCGGCGATGTCTGAGGTAGATAGCTCGGTATTACGTAGCAAACTCATGGCTTGTTCAAGTTTGGCGCAGTGAATCTCTTGGTGCACAGAGTGACCAATATCATCCTTAAAACGCTTCTCAAGATTTGAACGTGACACTTTTACGTAGTCCAGCACTTGCTCTACCTTAATGCCCTTACAAGCGTTATGACGAATGAAGTGCATTGCTTGAATCACATAAGGGTCTTTTAGGGCTTTGTAATCGGTAGATTGACGTTCAATAACCTGCTCAGGGCCGACCAACTCACGTACTTTACGTAACTCTTGCCCCTGTAATTGGCGGTGCAGTAGCTTAGCGGCTTGGAAACCAATTTTACGACAGCCCTGCGCCACAGAACTTAAAGAAACACGGCTTAAGTGGCGAGTTAAGTCTTCGTCATCAATACCAATAATCGACACTTTATCGGGAACAATAATGCCTAAATGGTCACACACCTGCAGTAAGTGGCGAGCACGTGCATCAGATACCGCCACAATACCCACCGGTTTTGGCATTGATTGAATCCAATCTGCCAAACGGTTCATGGCGTATTGCCAAGACTCAGGCGTGGTTTCCATGCCACGATAAACGGCACATTCATAACCATCACTAGCAACCAACTGTTGGAAAATCGACTCTCGTTCCATCGCCCAGCGGTTGCCATCATTTGGCGGCATGCCGTAGTAAGCAAAGTATTCCAGCCCTTTGGCTTTTAAATGCTCGTAAGCAGAATTAACCAAGGCGCGGTTATCGGTAGCCACGTAAGGAAAATCAGGGTATTGGTCTGGGTTCTCATAAGAGCTGCCCACGGCCACAACGGGTACCCGCAAACCGGTAAGCGCTTGTTCTATTTCAGGGTCATCGAAATCGGCAATAATACCGTCGCCAACCCAGTGTTGTAGTTTGCTGATCCTGCAGCGAAAATCTTCTTCCAGAAAAATATCCCAATCACACTGCGAAGCCTGCAAGTAGTCACCGATGCCTTTAATAATTTGGCGGTCGTAGACCTTGTTAGCATTAAATAGCAGAGTAATTTTGAAACGTTTAGCAAACATGTGGGGCTCCTAAAGCACGGTGCCTATCTAGATTTAATTTAATATGTAAAAAAATAACCCTAAGCGCTACTGTGAAAAATCATAATGTGATTATGATCATGCACATTTCAAGCAAAACTGTGAACTCAGACACGTCGTGGAAAAACGCTATCACGCAAGCAATTTTCATAATTGAGTACCGTTTCCGATCCACGGCAGGATGAGGCAACAATTAAACATCTTTGCTGCCAACCAAAACACCTTTAACCAGGCCGAGCAGCCCGCGTCCAATTAAGGAACTACTTATGTATATCGGTATTGATTTAGGCACCTCTGGGGTAAAAGTTGTGCTTCTCGCTGAAAACGGTGACATTTTAAACCAAGCCAACGCAAGCTTAACGGTATCTCGTCCTGCGCCGCTATGGTCTGAGCAAGCCCCGCAAGATTGGTGGCAAGCCACTCAAGATGCGATGACCAGCTTAAGCAAGCAACACTCTTTAGCCCAAGTAAAAGCGATTGGTTTAAGCGGACAAATGCACGGTGCCACTTTACTTGATGCTAAAGGCGAAATTTTACGCCCTGCCATTTTGTGGAATGACGGGCGCAGCGCCGCTGAGTGTGAAGAAATTGAAGCCGCCGTGCCTAACTCTCGTAAGATAGTTGGCAACTTAATGATGCCTGGTTTTACTGCACCAAAACTACTATGGATTAAGCAAAACGAACCAGAGATTTTCGCCCAAGTAGACAAAGTATTGCTGCCAAAAGATTACTTACGTTACTTGTTGTCGGGCAACTTCGCCTCAGACATGTCAGATTCTGCCGGTACCATGTGGTTAGACGTTGCCAAGCGTGATTGGAGTGAAGAGATCTTAGCCGCTACCGGCTTAAGTCGGGCCAATATGCCAGAGCTATTTGAAGGCAGTGAAGTGACCGGTAACTTAAAACCTGAATTAGCCGAACGCTGGGGAATGCCAGCGGTACCACTAGTGGCGGGCGGTGGTGATAACGCTGCAGGTGCAGTGGGAGTGGGTATAACCAAACCTGGCCAAGCGATGTTGTCGCTAGGTACCTCGGGCGTTTACTTTGCGGTAAGTGACGGCTACCTAAGCAATCCTGAATCAGCACTACACAGCTTTTGTCATGCCTTACCCAATGCTTGGCACTCTATGTCGGTGATTCTGAGTGCTGCATCGTGTTTAGACTGGGTAGTCAACTTAACCGGTCAAGCTGACGTACCCAGCATGCTAGCCGCTGTAGAAGCCGCGCCAGAGAGTGATAACCCAGTATTCTTCTTGCCTTACTTATCGGGCGAGCGTACTCCACATAACAACCCAGAAGCCAAAGGTGTGTTCTTTGGTATGACTCACTCAACTGGGCCATTAGATTTATGCCGCGCGGTATTAGAAGGCGTGGCCTTTGCTTTTGCCGATGGCCTAGATGCTTTACATGCTACTGGCTTAAAACCCGATGAAATCACTTTAATTGGTGGCGGTGCACGCAGCCAGTTTTGGCGTCAAATGTTAGCCGATGTATTTGGCCAGAGCGTGAGTTACCGCTTAGGCGGCGAAGTAGGCCCAGCACTTGGAGCAGCACGTTTAGCCCAACTAGGTGTGGCTGAAAGCCCAGATTTAGATGTGATTTGCCCAGTACCAGAATTAGTAGAAGTGCATCAAGTCAATAGCCAGCGTCACGCTATGTACAGCAAACGTCGCGAAACATTCCAAGCACTTTACCCGGCTGTAGCGCCATTGTTTTAAAAGTTTATAAAAAATGAAAATTAGCCATAGCACAGCTATGGCTAATTTGATCCAACAGCGGTTAGCACATTCGATAGATCAGCATTTATCGAATGTGGTCACCTTAGCTGAATAAGCGTAGTAATACGGAAGATAAATACTATGGCAAGAAACAACCGCGTAGCATTGCTATTAAACGCGAACATGGCCTACGACCGTGGCATTATTACCGGCATATCATCATTTGTGAAAAATGGTGCGCCATGGAACCTGTTTATTGGCGAACAAAACTTGTTCTCAGTAGATGACTTTAATAAATGGCAAGGCGATGGGGTAATTGCTGATTTTGATCACCCGGAAATTCGTGACGCAATTAAGTCACGTAATATTCCAGTAGTTGGTATTTCTAGCAGCGAGATGGTTGCCAATACCATGCAAGACTACCCCGTAGTGATGTCTGACAATAAACAAATCATCAACATGGCGGCACGCTTTTTAAAAATGCGCCGCTATACCCACTTGGCATTTTGTGGTTACCCCAATCGCCCGTTTAACGATTGGTCGGCAAACCGCGAGCAACTGCTGCGCGACTGGTGTGAACGCAATCAATGCGCCTACAGCCAGTTTAGCGCCAAAGATAATATCGATACTTGGGACAGCGACTTACAGTGTTTATGTGATTGGCTAAGCCGTTTGCCTAAACCGGTGGGTATTATTGCCGCCAACGACGTACGCGCTCGCCAGCTCAGTTACGCTTGCCAACTGGCCAACATTAGCATCCCTGAAGATGTATCAATAATGGGCATTGATGACGACGAGCTAAACTGCACCTTAAGCTTGCCAACCCTGACTTCGGTTCGCCAAGGCACCCGCGCTATGGGCTACTTAGCCGCTTCATTATTACAACCATTAATGGATGGCAAAAACTTGGCTAAGCGCCACCATTACGTGCAACCTGAACGGGTTATTGGCCGCGACTCTACCGATTTCTTCCACTTTAAAGACAACTTAGTGCGTGGTGCTTTAAGCCTAATTCGCATTAATCAGGGCAATATTAAAGTCAAACAAATCTTAGCGGAGCTGGGCTGTTCACGTGGCGCAATTGATAACAAATTTCATGACGAATTAGGCATGTCATTGCATGCCTATTTACTCGATAGCCAGCTAAACCTAGCGCTAGAATTACTGGTAGATACCGAGCAAACCTTAAGTGAAATTGCCAAAGTAGTTGGCTTTAGTAGTCCTCAGTATTTGTCTTGTGCCATTAAGAAACGCTGGAATATGACGCCGGGCATGTTACGCGAGCAGAAAGGTGTAACAAACCGAGAGCTAGCTCCCCTTATTGAGGATGAAGGAGAAATACTAAAAGAGGCCTAGTTTCATCTACTTGGCATAAACCTTTAGTAACATTTAGTCATCAAAGCCAGTGAATAACTGGCTTTGACACAATTATTACTGGTCACTAATGGCGGTATGCAATAGCTAAGTTCGCCCTTAGCGCATCCAACAAATATGGTGAAGATCAAAAAAACATCATAGTGATTATTAAAACTCTGGGGCGAGGCCGCGTTTCTTTTTTCAACAAATCGGCGCACCATGCTGTGGAGTGTGACAAAACCATGAATCTTGTGCAGTAGATCCACCGAAAACGCCAAATAAAGCGTGATCTAGATCGGGACTGCGAAAATTCAACATTAGCGCTAAAAAAAGCGTAATTGCGCTCAAATGCCAGTCTGGCACTTTAATACGGACATGAAGCTTAGCTTGGTCATTGACCTTCAACCAATAATGAAGGCCCACCAAACAAGCCGCACATTTTGTTTTAACCACAAGGGTCTATACATCTTATGAGTTCTCTACTTACACAGCTAAAACAATACACCACGGTAGTTGCCGATACTGGCGATTTGGATACCATGCGTAAATTTTCACCAGAAGACGCAACCACTAACCCATCGTTAATTGTTAAGGCTCTAGGTTTGCCTGAGTACTCAAGCTTGCTAAAAGAAGTGGCTGATTGGGCTAAAACTCAATCAAACGTGCAAGCCGAGCAAATCGAAATGGCTGCCGACAAGCTGGTAGTCACCATTGGTTGTAAAGTGTTGGAATTAGTACCTGGCCGCATTTCTACTGAAGTAGATGCGCGTTTATCTTTTGATACCGAAGCCAGCATTGCTAAAGCACGCCGTTTAATCGAGCTTTACCAAGCGGCTGGCATTAGCAAAGAGCGCGTATTAATTAAACTGGCCTCTACTTGGCAGGGCATTCGTGCTGCTGAACAGTTAGAGAAAGAAGGCATTAACTGTAACCTAACCTTGTTGTTCTCATTTGCTCAAGCCCGTGCATGTGCTGAAGCAGGTGTATTCTTAATCTCTCCTTTTGTTGGCCGTATTTTAGATTGGTACAAAGCGAGCAACGCTGACGCAGATTACGCTGGCGCGAAAGACCCAGGCGTTATCTCTGTATCTGAAATTTACAGCTACTACAAAGACCATGGCTACAACACGGTAGTGATGGGTGCCAGCTTCCGTAACATTGGCGAAATCGTTGAACTAGCCGGTTGTGACCGTTTGACCATCGGTCCTGCACTACTTGAAGAGTTAGACCAAACTGAAGCGCAACTAGACGTGCGCCTTCAAGACAAAGGTGTTAGCCAAAACCGCCCTGCTCCAATGACCGAAGCAGAGTTCTTTTGGGCACACAACGAAGATGCAATGGCCACAGAGAAACTGGCTGAAGGTATTCGTGCCTTTGCCGTTGACCAAGTGAAATTAGACAAGATGCTAATCGAAGCGCTTGAAGCTTAAGAATTACTTAATATTAGGAAATTAAAGATGACTCACCCTCGTCAACAATATGCAAACGCTATTCGTGCTCTAAGCATGGATGGTGTACAACAAGCTAAATCAGGCCACCCTGGCGCACCGATGGGCATGGCTGACATTGCTGAAGTACTGTGGCGCGACCACTTAGCGCATAACCCAAGCAACCCAAGCTGGAGCAACCGCGACCGCTTTATTTTGTCTAACGGTCACGGCTCTATGTTGTTGTACTCGCTACTTCACCTTAGTGGCTACGCATTGCCGATTGAAGAACTAAAGAACTTCCGTCAATTGCATTCTAAAACACCAGGTCACCCAGAATACGGTTACGCACCAGGTGTTGAAACAACTACTGGTCCACTAGGCCAAGGTATTGCTAATGCCGTAGGTATGGCACTAGCAGAGAAAATGTTAGCGGCACAATTCAACCGTGACAACCACGATATTGTTGATCACTTCACCTACTCATTTATGGGCGACGGTTGTTTAATGGAAGGTATTTCTCACGAAGTATGTTCATTGGCTGGCACCCTAGGCTTAGGCAAGTTAATCGCCTTTTGGGATGACAACGGCATCTCTATTGATGGCCACGTTGAAGGTTGGTTCACCGACGATACACCAGCACGTTTTGAAGCTTACGGCTGGAACGTAATTCGTGATGTTGATGGCCATGATCCTGAGCAAATTAATGCTGCGATTGTAGCGGCTAAAGCCGACATCACTAAGCCTACGCTTATTTGTACTAAAACGGTGATTGGTTTTGGTTCTCCGAACAAGTCAGGTTCACATGACTGTCACGGCGCACCATTAGGTGACGAAGAAATTAAAGCAGCACGCGAGTTCTTAAACTGGCCACATGCTGCCTTTGACATTCCAGCAGACGTTTACCAAGCTTGGGACAACAAAGACAAAGGTAGTGAGCAAGAAAACACTTGGAACGACAAGTTTGCAGCCTACAAAAAAGCCTACCCTGAGCTGGCTTCTGAATATGCTCGCCGCGTAGAAGGTGAGCTACCAGAAAACTGGAAAGCAGAGACGCAAGCCTTATTACAGCGCCTACAAAATGAGCCTGCTAACATTGCTAGCCGCATGGCGTCTAAAAACACCCTAGACGTGATTGGTAAGATTTTGCCTGAATTGCTAGGTGGTTCAGCTGACTTAGCACCATCAAACCTTACCTTCCACGCAAGCTCTAAATCAGTGAGCGCAGAAGATGCATCAGGTAATTACTTACACTACGGTGTACGTGAATTTGGTATGTCGGCAATGCAAAATGGTATTGCTTTGCACGGCGGTTTTGTTCCTTACTCAGCCACCTTCTTAATGTTTATGGAATACGCGCGCAACGCGGTACGTATGGCAGCATTAATGAAGCAGCGTTCTATTTTTGTTTACACCCACGACTCGATTGGTTTGGGTGAAGATGGTCCAACTCACCAACCGATTGAGCAAGTGGCTAGCTTACGTTTAACACCCAACATGGAAACATGGCGCCCTTGTGACCAAGTAGAGTCTGCGGCTTCTTGGATTAACGCGGTAGAGCGTAGCGATGGCCCAAGTGCACTTATCTTCTCTCGTCAAAACTTGGCCCAGCAAAAGCGGAGCGGTGAGCAACTAGAATTAATTAACCGTGGGGCTTACGTGCTTAAAGATTGTGCTGGCACGCCAGAGCTTATCTTGATTGCGACGGGCTCTGAAGTTGAACTAGCTGTAGACGCAGCCGCTAAGCTGAGCGAGCAAGGCAAACAAGTTCGCGTAGTGTCTATGCCTTGTACCGAACGTTTCGACAAGCAAGATGCTGCTTACCGAGAGGCTGTATTACCTAAAGCAGTACGTGCTCGTGTAGCCGTTGAAGCACTTCAAGCTGGCTTCTGGGGCAAATACGTAGGCCTAGATGGCGTAACCGTAGGCATGACTACCTTTGGTGAGTCGGCACCTGCTGGCGAACTATTCAAGTTATTTGGCTTTACCGTAGAAAACGTAGTAGACCAAAGCTTGAGCTTACTAAACAGTTAATTCTACTGTTTGTACTAAGACTAAAAGCAACGCTCGTTAGCGTTGCTTTTTTGTTTTGTAAAACCGTCACTTAACTAATCACCCACCAAGTTCACAAAACACTTAAATAAGCCCTCAACAACTTTGCCACTCAAGCTATTTGCTAACTACGCTTACCAGTAATAATCACCGTAAATCACTATGATTTATCCATTTAGGTTCAATGTTGCTGATAAGACTATTTGCTGTTGCCTTTCTTTTTAGTTATTCGGCCCTTGCCGAAGACTTGCGTTTGGTTTATCCACATTTTCCGCCGTATACCAAACAGCAACAGCCTTTGGCGGCGGGTAATTTTCTTGTAGAGAAAATAATGCAGCAATTGCAGCAGGGTTACAGCACCAAGCAAGTGCCCAACTACAAGCGCGCCTTAAGTGAAGTGCAATATGGCGAGGCCGACGGCTTCTTCTTTGCCTCGCAAAACAGCCAGCGAGATAGCGTAGCGGTGTTCTCAAAATCTGTTTTATACAATAACTGGAGCTGGTTTTTCCGTTACGACCGTTACCTAGACCCTTATTCGAGCGAGTTTAAAAGCGATGCAAAAGTCGCCTCTATAGAAGGTACAAACACCTTACGATGGCTAAATACCCACCACTACCATGTGGTAGGCAAACAAAGCAACGTGGCTAAACTGGCCATTATGCTGTTTGATTTAGAGCGGATAGATGCTGCCTTTATGTCGGCCGACGTATTCAAAAGTAGCGAAGTGCATCCCAACCTTGTGAGGGGGGAATACATTGAAGTAGTGCAACGTTCGGCCCCCTTTGGTATTTACATCTCTAAAGCTTATCTAGAGCAACACCCTGGCTTTATGCAGCGCTTAAATAGTGCCATTAATGTGGTACAAAAAACCTACCTCGATAGCTCTTACACCTTACCAGGCCTAATTCGAGAACCTTAACCCGCAAACCCCTTCATCAATTCACCTTTGCCCGCCAAAAAATCGATGCGCCGACACCATTGTCACCAATAGATGGCATTATGAAATTTCACATTTCGCCAATGTTATGACCCAATCGTTGAAATATCCTAAAAAAGATTCATTTAAAACGCGAGATAGCGCACGAAAAGTAAATAGCTGAAAAAAGACCGCATTTTTCATAATTGAGGGAAAGGCCGCTAGGGCTAACAATAAGCTCACAGATGGAGATTGATTCTCCAATGAAACCGAATTCTTTTTAGGAGTAGTTCCAATGGCTCAATATTTTGACCAGTTTGAAAAAATCGCTTATGAAGGACCAGAGTCCACTAACCCACTAGCATTTCGTCATTACGATGCTAAAAAAGTGATCCTGGGTAAAACCATGGAAGAGCACTTACGTTTTGGTGCATGTTACTGGCATAACTTCTGCTGGGACGGTTTTGATATCTTTGGTGCTGGCACCTTTGACCGCCCTTGGCAAAAACCAGGTAACGCACTTGAAATGGCGAAAATGAAAGCCGATGTTGCTTTCGATTTCTTCTCAAAAGTTGGCACGCCTTTCTACTCATTCCACGATGTTGACGTAGCGCCGCAAGGTAACTCTATTAAAGAGTACTCAGAAAACATGAAGGTGATGATGGACGTTCTTGCTCAGAAGCAAGACGAAACCGGCATGAAGCTTTTATGGGGCACAGCCAACGCATTCTCAAACGCACGTTACATGTCTGGCGCTGGCTCTAACCCTAACCCAGAAGTATTTGCTTACGCTGCAAGCCAAATCTTCACCGCAATGAACGCAACTAAAATGCTAGGTGGTGAAAACTACGTATTGTGGGGCGGCCGTGAAGGTTACGAAACACTACTTAATACTGATTTACGCCAAGAGCGCGAGCAGTTAGGTCGCTTGTTCCAAATGGTAGTAGAGCACAAACACAAAATTGGCTTCACTGGCACAATCTTAATTGAGCCTAAGCCAGCTGAGCCTACTAAGCACCAATACGATTACGACACAGCCACTGTTTACGGCTTCTTGAAGCAATTTGGTCTAGAAGACGAAGTGAAAGTAAACATTGAAGTTAACCACGCTACTTTAGCCGGTCACTCCTTCCATCACGAAATTGCTACTGCAATCTCACTAGGCCTATTTGGCTCTATTGACGCCAACCGTGGTGACGCACAACTAGGTTGGGATACAGACCAATTCCCTAACAGTGTTGAAGAGTGGACGCCGGTAATGTATGACATCTTGCGTTCTGGTGGTTTCACTACTGGTGGTTTGATGTTTGATACTAAATTACGTCGTCAAAGTATTGATCCAGCTGACTTCTTCCACGGCCACATTGGCGGCATGGACACTTGTGCATTAGCACTTGAGAAAGCAGCAAGCTTGTTAGAAAGCCAAGACATCAGCAGCGTAGTTGCTGAGCGTTACGCTGGCTGGAGCGGTGATTTAGGTAAAGCAATCATGACTGGCGATTACAGCCTAGAGTCTTTAGCCACTCAAGCAATTACAGACAATATTGACCCTAAACATGTATCTGGTCGCCAAGAAGAACTAGAAAATATTGTTAACAAACATATTTTCAGTAAGTAAAACATAGTATTTTCCTTATAAGTACCAATGTTGCCGACGCTTAGCGTCGGCTTTTTTGTGGCTGTTATTCACTGGATAATCCAGCACCATTAACCACACTGACATCCAATGCTAAAGGATTAATGCCATCTAAACAGCCGGCATTAACCCGAGTTAATTCTGGTGCGGTACGTGGATTGTGGAAGGTATAAATACCACAGTGTTTGCAAAAATAGTGGTTCGCTACCTTGGTATTCCATTTATAGAGCGTTAAGTCTTGTTCGCCCTGTAATAAACGAAAGCTATCATCCTCTGCAGTTACCATCACAATGCCTTTACGTTGGCATAAACTACAGTTGCAGCGCACGGCAGAGTCTAAATTTGTGCTTAGGCTAAATTTCACAGCGCCGCAGTGACAACTTCCTTGATATTGTTTACTCATTGTATTCACCTTAAGTAAGTTTGTTGCTAATAAAGTACTGCTAAAGGTGATTATAGCTAGCGAGCAATAGGCATTTGCACTACCATTAATAACAATTAACTCACTACGGAGTAGGACATGGATCGTTCACTCAGCGCCAAGCTCAGCGTTTGCTTGTTTTTAGCCAGCGCTAATGAGGGGCTTGCCCAGCAACAGCCACCACAACTTATTTTAGCCACAGACTACCAACAAGGCTTAGATCTGCAGCGCTATTGGGTATGTGAGAAATATGATGGAGTACGAGCCTACTGGGATGGGAAGCAGTTACTCACTCGCAATGGCCATGTTATTGGGCTCCCAGCATCCATTGCACAACAACTGCCGAATGTAGCTGTAGACGGCGAACTCTGGTTGGGTCGAGGGCAGTTTAGCGCCTTGGTAAGCTTAGTTAAGCAGAAAAACTCTCATGTAGAACAATGGCAAGATGTGCGCTTTGTGGTGTTCGATTTACCAAATTACCCCGGCCCTTACCAACAGCGTTACCGCCAGTTACAAACCTTAAGTAGCACCAGCGCCTTTATGACAGTGCCCAGTTATCGCGCTTACCCAGGGCGACCAAAGCTGGAACAAGAGCTAGCAAAAATTAGCGCCGAAGGTGGCGAAGGATTAATGCTGCGCGACCCCGAATCTATGTATATACCCAGCCGTAGCAACGCCTTAATTAAGTATAAAAGCTATCAAGATGCTGAAGCCGAAGTCGTGGCTTATAGTGGCGGGAAAGGCAAGTACAGTGGTAAATTGGGCGCGTTAGTAGTGCAGGATCAACAAGGTAGAAGATTTAAAATAGGCAGTGGTTTAAGCGACCAGTTACGCTCAAATCCACCTCCTATTGGCAGCTTAGTAGAGTATCGTTACAACGGCTTAACTGAACACGGCAAACCCCGCTTTGCCCGCTTTGTACGAGTACATCAAACCTTATAAGCTTTACTTTAAATGTTTGTTGCGCTCTACATCTACCAAGTAATCGCCCTCTAACCAGTTGCGGCCTATTAGCAACTTATAGTGCATTTTACTGCGGTCTCTTAGGTTTACATCTACGGTTTTAGCGCGGCCTTGCCATTCCACAGCTAAGGCAACTTTATAGCGAATTTCTAAGCCTTGAGAGTTACGTACCGCGGCTACGTCGGTAATCAAGGCTTTGCCTTGGTGCTTCTCGCCACCTTCATTCTCGGTGGTAAATTGCAAATACTTGCCAATATTTTTACGCATAAGAGGGCGCACTATCGATTTTTGTTCCGCTTCACTGTAGTCGTCTGGATTAATGTTTTCGCCATCTAATACCGTCATGTTTTCTGCATGCATTGAGGTACTCGCCGCACCCGTATCGATACGCGTTAGAAACATAAGGTTTGCCTCTACAATACGCACATGCTCTGCGGCACCCACGGTTAGCTTTTCAGCCATTGCACTGCTTGTATAAGTGATGACTAATACTACTGCTAACAGTAAATTCTTTAACACTTCACACCTCTTTATTCTGTTAGTTAAGGCAAACAGCCCATTAATCACATAATAACTGCCGCTTCAGGTCGCATACCATAGCACGATTCTCTATAATTTGAGTTAGGCTCAAGGATGAAGAAACAGATGAAACCGCTGGTAGTTTTCCTATTATTTGTTAGCAGCACACTATGTCATGCTAAAACCGTTGAAATACAAAGCTTTGTTTTTCCGCCTTACATTATGGTTAATGACCAGGGAAAAGCAGAGGGGATCATTGTAGAGCTTATTGAACAAAGTTTTCAGCAGCTCAATGCAGATGCTGACTTTCACATTAGTAACTGGGCCAGAGCATTCGCCAAGGTAAAAAGCCATCAAAGCCAAGGGCTTATTCCCACCATGCGCACTGCAGATAGAGAAGCATTTTTTTATTACCCAGATACTGCCTTTCTACTCTTAGACCAACACCTGATTACCTTAAACGCTTGGCCAACAGACACTTTCTCTGGTGACTTTGCTGAGTTAGATGATTACCGCATTGGTAAAGTGCGCAATGCGCGTATTTCGCCTCCTTTTGACCAAGCTTTAGCCAAACACACTTTCGACGTAGAGAAACACAATAGCGTAGAGGGTTTGGTAAAATCACTGTTACGCGGTCGTTTGGATATGATAGCGACCGATAGCCGCCAAGCATTATTAGTGGCAGCGCAAGAGGGTAAGCCGAACGGTCTAAAACTGATAGAGCCAGCCTTAGGTCAAGTACCGGTATATTTGGCTTTTAGTAAACAACAAGTAGACCAAGAATTTGTGCTGGAGTTTGATAAACAGCTAAAGCAACTGCTAGAGCAAGGAGCCTTAGCTAAATTGGAAGCTAAGTATTTGCAATAAACACTAGCCGAGTACCCGATCCCAGTCTTTCCACACAACCTGATAGCCAGCTTGCTTGACTGCATCGGCCACCACTTCAGGACGACGCTCGTCGCTAATTTCAAACTGCTCTAAGGCTTTTTCACTGGTATCTGCATAGCCCCCCGGTTGAGTGCTAGAAAAGGCACTCATGCTAGTAATACCCAATGGGATCGCATGGTTGCGGAAATGCTCAGATTCGCGGGTAGATAAAGACAATTCAACGTCTGGGTTAAACAAGCGATAAGCACAAATCAACTGCACCAATTGTTTGTCGCTCATCACTGATTTAGGCTGAAAGCCACCTTCACATGGACGCAGACGTGGGAAAGAAATAGAAAACTTACTCTTCCAATATTTACGCTCTAAATGCTGCAAATGCGCCGCTACATAGAAACAATCACTGCGCCATTCATCCAAACCAATGAGTGCGCCAATGCCCATTTTACGAATACCTGCATCACCCAGGCGTTCAGGCGTGGCCAAGCGGTAATCAAAATCACGCTTTTTACCCTTAGGGTGAACCTCGGCGTAACGATGGCGATTATAGGTCTCTTGGTAGACCATCACCGCGTCTAAACCTAAGCTGATAAGCTCTTCATATTCATCTTGGTCTAGCGGCTGTACTTCCATCGATACATGCGAGAAACGCGCTTTGATTTTAGGCAATACTTGGCGGAAATACTCCATCCCCACTTTACGCTCAGACTCGCCGGTCACTAGCAAAATATGGTCAAAACCCAGTTGCTTGATGGCATCCAGCTCGGCGTCTAGCTCCAGCATATCTAAGGTAACACGACGAATTTTGTTACCCATCGAGAAGCCACAATAATCACATACATTGCTGCACATATTGCTTAAATAAAGCGGTATATAGAACTGTTGAGTTTTGCCAAAACGTTGCTGCGTTAAACGCATGCTACGTTGGGCCATTTGTTCCAAATAACCCTCTGCCGCAGGGGAAATAAGCGCCTGAAAGTCATCTAAATCCAGCTTATCTTTCGCCAGTGCACGCTCTACATCAGCAATAGTTTTACTGTTAATACTTAAATGAACGGCTGCGCTATCGTATTGGGCTAATTGCTCGGCAAAACTCATTATATTCTCTATTTACAAGGTATCTAAAAAGGCAGTTAAAGGACTAGATGCCTCGGCGTGGCGAAGCTCAGCGCCCAGACCAGCTAGGTAAGCACTGCGTCCCGCGTCTACGGCTTGAGCGAAAGCTTTCGCCATAGCAACGGGGTCTTTGGCCACCGCCATGGCAGTATTCACTAACACGGCATCAGCACCTAACTCCATGGCTAAAGCCGCATCTGAAGGAGCACCAATACCGGCATCAACCACCACTGGCACATTAGCTTGCTCAATAATAATCTCTAAGAAGTCACGACTACGCAGGCCTTTGTTGGTGCCAATAGGCGCACCCAATGGCATTACGGCCGCACAACCCACGTCTTCTAAGCGCTTACACAATACCGGGTCTGCGTGTACATAAGGCAACACTACAAAGCCCTGTTCGACCAGTTTTTCTGCGGCAGCTAGTGTTTCAATAGGATCGGGCATTAAGTACTTAGGATCGGGGTGAATCTCCAACTTAAGCCAATCGGTGCCAAGCGCTTCTCGCGCTAGATTAGCAGCAAAAATCGCTTCTTCTGCATTGCGGGCACCCGAGGTGTTAGGCAGTAAATTCACTCCGGCCTTTATTAAGGGGGCCAGAATATCGTCTTGCTGATCTTGCGCATCTACACGCTTCATCGCCATGGTAACCAATTGGCTGCCACTGGCTTGAATGCTTTGGCTCATCAACTCAGGCGTCGCAAACTTGCCAGTACCGGTGAATAGCCGGCTGGTAAAACTTTTATCTGCAATCTTTAACACAAGGTTTCTCTCTTATCCGCCAGCAATGGCGCGAAATACTCGTACTTTAGCGTGGTCATTTAATAAGGTATTTGCCCATTCGCTACGGGTCACAATATTGCCGTTTAGCACCACTGCAATCCCTTGAGGTTCTTGGTGTTGATGGGCAAGTAGCTGCTCAATGTTAAGCGCTGCGGTGAGCTCGGTAGTTTCGCCGTTAAATTCTATCGTTATCATGATTTGTCTTTTTGATTACTACAAACAGGGCAATTAGCGTCGGCATTTACGCTTAAATGAAACCACTCAAGACTGTGGGCATCAAAGCTGGAAAATCGCCCTACTTGTGCCGATGGAATATCAGTAATTAGCTTAATGGTTTCCAAGGCCTGCAAGCTACCAATGGTACCAACCACAGGTCCCAGTATGCCGGCATTACTGCAATTCAGCTGCTGCTCACTGGCATTTGGGAATAAGCAGTGATAGCAGCCTTGTTCAGCTTTGCGAAAATCAAACACCATCAACTGACCATCAAAGGCAACCGCTGCGCCACTTACCAGCGGTACCTTAGCCTCGACACAGGCTTGATTCACAGCATAACGGGTGGCGATATTATCGCTGCAATCCAGAACCACATCGGCTTGAGCCACTTCCATCGCCAGCAACATAGCGTCCATTTTTCGATTCACGCTGCGAATTTGAATATTTGAATTCAAAGCCTGTAAATGCTGCTTGGCCGATTCAACTTTCGGTTGTTTAATATCACCTTCGCGATATAGCACTTGGCGCTGAAGATTAGAGCTATCGACCTCATCAAAATCAGCCAATACCAATCGACCAACGCCGGCGGCGGCTAAGTACAAGCTAGCAGGTGCACCTAAACCGCCCATACCAATCACCAATACTTGCGCATGTTTAAGCTTTAGCTGCCCAGCCTCACCAAGATCTTTTAATAATAAATGACGGCTATAACGCAAACATTCATCGTCACTTAAGGCTTGGTCACTATGCTGGTATTGGCTCATGGTTTGGCTTACTCGCTAATTGGCTGCTGATTGATTCACAATGGCTTCAAGCTCGGCAACCGCAGCAGCTGGGTCAGCGGCTTCAGTTATGGCTCTTACCACGGCCACACTGCCCACACCACATTGCCAGACTTGTTTAGCGCGAACTAAATCAATACCGCCAATCGCTACCAAGGGATAATCATGCATTAAAGCGGCGTAGCGATTTAACTTCGCCAAACCTTGTGGCTTAGACGGCATGTCCTTGGTAGTAGTAGGGAAAATGTGTCCAAGAGCAATATAACTTGGTTGCAGCTGGCTAGCACGTAGCAATTCAAAATAACCATGGGTACTAATGCCTAAACGTAAACCGGCTGCCGCAATTTGCTGCAAATTGGCCACTTCTAAATCCTCTTGGCCTAAGTGCACGCCATAAGCGCCATGTTTTACCGCAAGCTGCCAATAGTCATTGATAAACAAACGCGCTTGATGCTGATGACCAAGTTCGATAGCACGAATAACATCGGCTTCTACTTCGGCATCGGTTTTATCTTTGATTCTTAACTGCAGGGTTTTAACGCCCATATTAAGCAAGCGCTCTATCCACTCAACACTATCTACCACAGGGTAAACACCCAACTTAGTGGTATCGCAAGGTGTAAAGGGAACCGCTTCCGGCCAAGACTCGCTGAGGCCAAACTGCTGTCCTAGCGATGTTTGCGCCGACTCCACTCGAGGAAAATGCTCACGCAAAGTTGGCCAACCAAGGTGAGCTAAGTTACCTCTGCCCACCACTTGTTTTAAACCTTGATAAACATAAGCTTTGGCTAATACCAAAGCGTCTTCCATAGCAAAGTCATGCGCTAAAGCAGACGCTAAAGCGGAAGCAAGCGTACAGCCAGTACCATGGGTATGTGGCGCATCAATCATCTCGCTCGACAAAACGATTTCTCGTTGACCATCACTAAAGTAATCTAAGGCAATATTTGGCGTTAACGCTAAATGCCCGCCCTTCGCCCATACCGCTTTTACACCCTGTTTCAGTAACTTAGCACAGGCCTGTTTTAAGGCAGTAACGCTGTTTAACTCAATACCACTTAAGCTAGCAAGCTCGGTGGCGTTAGGTGTAAGTACATCGGTTTGCGCCAACAACGCAGGCAAGGCTTGCATTAGATCATCTAAAGCTAGGCTAGCGCCAGAACTAGCCACCAATACCGGATCACACACCACCAAGGGCGGCTCAGCCCAAGTAGCTTTGTAAGTGGCCAGTTTATCGGCCACTACTCTTACCAACTCGGCACTGCCTAACATGCCAATTTTAATCACTTTGGCAGGGTTAGTGGCCGCTAAAGCATCTAACTGCGCAGCTAACAACTCAGGCGATGAGGGCTGAATAGCCGTCACCCCTTCGATGTTTTGCGCAGTAATCGCGGTCACCGCCGTAGCACACTCTATTTGAAAGTCGTGCGCGGTAAGCAAATCAGCTTGTAAGCCTGCTCCCGCACAACTGTCGCTACCCGCGATAGTCCAAATTTGCGGGCGTAAGTTGTCGCTTAAAGGCAACTTAGACTTCATCGCTGGTCTCAGCACGCAGTGGCGAGTGGTAAATCTCGGCACCTTTGTCTCTGAATTCAGCCGATTTCTCTGCCATGCCCTCGGCAACAAAACCTAAGTCAGCTAAAGGTTCGTCGAGCAGCTTAACTTCTAACTCGTTGGCGTAATCGCGCACTTCTTGCGAAATCTTCATTGAGCAGAACTTAGGCCCACACATCGAACAGAAATGCGCGACTTTAGCCGATTCTTGCGGTAAGGCTTCATCGTGGTATGCGCGAGCGGTGTCTGGGTCTAAGGCTAGGTTAAACTGGTCTTCCCATCGGAATTCAAAACGTGCCTTGCTCATGGCGTTATCACGAATTTGCGCGCCAGCATGGCCTTTGGCTAAATCGGCGGCGTGAGCAGCAATTTTGTAGGTAATCATGCCTTGTTTAACGTCTTCTTTGTTTGGTAAACCTAAGTGTTCTTTAGGTGTTACGTAACACAACATGGCACAACCAAACCAACCGATCATCGCGGCACCAATGCCTGATGAGAAGTGGTCATAGCCGGGAGAAATATCGGTAATTAGTGGGCCAAGCGTATAGAACGGTGCTTCATGACACTCTTCTAACTGCTTTTCCATGTTCTCTTTAATCAATTGCATTGGCACATGGCCAGGGCCTTCAATGATCACTTGAACATCGTATTCCCAAGCTACTTTCGTTAGCTCACCTAAGGTTTCTAACTCGGCAAATTGAGCTTCGTCGTTAGCATCGGCAATCGAGCCAGGGCGCATACCGTCACCTAAAGAAAGTGATACATCGTAAGCGGCACAAATTTCACAAATCTCACGGAAGCGCTCATACAAAAAGCTTTCTTTATGATGGGCTAAACACCACTTGGCCATGATCGAGCCACCGCGAGAAACAATGCCAGTAACGCGCTTGGCGGTCATTGGCACGTAACGCAGCAATACACCAGCATGAATGGTGAAGTAATCCACCCCCTGTTCGGCTTGTTCGATTAACGTATCGCGGTACACTTCCCAAGTAAGATCTTCAGCAACGCCGTTCACTTTTTCCAAAGCTTGGTAAATCGGTACGGTACCAATTGGCACTGGTGAGTTACGAATTACCCATTCGCGGGTTTCGTGAATATAACGACCAGTGGATAAATCCATCACGGTATCGGCACCCCAACGGCTCGCCCAAACCAGTTTTTCAACTTCTTCTTCAATTGAAGAGGTCACTGCCGAGTTACCAATATTGGCATTTACTTTAACCAAGAAGTTACGACCAATAATCATTGGCTCGGCTTCAGCGTGGTTAATGTTAGAAGGGATGATCGCGCGGCCACGGGCCACTTCGTCACGTACAAACTCACCGGTGATGTGTTCTGGTAATGACGCTCCAAACGAGTGACCTTTCTGCTGCTCTGCTAGCAAGTCTTCACGAATTTTATCGCGGCCCATGTTTTCACGGATAGCAATGTATTCCATTTCTGGTGTAACAATGCCTTGGCGAGCGTAATGCAGCTGGGTCACTGTTTTACCCAGTTTGGCTTTACGTGGGGTGGGTAAACTTTCAAAACGGATATGTTCTAAACCTTCATCAGCTAAACGCTGCTGAGAGAAGTTAGAACTCAGACCGGTGAGTTCTTCAGTATCGCCACGCTCTTCAATCCAGGCTTTGCGCAATTGTGGCAAGCCTTTATGTACGTCTAATTCAGCGTTCTCATCAGTGTAGATACCAGAGGTATCGTAAACACGTACCGGCTCGTTTGGCTCAAGTTTTGGTTCAGTTTTGGTGCCGCCAACCAAGCTGTCGGCCAAGTTAATTTGGCGCATCGCTACTTGGATATCGTCACGACTTCCCTGAACATAGATTTTTTCTGAATTTGGAAAAGGTTGGCCTTGCAGATTATTAATATATTGTTCTGCTGCAGCTCGAGTTTCGCGTCTTGACATGACTGGCCTCTAAATAAAAAATTTAAGAATGAGGCTTGTCGGATGTAGGAAAAGTAACCCAGTGTTAAACAGTGTCTAAGTACACTTAAAATAACAGAAGGAAGCGGTTACTCATCTTGTTCCCTGCGCAGGCATTATCCTGATCAAGTTATACGGATCCCACACAACAGTAGCAACGCTACAAGTGGTCTCAGCCTTTCGGCACTCCGACAAGAGAGCCGAGTATAGGGCTGAAAAAACCAAACCACAATAGCGATATCAAGAAAGGCAATAACGAAATTCGCTGTTTTGTTAAAAAGCTACTAACAAATAGCTAACACAACATAAGCGGTAATTGATTGAATAACTTAGAAGAAACTCTGTGGGATATTGAGCACGTCGCCTGCCGAGACTTTGTCTTCCAAGCTGACTCTTTGGCGTTGTTCTGGGCTAGCCTTTTCAGCTTGAATGGTAATTTTACTTTTCCCAGCACGCTCGGTAAAACCACCCGCCAGAGTTATTGCACGATTCACGGTTAAACCTGGCTGATAGGGGTAAGCACCAGGGCGAGCAACTTCGCCGTTAATGAAAAATGGCCGGTATTCCACCATGGTTACTTGTACCATTGGGTCCACCAAGTAATCACCCTTCAAGCCATTTTGAATGTGTAATTGCAATTGGTTAACGGTGAGCCCTCGGACTTCAATCTCACCCAGAAAGGGATAACGAATAAAGCCGTCGTTGGCTAAACGCGTTTCCATATTTAGCTCTGGTTCACCATATACGCTCACCCTAAAACTATCTCCCGCTGCTAAGCGGTAATCGTCATTTGCATCGGCTGAGGCAGAAAAACATAGCACGCTGGCTAGCATATAAAGCCAGTTCTGAACGCGTACTATGAGTTTTTGCATGGTATTCCCTTGGCTATAAGCTCAGTCTCAATTTAAGACTCGTTACTTGCTTATCATAAGTAACGGCCTCAAGCGTAGAATCTTTATCTCTCCATAGCTGCCACAGAGAAATTTCTAGCCAGCGACGAAATTGATAACTGACGCCAATTCTACCTTCGTAGATTTTATCTTGGCGAGTAATACCAACATAATCATTGTTGTCGTAAGCCACAGTAAAGTAAGTAGCTAGGCGCTCTTGCCAATAGTGTTCCCAATCCAAATTGATATTGGTATTGTCAATCACATCGCCATCTTGCTCTGGCGCTTTGGCTTGACGCCCACCTTCCAAACTAAAGGTTGAGTAACTACGAGGTGACCAATCGGCCGCTATCGACCAACTCAAATCACTAAAGTCCTCGCGTTCACCTTCTTTAAACTGGCGTTGCTGCCAACCTACTTTAACCCGACCTTTGGTTTTACCTGTTACAGCCCAATCGCCACCAGCGTAGGCAAGTAGGTCGTTAAAATCACGATTAGCGGTATTCGCTTCGGTGGTTTTGTAATCGCTTTGCGCCGCTTTAAGTTCTGCCAGCAAACGGGTGGCCGACGATACTCGGTAAAAGAACCGCGCACTGCCATCAAGCAAATTACGGTCACGATACTGAGTGGTTTCTCGAAAGTTTTGATAATCTAACCGTCGAGCATTTGCCTCAAACTCCAACTGAGCAGTGGCACTTTTTACGCCATACCCGTACAAACCATGTAACCAATGCAAGTTGTATTGCACCGGTTCGTCAATCGCGTTGCCTAAACCAGAGGATATTCCCTCACCACGTTGTTCGTGATTACGACGAAAATCGTAACGTAAATCTGCACGATGTCGCGCCGAAAAATCCCATTGACCATTTAACCGTAAATGATGGTCTACAAAGTTATCTTCTGAGCTATCAAAGTACTCGCCCCATACCAGTCGGTAAGCGGCATAATAAGCACTTTTATCTTGTTCAGAAATGGCAGCAATCGCCGGAGACACAATGGTTCCCCAAGACGATATTTGATCTTTATTACTGTTGGTTAGGTTGCTGTCGTATAAACCCAAAACTTCTACGCTGGGTACAACACCTACTCCGTCTGCACTATACCACTTAGCAGGTTGCATGGCGGCCAAACTTTGACCTGCAATTGCTAGGGTTGGCAGCAAGATGATCCCTATCTTGCGCATCAATAATCCTCCAAAACATATAAGGCTACCTTAGCAAAGGCAGAGGACTAGGCTCAATGCTTTTTGTAAGCCAAGTGCTGAATAAGTGTGAATATGATGGTTCTTGGAGTAATAAGCCTTAAAATTGGATCTGCAAACCGATGCTAAATAATAGCGCCACCACAAAGCTCAGCTTAGCGGTAGCCTGCAGCTGCTGATCGAGAATGTGATGCTGGTAATGAGTAAACACGGTGTTGGCTACCTTTACTAAGGCTAAGCCCGGCAATGCAAATAACCACGCTAAACTGCTAGGCGCCTGCCAAGCCACAAAGACAGCCAGCAACAACAAGGCAGAAAATATCAGCAGCAAATGATAATAACGCGCTCTGGTTTCCCCTAAACGCACGGCTAAAGTCAACTTCCCCGCTTGCTGATCTGGTTTAAAATCTCGTAGGTTATTAATATTGAGCACTGCCGTGGCCAGTAATCCGTTGGCAGTGGCCACCAATACTACCGCAAGATTGATCGATTGAGTGTGTAGGTAATAACAGCCCAATACACCTAATAAACCAAAGAACAGGAATACACTAATGTCACCAAAGCCTCGATAACCGTAGGGCCTTGCCCCCATGGTATAAGCCATTGCCGCCACAATGGCTAAGCCTCCCAAGCTAATAAAGCCTAACCAAGCTTGTAAGTTAGCCCCCAAACTAACGGCTAACAGGGCTAAACCACTGCCTATCGACAGCAACGCCACAACCACAATGGCGCGTAGCATTTGCTGCTTAGTGAGCAAACCCGCTTGAATCGCCCGCTTTGGCCCCACCCGAGAATCATCATCTAGCCCTTTTACGGCATCGCCATAATCATTGGCCAAGTTAGATAGAATTTGCAATAACAAAGCGGTGACCAGTGCCAAGCCAAGCACACCAGCACTAAACTGCTGCTGCGAAAATGCCAGCGCAGAACCTAAAATAATCGACGCACTTGCCAAGGGAAGGGTCCGTAAACGCGCCGCATGAAGCCATGATTTCAAAGTAATATTCAACATTAATATAAGAACTTAGCGTCTATTATTGCTCAGCATCAAGGCTGAGCCAAATCTGACTATGATGTTGTAACAAAAACAGCTACATTGAAACGGTATTCTCGAGCAGGAATAGTTAAGGTGAGACTCACTGCTAGCCAATTTAAGATTGCGATTAACCAGCTTAGGCAAGTGCCTCAGCAGGGTTTTCAGCAGGTTTGCATAAAACTGCCCAAACTCGATTTACTCGCCTGGCTCAATCAGCAACAGCACACCACTCGCGGTTATTGGAAAAACAAACACAAACAGCAAGTTGCGTTTGTGGGCGCCGCCAAATCAATCTTAGATCTTGAGCAACTGCAATCGGTTTGCGATCAACTCGACCCCAGCAATAATCAATTACGCTTTTATGGTGGCATTGCCTTTGCTCGGCAAAGCGCTCAATGGTCAGGCTTCCCGCATCGGCGTTTTATTTTACCGCGCTTCGAAATCCGCTGTGACGGCGAATACACCCGTTTATTTATCAACGCCAATTTTGAACATCAGCCAGAGCTAGAATATCAACGCATCGAAAAAGCATTTCTGGCGTTAAAACCAACTCAGCCTTTGCCTCAGGTGAGTTTAAAAGCGTTAAGCCGCCAAGATCAGCCCAGCCGTACTCAATGGCAAGGTTTAGTCGATCAAGTCACCAGTGAAGAATTCCAACAGCATACCGCTAAGGTAGTGCTTTCGCGGCAAACCAATATTCAGCTCAACGCCGAACTAAACGCCTTTGCCTTATTACAGCAGTGGCAACAAAAAGAACAAAACTGTTATAGCTTCTTATTTCAATTTGATGGCATTAGTAGCTTTTTGGGTTGCAGCCCTGAGCGATTGTATTCACGCGAAGGCAGTCAACTGGTCAGTGAGGCGCTGGCAGGCACTGCACCTCGCGGGATAACCCCCGAACAAGATGCGCAATTAGGCAAGCAGTTGTTAGATGACGCAAAAAATCAGTTAGAAAACCAGTTGGTCGTTGATGACTTAACCCGTCGCCTTAAAGAGTTGAGCTTACACGTGCGAGCGCTAGACCAAATAGAGCTGGTGAAGTTAGATAGAGTTCAGCATTTAAAAAGGCGGATTCAAGCCAGAGTAAGCCCAGCATTAGATGACCGCTCTTTACTGCAAGCACTGCACCCAACCCCAGCCGTCGGCGGTTTGCCTCGTTCATCGGCGGTACAATATATACTTAAAAATGAAGGATATGCTCGCGGCTGGTATGCTGGAGCGGTAGGTTGGTTAAGTGGCGCTCAAAGCGAGTTTTCGGTGGCTATACGCAGCGCTTTAGTCACTCCTCAACATTTAAGTACTTTTGCTGGAGCGGGCATTGTTGCTGGTTCTCAGGCCGAACAGGAATGGCAAGAATTGAATCATAAAATCGCCACGGTATTGCAGCTAGTCGACGAGGATGCTCTGCTTGAATCAGAACATTAATATTGCTTGGGCTCAGTGGTTAATAGAAGACTGCACCCGCCACGGCATTACCCATTTTTGCATCGCGCCAGGCTCACGTTCTACCCCCTTAACTCTCGCGGTGGCTAATCACCCAAAAGCAATAAGCCATTGCCATTTTGATGAGCGCGGCCTCGGATTTTTCGCACTCGGCTTGGCAAAAGCCACGCAACAAACGGTGGTAGTAATAACCACCTCGGGCAGCGCGGTAGGTAATTTGTATCCTGCCGTTATCGAAGCCAAGCAAAGTGAGATCCCCTTGCTGATTTTAAGTGCTGATCGCCCTCATGAGTTACTCTCGGTAGGCGCAAATCAAGCCATTGAACAACAAGGTATATTTGCTCAATATCCAGTTTATCAAGCCCAACTGGCCGAACCAAATCTCAGTAATCTACCGCAAGCGATGCTCACCGAGTTGGGCCATGCGTTGGCGATTCTGCAGCAACACTCTGGGCCAGTGCATTTAAATTGTCCCTATCGTGAACCTTTTTACCCACAACAAGCACAACAAGATCTTCGCCAACATGCAGCAGGTTTGCATACTTGGTTGGCTGGCACTCAACCTTTTTACCAACAGCACCAAAACGTAACCTTGGTGAATCAGCTTCACGACTGGACCGTCCTAACCAACAAACAAAAAGTGCTGGTGGTGATTGGCCAACAGAGCCTTGAGCAAAGCCAAGCCATCATTGCTTGGGCGCAACAACTTGGCTGGCCGATAGCGGCAGACTGTCAAAGCCATTGGCAGCAGAGTCACGCCAAACTAGACCCAACTTCGCAAAAGGTCATTAGCCAAGCAGAATTGCTATTAGCAAATCCACATTTTGCCCAGCAGGTGCAAGCCGAAGTAGTTATTCAATTCGGTGATAAGCTGGTCTCTAAGCGTTTAAACCAGTGGCTAGCGGCATCACCAGCCTTACACTATGTGATTGCAACTCACTCTCAGCGTATCAACCCAAGTCACCACACCCAGCAGCGCTGGCAATGCGCGGCCACAGCTTGGTTAGCAGCTCACCCAGCAAGCGCTAGCAAGCATAATTCAGATTATACGACGCTGTGGAGCACTGCCCAGCAAGCCATTGAACATGATGTAAATACAGTAAAAACCCAATACTCAGAGTTATCGGTTTGTGCGCAAGTATCCGCCTTACAAGCCAGCGACTCGGCCCTATTTATGGGTAACAGCATGATAGTACGAATGTTTGAATTACTGGGGCAACCCTGTAATGCCAAGCATTACTTTGCCAATCGCGGCGCCTCTGGCATTGATGGTTTAGTGGCCACCACCGCCGGAATTACCGAAGGCCTAGGCAAAGCGACAACACTGGTGATTGGCGATACCTCGCTATTACACGACCTAAATTCGCTCGCACTCGCCAGTCGTAGCAAAAGTAGCTTAACCATTGTGCTCTTTAACAACGATGGCGGAGAGATATTCAGATTATTGCCGAACTTAGATGACAGCGTGGTTGAAGCCAAACATCAACAACTGGCTAGCGAGTTTTACCAATTGCCTCACCAAACTAATTTTGCCGCTGCCGCCGCTAGCTTTAATTTGCCCTACACTGAAGTCTGTAATAACCAACAATTTGAGTACGCCTTTCAGCAGGCACAGCGCAATTCTGGGGCAAGTTTAATCGAAGTTAAGTTTGCTCCAAGCGACGCCAGCTCTCGTTATCAGGCATTATTAGCAGAGGTTGCCAGTAAAGATGCACTTTAGTGTTTATGGTCAAAGCCAACATCCTTGCTTGGTGTTTTTACACGGCTTTTTGGGTTGTGGCAGCGATTGGCAAAAAGTGATTACTGAGCTGAGTGAGCACTATTATTGCGTGACCATTGATATCCCCGGCCACGGTATGAGTGCCAACGAACGCTTAAAACCGCGCGCCGCGTTTAAAGACTTTAGCCACCAGTTAAGTGCTTGCCTAAAACGACTCAAAATCTCTCAGTATCAGCTAATTGGCTATAGCTTAGGTGGTCGCTTGGCACTGCACCATGCTTTATTAGCACCAAAAGGTTTGCAATCACTGATTATAGAGTCGGCTCATACTGGCTTAAGCGACGATGATGCGCGACAGCAGCGTTTAGTGCACGACAACCGCTGGGCCGTTCGTTGGTTAAAAGATCCAATTAACCAACTGCTGAGCGATTGGTACCAACAAACGGTATTTGCCAACCTATCTGCGGAACAGCGCCAGCAGTTGATTCAAAAACGGCAACAGCAAGATCGCCAAGGCATCGCCGCCGCATTACGCGCCTGCAGCATCGGTTTACAGGCCGACTTAAGCAAGCAACTGGGACAGTTGAAAATGCCGCTAGATTTTATTGGCGGTAGCCTAGACAATAAGTATCAACTGCTAGCCCGACAGCTACAACAAGATTACCCTCGCCTGCGTTGGCATAGCATCGACAAGGCTGGTCATAATTGCCATTTTGAACAACCGACACTGTTTCTTCAGCAACTATCCAGTGTCTTAAATAACCATAGAGAAGAGAATGACTAAGATTGATAGCACAGCAGTAAGCTGGCAAGACGCCGACAACGGGTATGAAGATATTCGTTACCATAAATCGGCCTGCGGCATCGCCAAAATCACCATTAACCGCCCACAAGTGCGTAATGCCTTTCGCCCTTTAACGGTACAAGAAATGATGCACGCTTTAAATGATGCCCGCATCGACCCAGAAGTAGGGGTGATTATTTTAACGGGTGAAGGCGAATTGGCGTTTTGTTCAGGCGGTGACCAGTCAGTGCGCGGAGATTACGGCGGCTATCAAGACGACCAAGGCACGCACCACCTCAACGTATTAGACTTTCAACGACAAATTCGTACTTGCCCTAAACCTGTGGTTGCCATGGTAGCCGGTTACGCGGTAGGTGGTGGCCATGTACTGCATATGATCTGTGATTTAACCATTGCCGCAGACAACGCCAAGTTTGGTCAAACCGGGCCTAAAGTGGGCTCGTTTGATGGTGGTTGGGGCGCGAGCTACATGGCACGCATTGTAGGCCAAAAGAAAGCCCGTGAAATTTGGTTCTTATGCCGTATGTATGACGCTCAAGAAGCCTTAGATATGGGCCTCGTGAATACCGTTGTACCTTACGCCGAACTAGAAAAAGAAACCGTACAGTGGTGTCGAGAAATGCTACAAAACAGTCCTATGGCGCTGCGTTGCTTAAAAGCGGCCTTA
Organism: Agarivorans sp. 1_MG-2023; assembly: GCF_030548385.1. Lineage (NCBI taxonomy): Bacteria > Pseudomonadati > Pseudomonadota > Gammaproteobacteria > Alteromonadales > Alteromonadaceae > Agarivorans > Agarivorans sp. 1_MG-2023. Next base: position 78,428 of record NZ_JAUOSJ010000004.1, on the reverse strand, counting down.
AACGCTGACTGTGATGGGCAAGCCGGGTTACAAGAATTGGCTGGCAATGCCACCATGCTGTTTTATATGACGGAAGAAGGCCAAGAAGGGCGCAACGCCTTTAATGAGAAACGCCCACCAGAATTCAGTAAATTTAAACGTAACCCTTAATAACAAAAGCAATTGTTATTGCGGAAAGTAGCCGAGAAATGATAAGTTTGAAGGGTAACGATTTTTGCTTACCCTTGGTAAAATTTGTGAGGACTCGGCATGCTCTGTAATTGGCAAAGCGCCACTCTTAGTCGCTATACTCAAGCGTTGCATACACCACTGCAATTTGGTCCGCTGCAAATTACTCATCGCCATGGTTTATACCTAGAACTTCACTTCACCGATGGCCGAGTAGGTCGCGGCGAAATAGCCCCACTGCCTGGTTTTAGTGACGAAACACTAGAACAAGCCGAGCAGCAAATTCGTGATTACCTGCAAGGCCACGCTCAGCGTAAACTCTACCCTAGTGTCGCTTTTGGAATGGATTGTGCCATGGCTGGCTTCCCCCCCAATTCACCAATCGTCTCCGGTTATCCATTACTCAACGGTGATTTTGCGCATTGCCAACAAATACTGTCCCTGCACAATACTAAACTGGCAAAACTCAAAGTGGCCCGCCAATCTCCTAAACAAGACGTAGCGCTCATTAATCAATTGCTAGAGCATGATCCTGAGTTACGCTTACGCCTAGATGCCAATAGAGGCTGGATCTGGAACCAAGCGATATACGTACTAGAAAACATTGATTTAAGCCGCATTGATTATATTGAAGAACCCTTAATGAATAGCCAACAATGTGCGCTGCTAGCCCAACGTACTGGCGCAGGGATTGGCTTAGACGAAACCTTACAAGACAGCAGTTACCGTTATCACTACTTTGAGGGGTTGCGTTGCTTGGTGATAAAACCCAGCTTACTAGGCCCTTGGCGAGTTTGCGCTAATTTGGTCGAGCAAGCTCATGCAGACCAAGTAAGCTGCGTATTAAGCTCGGCTTACGAAAGTGAATTTGGTTTGCAATGGATAAACACCATGGCCAAACAATACACCCCAGACCAAGCACCTGGTTTGGATACCTTAAAAGCGTTTAGCGAGCAAGCAGCCAACATCGAAGAACTGGAAACATTTCAGCATAAACTATAAACAAGCTGTTAACTTTGCCGCGCCATCAAAAAAACCTCTAATGCAGGTCATCCGAGTCTTTTAAGGCTTGTCACACTTTTATCTTTATTTTCAATAAATTAAATATACAAAAAGAGAAAAACTCGCTGAAAGTGTTATTGTTTCAAGTGCTAAAAAACTCAATAAGCCATAAAAGTGTGACTCAACTATGATGCCAACTTTAAAGAAAATTTAACATTCCACAAAAACAGGAAAACGTTTTCTAGAGGCATGTCACATAGTGGTGCAGTATGTGAATATTCATTATAGCCGTACAAAAAAGCGTCATTGGTGCTCAAGGGTTAAGCGCCTAGTCTGGTTGTCGAGGAATGAGTAATTGGGATTACCTCTTCAACCTAAAATTAGCTAAAACATTATAAAACAAGCTATATAGCAAGGAGCCAAAACATGAAAAAACTGACCACACTATTGTGCGCAGTCGCGTTAGCAGTTTCCGCCCCCGTTTTTGCCAAAACCGTTAAAATTGGTATGGCCATCGATGACCTTCGCCTAGAACGCTGGCAAAAAGATAGAGACTTTTTTGTCGAAAAAGCCGAATCGCTCGGCGCCAAAGTATTTGTACAATCATCCAACAGTAACGAAACCGCCCAGATTTCACAGATCGAAAACATGATCTCTCGCGGCGTAGATGTACTGGTGATTATTCCTTACAACGGCAAAGTATTGTCTAACGTGATTGCTGAAGCCAAATCTGAAGGCATTCAAGTACTTGCCTACGACCGTTTAATTAACAATGCTGATATCGATTTCTACCTATCGTTTGATAACGAGAAAGTGGGTGAGCTACAAGCCGAAGCACTGATTAAACATAAAGCCGACGGTAACTTTTTCTTGATGGGTGGCTCACCGGTTGATAACAACGCCAAGCTTTTCCGCCAAGGACAAATGAACGTACTGCAACCGCTTATCGATAAAGGCGACATCAAAGTAGTGGGCGACCAATGGGTTGATGGCTGGTTAGCTGAAAACGCGCTTAAAATTATGGAAAACGCCCTAACCGCTAACGACAACAACATTGACGTAGTGGTTGCCTCTAACGACTCTACCGCTGGCGGTGCAATTCAAGCATTAGACGCACAAGGCCTAGCAGGTAAAGTGTATATCTCTGGTCAGGATGCTGACTTGGCAGCGAGCCGCCGCGTAGTAGCCGGTACTCAAACCATGACGATCTACAAGCCAATTAAACTACTGGCAACTACCGCCGCTGAACTTGCTGTACAAATGGGTAACGGCCAAATGCCAGAAGCTAACTCAAGCTTAAACAATGGCACTAAAGACGTTCCTTCATTCTTACTTACACCTATTCCAGTGGATAAATCTAACATTGACCAAACGGTAATTGCCGACGGTTTCCACACTAAAGCCGACGTTTACCAATAAAAACGCAGCACTATTCACTATGCAGTAAAAAAGGGTGGGGCCAGCGCCCCGCCCTTTTTATTAGGAGTTAAAGATGAGCCAAAGTAGCTTATTGATGATGTCTGACATCGTTAAAAAATTCTCCGGAGTGATTGCGCTAAATGGGGTTAATTTCAACTTAGAACGCGGTGAAGTGGTATCACTTTGCGGCGAGAATGGTTCTGGTAAATCCACCTTAATGAAGGTACTTACTGGCGTTCACCCCCATGGTAGTTACGAAGGACAAATTATTTACAAAGGCGAGCCACTGGTTTCGCATAGCATTAGAGACAGCGAAGCAAAAGGCATCGCAATTATTCACCAAGAACTCACCTTGGTGAAAGAGCTGTCGATACTTGAGAATATTTTCCTGGGTGCTGAAATCACTCACTATGGCGTTTTAGATCACAGCGCGATGTTTAAACAAACAGAAGCGCTGTTGAACCGAGTCAAGCTAGATGTGTCACCCGATACCGTGATTCGAGAGTTAGGTGTTGGCCAGCAGCAATTGGTTGAAATTGCTAAAGCCTTATCTAAAAACGCCGAAGTGTTGGTGCTAGATGAACCCAGCGCACCGTTAACTGAATCAGAAACTCGAGTCCTGTTAGATATTGTAAAACAGCTACGCAGCGAGGGCGTTAGCTGTGTTTACATCTCTCATAAGCTCACCGAAGTGAAAGAAATTTCCGATCGGATTTGTATTATTCGCGATGGCGAACACATTGGCACTCAAGATGCCGAACGTATGAGTACCGACGACATTATTAGCATGATGGTAGGTCGCGAGCTTAAACAACTGTTCCCGCGTGAAGAACACCCGATTGGCGAGGTTATTTTAAAAGTGGGTCCGGTAAACGCCCAACTCAGCAAAAGCGCCAACTTAAAACAAGTCGATAACATCAGCTTTAGCTTACACAAAGGCGAAATTTTAGGTGTTGCTGGTTTGGTAGGTTCTGGACGTACCGAGTTAATGCAGTGTTTATTTGGCTCTTACGAAGGCATCTATAAATGTCCGGTAGAGTTAGATGGCAAACCGATTAAAATTCGCCATAACCGCGATGCGCTAAACCACGGTATTGCCATGGTGCCTGAAGACCGAAAACGTCACGGTATTATCCCTATTATGGGGGTTGGCCAGAATATTACCTTAGCCGGTCTGAATATGTTTAGCGGCCTAGGTCAAACGGTGAATGAATCGGCTGAACATGCCTCTATAAACCAATCAATTCAGCGCTTAAAAGTAAAAACAGCTTCACCTGAATTAGCCATTAAAAGCCTCAGCGGCGGTAACCAACAAAAAGCCATTTTAGCTAAGTTTCTGTTGTTAGAGCCGCGCATTTTGATCCTCGATGAGCCTACTCGCGGCATCGACGTAGGCGCAAAATATGAGATTTATAAGCTGATGTATCAGCTGGTTAAACAAGGGATTAGCATCATTATGGTGTCATCTGAATTGCCTGAAGTACTGGGCATTAGTGACCGCGTATTAGTGATGCACGAAGGAAAATTAAAAGGCCTATTAGACAATCAAGACCTGAGCCAAGAAATGGTGATGGACTGTGCATTGGCCGAGGAGTAAGCAAATGTCGAGTCAAGAAACTACCATCACCAGTACCGAAGCTAAGGGAAGCCTGATGAGCAATTTAAAGAAAATGAAGTTACAAGTATTGGTGATGTTTGGCGCTATTGCGGTCATCATGCTGTTTTTTTACTTCGCTACTGAGGGTAGCTACTTAACCCCACGTAACATTTCAAACTTACTACGCCAAACCGCCATTACCGGCATTTTGGCAATTGGCATGGTGTTTGTCATTATCTCCGCCGAAATTGATTTGTCGGTGGGTTCAATGATGGGATTGTTGGGCGGCGCAGCAGCCATTATGGATGTGTGGTGGGAACTGCCACTGCCTTTAACCATTATTCTCACCTTAGGTGCAGGCTTTTTGTTAGGCCTTTGGAATGGTTGGTGGGTGGCCTACCGCAAAGTTCCTTCATTCATTGTGACGCTAGCAGGCTTACTCGCCTTTAGGGGAATACTGATTGGTATTACCGGCGGTAGCACCGTTGCGCCAACCACCGCCGACATGGGCATTATTGGCCAAAGCTATTTGCCTGATATGTTCTCAATGATTACCACGGTGGGTGCATTAGCGGTATTTTTCGCCTGGCAAGGTAAGCTGCGTAAAAATCGCACCGAGCACAAACTGACTAACTCACCAATAAGTGGTGATATCTTTAAGTTTGGTTTAATTGCTATTTTTGCCCTAGGTACAGTGTTATTGCTTAATGACTACCGCGGCGTACCAACCCCGGTATTGTTATTAGTGGTACTGATGTTTATCGCCGCATTTATGGCTAAGAAGACCGCTTTTGGACGCCGTATTTACGCCATTGGCGGTAACTTAGAAGCCAGCCGTTTATCGGGCATTAATGTAGAACGCACCAAGCTAAGCGTATTTGCCATTAACGGTTTGTTAGTGGGTGTTGCCGGGCTTATTTTGGCCTCACGCTTAGGAGCCGGTTCACCATCTGCAGGTACTGTGGCAGAGTTAGATGCTATCGCGGCTTGTGTAATTGGCGGCACCAGTTTAGCGGGCGGAGTGGGGACTGTATTTGGTGCAGTAATGGGCGCATTTATTATGGCCAGCTTAGACAACGGCATGAGCATGATGGACGTGCCGACCTATTGGCAGTCTATTATTAAAGGCGGCATTCTACTGCTTGCAGTATGGATGGACGTTGCCAGTAAAAAACGCGCATAAGATAACAAGCCAGAGCCTCGCTCTGGCTTTTCCATCACTAATATTGGCTAAGCGATTCATTAGATTATTTAGCCTGCAATAGAACAACACACTTCATTTTAATTCCCTCCTCAACTTTACTCAAAGCCAAGCGATAAGCGCCTTTCATAGGCTGTCAGCAAAGTTAGTAACAGCGTTTACTATCTAAAGGGAAAACTCGATCATAAACCAGAATGTCGTAGGAGAATGTGGCTTTTTGGGGTAAGCGACTCTAGGCCGATTGAAGGGCAAAGCAATAATGATTCAAGCATACTCAAGTGGCAGATGTTAACTAACCAATAAGATCCAAATCAAAATAACTATATTGATTTCGACCGCTAGATTTGGCTTTATACATCGCGGCATCAGCATTACGAATCAGCATTTCAGGATCGGTACCGTTAGCTGGGTAAAGGCTAATTCCCACACTGGCATACACGGGTTGAATATGCACACCTAAGCTCACTTCCTGGGCTAAGCGGCGTAATACGGTGGCCACCACTTCTGAGGCTTCATCTTCGTCGATAGACTCCAACGCTAACATAAACTCGTCGCCGGCAAAGCGAGCGACCGCATCTTCAGCGCGCACTACATCTCGTAATACCTTTGCCACTTCTTGTAGCAAATGATCGCCGGCTTCATGACCGAGATTGTCGTTAACTTGTTTGAAGTTGTCTAAATCGATAAACACCACGGCTAGGCCACTTTGTTTGCGCTGAGCCCGATTAATCGAGATTTTTAACTGCTCCAAAAACAAACCACGATTAGGTAAGCCCGTTAAGCTATCGTGACTCGCCATATGCCGCAGGTTCACCTCATTACGCTTTAGCTCTTCAATTTGTTTATTAATTTGCTGCGACATTGCCCCAAAGGTTGTGGCTAATAAGCCTATTTCGTCTTTACGCTGGCTAGGCAGCAACCTTTTAGCAGGCAAATTCCCCGTGGAAAACGCCTTAACAGCCACCACCATATTACGAATAGGCTGAGACAATACCTTGGCGAAAAGTAATGAAGTCAGTAAACCCAATAAACTTAGGGCTAAACACACCTTAATCATTGAGCCGGCTAATGAGTCGATAATATTGCTCAAGGTAGGCAAAGGGCTTACCAAAGCTAAAACCGCTAATTTTTGACTAGAAGCAGGACCGTAAAACAAAGGAGTAAACGAGACAGCTCGTTCGTACCTAATCGCAGCAGATGGATCCAAAACAAAAGTACGCGGCTGAAAATCACTAAACAACGCTTCCATTTGGGGGAAATCACGCTGCATCAAATAACGATGGCCATAGTGAAAGCCAAACTGCTTGTCGGGATTAGGATTAACCAGATAATCGCCCTTCTGGTTCGCTAAATAGATTTCGACTCCAGAGGGTAAATCGGCTTGTAGCAAACTAAAGAGATTTTCTAAACCTACATTCACTACCACTAAGCCAAGAGCTTTACCGCCACTAAATACCGGCGAAGCCACTTTTAAGGTTGGCTGATGTTGGCCAAGCTCAACACCTTTTTCGTTATGAATATCAACATCAGACAAATAGCTGTCTCCGTCACCTAAACGAAGGGTGCGAAACACATAGGGGTAGTGAGCTTTTTCTTCTAGCTGCTCTGCTTCAATAGCAATTAAGCCATCACTTAAGCGATCCACCCTAATCAGCTCTTGCCCAAAATTGTCAGCGCCAATAAAGCGAAGTTGAAAATAGGAGTTATTAAGTCTGAGTTTTTGCTTGAAGATATCGGTTAGTTGCTTCGCCAGCAGCGGTTTATTTGAAGATTGAAAGTATCCGGCAGTTTGTGGAATTGAAGCCAAAAATAATACATCTTTGGCGATTTCGTTAATGCTGTGATTAAACTCGCGCGAGAGAATATGAGTAGTGGTGGCAAGTTCACGCTCAGCGCTTTCAGCCAATAGTTCTCTGCTTTCATGGTAACTAACGGTAGCGGTGACCACCGATGCCAAAATACCAAACATCGCAAACCATAAACCAAAACGCAGCGAAATTGAGTTGATCATGGTAGCGCCATTGTCTGTAAGGTTTTACCACTTAAAATATTTTCCCAATAATCCGTTCTACGCTGATTATCCTCTACTCGCTCTAGCCAAATAATCTTATCTTCAGCCACACTGCGAGTATCTTGCACAATGGTATTGGCTAAACCTTGGCGCTCGGTAAGCAACTCACTCACCCAAGGCTCTAAGGTAAAGTTAATCCACTGATGGGCTAACTCTCGGTTTTGTACACCATTCGACAATGCCCAGCAGTCTAACCAAGCTAAAGCGCCCTCTTTGGGAATGGTGTAACCAATGTCTGCGCCTGAATCTTGCAGCTTTTTGAGCTGTTGAGCGCCGTAGTTGGCAAATACTAGTGCCACAGATTCTTGGTTAAAGTAATCGAGCGCTTCTTCTGGTGAGCTATAAAAGGTGAGAGCATTACGACGCAATGCTAATAAACGCTCGGTACTAGACGTAAACTCTTGATTAGTTTGCTGAAAAGGATTGCTAACACCGGCAACCAAACCCGCTAAGGAATAGTTATGTGCGCTGCCATTATAAGCTAACACCTTTCCTTGATATTGTGGGTCCCATAATACCTGCCAAGACTCTGGTGGTGTATCGAAGTAATTTCGATTATAAATCAAGCCCATTTCAGAATAGGTATAAGGAATGGCATAAACTTCATCACCACGTGTTGCTCCGGGGATATCACTTAAACGACTAAAGCGAGGGAGTTGCTTGGTGACGTTATCAATACTGTTTGGGTCGATGGCCACAGCCAAATTAGCATCAATATAACGTTGTAACTCGGCGGTATTTACCGCAAAAACATCGTAATCAGCACCTTGTTTATTGCCCATTCTCAGCCACATTTCATCATCATTGGTGATGTAACTCACCTTAACTTTCACTTTGTGGCGTTTTTCAAAGGCAGCAACCATGTCTGCGTCGGCATAACCCGGCCATGCCAGTACTCGCAAATCAACTTGCTCTGCCGCAATCGGTAGGCTAATTAAACTGAACAATAAACCCAAGGTAGATAAAACTCGCAACATTCCCTGTTCCCTAACGTACGTTGTGCTGCTAGCTAATGAGCTTCTTGCTACTAAGCTAATGGAGTGACCGTTTAGTATACGATCTCAAACAAAATAGTGAACCAAAAGTTAAACTTAAGTCAAAATATCGTGAACCACTTTGGCGGGCTAATTCACTGCGTTTAACGCTGTAGATAGTTGATGAACTCAACACTTAACTACTCGGTCAAATACTGCCAATCCAATAGTTATTTTTCAAGTTTTCTGCTTCAACTTTGCGAGTTCAACGCTTGGCCTAATAGCGCAAAGTAATCAACCATTGCCTCGCCTATCAGGTTTAGATGTGCAGCGTCTGGGTATCCACCAGCCTTAGCTAAATCAGTTTGCTTGGTACCATTAACTAAATAGCTATTTTTTAGCTCGTCTCGGCTTTGCACCCACGCCTCAAAAGCACGTGCCATCATTTCGGTAGGTAAACTAAAGTATTGCAGCCCGCGTTGCTTGTCTAAGGCGACAGAGCGCGCTACATAAGGGTGTAAGTCGGTGCCTTCATGACTTAACAACACCACCTTAAACAACTGACTTAAACGCTGATTAAGGGGATGCTGACGCTGTGGGTCGTCAACTAACCAGCGGGTTGCGGCAAACTCATTGGGCCTAGCTGCGCTAATAAACAGTTTATCGGCCATGTAATGATCAAAAGCGTGCCACCACTCATGAGCCAAAGCCCCTGCTCCGGCATTTTTTGCAAGGGCTAAGGTTTGGCTACCCGGAGCATAATGCGCTTGCACATTACGCTGGCCGCCAGTGCCAAAAGCTAAATTTAGGCTATTGCGCAAACCCAAGGCCTTAGGCGGCAAATTTAACAAAAATGCTAAATCTGCCAAGGCATCAAATACTAAACTGGCCGCGCGCTGCTTTTCTGCTTTGGTCACCCACGCGCCAATCGCTAGCCCAGCAAAACCAAAAGTGTGTTTTACATCGGCAAAATCCACTTCATCCCCATGCCGATAATCTGGGCCACGACGATAGTATTCACGCTGTAAGCCGGTACCTTTATTGTCATTCAAAGACATCAGTAAGCACGTGCTAGCATTAAGCGTGAGTCAATTTGGGGTTCGCACCGTACTGGTTGCTCTCAGATTGGCTGTCTGAACAAAAGAAGTACAACAACACCAGTACCCCAATGATTGGCAGTAACACTATCCATAACCACCAGCCTGTACGACCAGTATCGTGTAAACGACGCATCGCCACACCAATAGAAGGTAGTAACACCGCAATACCATAAATACTGCCTAATATGCCCATTCCAGATTCTACGTTGACCGAGCCAATAGCTTGGTCAACAACACTCAGCAACACGCTCACAATGCTGTTAATCAGCACAAACATCCAATATTCTTTGCGACGAGAACGGCCTGAAAAAACCAAATACTGCTTAAGTACGCCAATGTACCACTGCATAAATCTGCCTCTATATAAACGGTTAAAACGTGCTAGCCACTCAGTGTTATTGAGTAAGCTCTCTGGTAGTTGAACTAACCCGCACTGCGCCATCATCAAAATCTACAAAGTGCTTAATGCTGGGTAGCGCATCCTCTTGATGATGAGTCACATACACTAAGTGACTCAAGGTATTTTTAGCCACTAATTCTAGAGCATTAATCACCGTGCTGCGATGCAAAAAGTCTAAGCCTTGGCAGGGTTCATCTAACAACAGCAAACTAGGCGCTTTTATCATCGCTCGTGCAATAATCAATAAACGCTGCTGGCCATAGGATAAAGATTTGAAATACTGTTTCTCTAGCGTTTGCATACCAAAAAGTTGCAGCCATAAACGGGCTTGAGCCAGCTCTAATTCACTGGGCTGTTGATAGATGCCAATAGAGTCATAAAGCCCAGACAACACCACCTCTATGGCGCTACAGTTAACTCGGTATTGTAAATGCAGCGCTGCTGATACCATGCCAATACGCTGCTTAACCTGCCAAATGCTCTCGCCAGAGCCACGTTGGTAACCCAAGACCTGAATGTGATTACTGTAACACTGTGGGTGGTCACCAAAAATCAGATTTAATAATGTGCTTTTACCACAACCATTAGGCCCTCGTACCTGCCAATGCTGGCCTCGGCTTATTTGCCAGTCCAAACCACTAAAAATCGTCTCGCCAGCGTAACTCACACTCCCTTGAGTAATAGAAAACAATGGTTCTGGAATATCTTGTTGCTGATGTTGCCGCAGCGCTTCCACTATTGCCATTGACTGCTTCGCGGCCAATCTCTGCAACATTTTCCGTTCTGGATGCTCTCGCCACTGCTCAATGGTGAGTTGTTGGCTTAAACCCTCCTCATCTAACACCGCTACATGGCTAATTGATGCTGGCAACTCTTCGTCTCGCGAGGTAATAATCACCAGTTGGCAGCACTCGGATAACACTTCTAGCAGCTGCAATAAGCGTTGCTGATGAGCAATATCTAGCCCAGCAAAGGGTTCATCGAGGATCAATAACTGAGGATCGGTTAACAAGGCACGCGCTAGCATTAAGCGGCGAGTTTCACCGGTAGACAACATTCTAAAACCGCGTTCAAGCAAGTGGCTTAAGTCGCATTGCTCAAGCACTTCACTTATCTTTTGCGAATCGCAGCTGCTTATTGCTAATAGCTCGGCCACACTGTGGCCAGCATCACTTTCATCGCTAAAGTCGCTGTCATCTTCTGCCAATTCATTTTCTAGCAATGCTTGCTGTAGCTCTAAGGATACCAGCGCTACTCGCTCTGGTCGGCCTTGGCACTCGCCTCGCTCTGCACTTAACTCACCATTTAACCAGGCGCCAAACAAAGATTTACCACTGCCGCTATGACCAAAAATTGCCCAATGCTGACCTACGGCTAATTCCCAATGCTTTATGTTTAACTGTCGCTCACCTACCACCAACAGTAAATCTTCAACAATCATTTCGCCTGCCTATCCTAAAGTCTTACATTTAATCGTAACTATCTTCGCTTAGACTGAAGGATTAATACACCGTATTGGGTTAATCATTGAGCTGAACTAGACTAAATCTAACGGAGTTTGAATTATTTATCAGCTTACGCAGGTCTGATAAGACAGATAACATGCAACAGGAAGTGCCGACACTGTGACCGAACAATTAAACAACCAGTCTTCTAGCCCCTACGTATCGCCGGGCATGCCCGCGCTAGATATGAACGGTAAAACCACTTCTTTTTTTGAATTTTGGCCTACTTGGGCTGTTTATATTCCGGTTGTGCTGCAATGGCTGGTATTAGGTTTACGCCACCGTTCGTTTACCCTTCCCTTATTAGCCAACCCTAAACTGCCTCTGGCAGGTATGGTAGGAGTTGGCAAAAGTGAACTATTAGCCCAAGCCACCGGCCACTGTGATGCCGCGGTATTATCTTGGATGAAGGTCAACCGCACTGGCGCGCCAATAGAACATCAAGTAGAAGATTTACAGCAGCAAATGCAACAGCGCGGGTTGGCATTTCCGCTAGTGGGAAAACCAGATATTGGCTGTCGTGGTGCAGGCGTAAAACTGCTGCATAACCAGCAGCAGCTGCGAGACTGTTTAGATAACTACCCGATTAATTCAGCGTTAATGCTGCAGAAATTGGCCACTTATGAAGCCGAAGCAGGGGTGTTTTTTGTTCGCCATCCCGATAAACCAGAGGGCGAAATCATTTCGCTGGCACTTAAATACACACCTTATGTAGTCGGTGACGGCAAATCCACCCTCAAGCAATTGATTCAAGCCGATCCCCGCGCCAGTGAGTTACAGCACTTATATTTAAGTCGTCATCAAGACAAGCTTGAACAGGTTATTGAAGAGGGCAGCCCCTACAAATTGGTGTTTGCTGCCAGCCATTGCCGCGGCGCTATTTTTAGAGATGCCAATGCCTTAATTACCCCAGAGCTAAACAACGCAGTGAATCAAATGATGGCTGATTTGCCAGAGTTTTATTACGGACGTATGGACATTAAATTTGCCGACATTGACCACCTACAGCAAGGAAAGAACCTAGAGATTGTTGAAATAAACAGTGCCAGCTCAGAGTCCTTACACATTTGGGATAGAAAAACCCCTTTTCTCGAGGCCATGCGCTCTTTGTTATTTCAATATAAAACGCTATTTGAACTTGGTGCAGCTAACCGCAAGCGCGGCTATCAACCACCCAAATTTAAAGAGCTGCTAGTACGCTGGAAACACGAACGTGAGCTCACCGCCTGTTATCCAGAAACGGATTAAGGAGTAATCCATGCAGAATAAGAAAAATCCTTTTCGGCTCAGTATGCGCCCGCAGTGGCTAGCACGCATCATTGAAAAAGGCTTGGCACTAAGCCAACTAGCCAAGCACTACGATGAGCGCCCTCGTTTTGCAGATGATGGCAAAACTGCCTTACATTTCTTACGCCACACCATGCGCTGTTTAGATTTTTCATTACTGGCCAACAACCCAGAGGTACTAAAAGACATACCGCAACAAGGCCCGCTGTTAATTGTGGCTAATCACCCACTGGGTGGTTTAGAAGGGGTAGCCATGAGCGAGTTATTGTTGCAAGTACGCCCTGACTTAAAAGTACTCACTAATGAGTTACTGGCGAATATTCCTGAATTTGAAGACTTGTTTATTGGCGTAGATGTATTGTCAGAAAAAGCCGCCAAGAAAAATGCCCGTGGGATTAGAGTGTCTTGCCAGCACCTTTCTAAAGGCGGCGCATTAATGATCTACCCAGCGGGCATGGTGTCGGCGATTAATACTGAAAATGGCCAGATTGAAGACCGTGACTGGAACAATTTGGTGGGCCGTTTAGCAAAACGTTATAAAGCGCATGTATTGCCCTGTTTTGTAAGTGGCCGTAATTCTAAGTTATTTTATTTAGCGGGTTTAATACATCGCCGCCTGCGTACCGCGATGCTACCACGTGAGTTGATAAACAAACGCGGCCGTGAATTTACCATGCAAATTGGCGAGTTAATAAAACCCAAAGATTACCAAGACTTAAGTGATGAACAAGCGGTCACTGACTACCTTCGCGTAGCCACCGACTTGCTGAGTTTACCGCTCAACCCTCAAGCTAAAGTCCCCCCTAAACATCCTCCGCTGCACTTAGTGGAATGTTTACCCAATGGCCGACAAAACTTACGCGACCAGCTAGACACATTAGAAGATTGTGCATTGGTGACTCATCGTAATTTTACTGTTTACTGTGCCCCCTACCAACGGCTTGGCCCAATTATGGACGAGATAGCCTTAGCGCGTGAGGTCACCTTTAGAGCCGCTGGCGAAGGTACCGGTAAAAATCTAGATAGTGACCAGTTCGATCCTCACTATCTACATTTATTTGTGTGGGATAACGACACTCACTGCTTGGTGGGAGGGTACCGACTCGGTCACGCCAACGAAGTGGTAGAAAAACATGGCATTAACGCCTTGTACAGCCGTTCGCTTTACGACTTTGATCAAAACTATTTAAAACGGATGGGTGATTGCTTAGAAATGGGCCGCTCGTTTGTTGTACCTAAATATCAGCGTCATCCTCGAGCGTTGGATTTGTTATGGCAAGGCATTGGTCATTACGTGGCTAAGCATCCGCAATATCACACCTTATTTGGTTGTGTGAGCATTTCGCAAGAACACTCAGAGCTCGCTCAAGCCTTTATTTCAGACTCAATGATCTCTGCATTTCGTGCCGAACAACGGTATTTAAATGACGTAAAACCCATTGTGCCCCTTAAAGTAAAAGGCAAAGTGTGGACCAGCAAAGTACTGGCGTCGTTAAGTAACATAGCCATATTAAACAAGTTAGTCGGCCAATGTGAACCGGGGAAATCGATCCCCATTTTACTTCGCCATTACTTGGCTCTAAATGGCCGCTTTGTCTGTTTCTCAGTGAATAACAGCTTTAACCAATCTTTAGACGGTTTGATTATTGTTGATCTAAGAAAAACCCCTGAGAAATATTTACGCCGTTACCTCGGTCAAACTGGTAGCAAGATATTTTTAAGTAAATGGAGAAAAAATGAAGCAGCTGCGTGAGGCTACCGTAGACGCACTTCAACAAGTGCAGCAACTAGTAGAAGCGAGTGAAGGAACACTCTATAACCAGCCTTCCATGCATAGTGAGTCGGGCATTGGTCGCCATGTGCGACATATACTGGACCATTTTTTAGCGCTACAACAAGGTCTTGATAAAGGCAGTATTGATTACAATACTCGCCATCGAGATAGTGATATTGAAAATAACCCTAGCCTTGCGTTGCAGTTAATTCAGCAGCTATCGAATTGGTTTTTGCATCCACAATCGGCAATTGATGAGCGAGCGATTAAAGTGGAATCAGAGATTTCGCTAAAGCAGCAACAAACTATGCAGTTTGATAGCAGCCTAAGTCGCGAGCTTTGTTATCTCATCAATCATACTGTGCACCATGTGGCTTACGCCAAGTTAGTCGCCAAAGAGCTTGGTCTATTGGTAGACGAAAACATGGGCATTGCCCCTAGCACTGCCAGTTACTTGCGCCAACAGGGTTCTTAAATGTGTACGCTTAGCGTGTTGCGCCTTAATGAGCGCACCCTCGTCACCATGAACCGAGATGAAGCTCGCTCGCGCCATGAAGCAGGTTTAAAACAACAAGCTTCAGCGCTGACCGAAAGCATCTATCCGGTAGACGGCCAAGCAGGAGGAACGTGGTTTGGTATTAATAACCATGGTGTGGTGCTAGCCTTACTCAATCGCTACCAAGATCCACAACATAGCCCTGCACCTACCCGTGGGCAAATCATCCCTCAGGCCTTATTACTTGGCGCGCCAAGCAAAGTAAGTGAACATTTAGCAGAGCAATGCTACCAGGGCTATAACCCTTTTGATCTAGTGTTAGTGGCTAATAACACTAGTGAGCATTTCACCTGGAATGGTCAGCTGCTCAGTCGAACTCATATCAAACAAGCAGCCTTTCAGCTAAGTTCGTCTGCCCTCAATACCGAGCAAGTATTGGCAATTCGTAAACAACGCTTTGAACAATGGCTACACAGTACCCAAACCCGCAGCGCCGGCGCCGTGCTGCAAGATATTCATCTACAACAATGTCGGGATAATCGCGATCACTCAGTGTTAATGGATCGCGAAGATGCCCACAGTAAAAGCATTTGTCAGGTAGTACTTAGCCCACACACCAGCGAGCTTAATTACTACCCCGAGGCGAGCTTACAGATATGGCGAGAGCAGCTCCACCAAGCCAACACTAAGCCACTCGTTACAGAACTAAATAAACAACACCATCAATTTTCACTGCTTAACCGCAAATTCAGCGAAGAGGTATCATCATGAGAAAACTGCTATTAGCGCTTTTGTTTGTTTCTGGTTACAGTTTTGCCGCCGACCCCATTTACACTCCTTGGTTTAATAATCTAGCGATAAAAGGTTACGACAGTGTGGCCTACTTCACCGAAAACAAACCCGTAGAAGGTAAAGAAAGCTTTGAATATGAATGGCAAGGGGCGACTTGGCGCTTTAGCAGCGCCGACAACTTAGCTAAGTTTAGCGCCGAGCCTGAAAAATATGCTCCGCAATATGGTGGCTATTGCGCCTACGCTGTAGCCAAAGGTAAAACAGCCAGCATTGAACCGGAGCAATTCACCGTGCTAGACGGCAAGCTTTACCTCAATTACAACGCTAGCGTGCAAGAAAAATGGCTCACCAAACGCGATGACTATATTCAAAGTGCCGATAACAACTGGCCAAGCGTTATAGAATGATTGAACGCTACCGCCAGCTAGTTAACCAGCTAAGTCCTTGGCAAATAGCGCTGTTAGCCGCCTTGGTATACGGCGCTTGGGCCGCTTTTGTTAATAGCGAACATGGCAATGCCGTGGCGCTTAAAGCCGGTTTAGTGCAAGGCAGTTATGCTTTCGTTTCTACTTGGCTAATAAGCTTTATTGCCAAGTGGATGTTACTGCGGTGGGGCTTTAGTCAAACGGTACGCTGGTCTGCCATGTCGGTAAGTTGGTTGGTTATGTTGGCCATTCCGGTGGTATTACATACTTGGCAAAAAACACCCGACTTAGTCGAGGCTATTTTACCTGGGCTTGCGATTGGCAGTTTGTATTTATGGAGTTATTGCCAGCAATTGCAGGCACCGAAGCCAGAGTAATTACTGCTCGTGTTGGGATTTTTTAGCCTCGTGTTCTGGCGGCGGGATGACCGGGTTCAAATACGCAAAATCTATTTTATCTTGCTCTTCTTTGGCTCTGCGGCGCTGCTGCTGATAGGCCTGTAAACGCTTAACTTTATGAGATTGAGGGTTGGTCCACGCCACATACAGCAGCACACCCAAACTCAGCATACTGGCGGTACTCAACAAAGCAGCAAAGGCAGACTCCACTAAGCTGGTAGCAAAAATCATATTGAGAATGTGTACCACCGCTACGCCGGTCAACATCAAGCGACCGTGAAAACTATTATGCAGCAAGGAATACGCAGCGATGAGGCTGAGAAACAGTAATACTAAAGCGAATTCAAAACGTAGCGGAAATATCCAAATCCGTTGCAGCAGCAAATTATCGGCATAAGCGCCACTAAAAGCCGTCGCCAAAAATGCCAGTAAAGCACAGATGACATAAGCCGTAATGGCTAGTTTTAAAAATTTGGTATGACTCATACGCAGGCACTCACTCCTAGTCAGCCAATATTTATAGTATAAAACATATACGCCAATTAACTGATAAACAAGCTACTAAGTGGCTAGCCTGCGTAATAAGCCCGTTACTCTTGGCTTTCCATACCCAAGAAAAGCATCAGCTCTGCCGCTAGGGCCGCAGAACTAAGTGCTAAACCCGTCACAATAAAAATGCCGATGTATTTGCTTAACACAATGCTTAACGCGAGAACCCGTAATAAACGTTCGTTCATCTTCCTCTCCTTGCAACACGCTATAGTGACCCATTGTTGTAAAATTGTTCGCCAATAGATGCGACCAAGCTCACCGCTTTCCCCATGAATAATCAGATCAGCTAAGACCATGATCAGTAACAACAAGTATCAAGATAGAAGAAGTAATTGTAGGAATTTTGAACTGAAACAGAGTCGCTATACGTCGAGGTCAAGCACCGCTCTATTGCGCCCTTGGTGCTTGGCTTTATACAAACATGTATCGGCCATTTCCAGTAAGTTGGTTGGGTCCAGCACATCATCAGGCTCCACCAATATACCGCCAAGGCTAATGGTTAATACTTCAGAAATCTGCGAGCCTTGGTGCTCAATATTTTGCGCCGATACCTCTTGAACTATCCGCTCTGCCATTTGCGGTAAATCTTGCTGATTAACATCGGAGAGCAATATCGCAAACTCTTCCCCACCAACTCGCGCCACACAATCTTCACTGCGTTTAACTACCGAAGATAGCGCTTTAGCTACCAGCTTTAAGGCCTCATCACCTTGCAGGTGACCATAGCGGTCGTTATAGGCTTTAAAGTAATCAATATCGGCCATCATTACTGCAATTTGCGAGCGATGACGCCTAGCGCTAGCAATAGCGCGGTTTAATTCCCGTTTAAACGGTCGGCGATTCACCAAGCCAGTGAGTTCGTCGGTTTCTGCTAATACTTGCAAGCGCTCATTCACTTGCAGTAACTCGTTTTGTAGTCGCGCCATGGCTAAGGCATTTTTTTCTTGAATTAACAAACCACTAATTGCCGCGGCAAACTGCCCAAGTAGTGCAATCTGGTGGTCGTCCCACAGCGCGCAATAGCTCAAACTGACACAGTTAAGCAGGCCAAAGGCTTTGTTGCCATCACTTAACGGAAAACCGGCAAACGACTTAATACCATGCTGTTTAAGCAGCTTATATTCTTCTTTAGCTTGGCGCTTAATCTTCTCTACATCGTTCACAACAATCGGCGCAACATTCACTAAACGCCGCTTAAGTTCACTTAACTGGCTTAGATCTATCGGCTCTATTGGCGCTAAATGGCCGGGCACACTCCATACGTCTCGGTAAATAGCCTGCTGGCGTTCAAACTCTAATATCACCACTCGCTCCACTGAGAACAAACTGCCAATCGCCGACGTTGCGCGCTGCAATAGGGCTTTAGAGTTTCTTGGGGTTTGATTAAGAAATGATAGTGATATCTCAGACAGCAACTGGTTAGCTTCGGTTTGCCAATTTAACAGTGCGGTACGTTGTTCTACGGTTTCCTCTAATATCTGACGGTGCTGATGAAGCTGTTGCTCGGCTTCTAGCCGGGCATCTAAACCACGTTGCAAACGTTGCTGCAATTGCTGCATTGAGCTGGCCACTAAACCAATTTCGTCATTACGCTGAATCAGCTTGCTAGGCAATTGCACTATTTGTTGCTCTTCGGTAAATATTTGATCGGCTGCCTCGGCCAAGCGGCGTAAGTCACCAGTCACTAAACGCCCAAGCAAAAGCAATATAATCAGGCTCATCAAAAAGGTTTTTAAGCCGTTAGTTAACAGTATCACCAAGGCTTGTTCGGCGATGTCTTGCTTTATTAACGACAAGTCTAAACCAACGGTTAATTGGCCAATATCTCGTTCACGGTAACTAAGCATATAAACGTAGAATTTCTGGTTTAAATTGGCATCTCCAATACTCAAACTAATGCCATCGCCGGAGCTAAGGTTAACCGTGGCAACATATTGCTGCTGTACAAACCCCTGCAGTAACTCATCTAATAGCTGATAGTCTACATCCCAAATAGCCCGTTCTATGGCCGCCATATTGGCTTGATTGTATTCATCAACCCACCGCTCTGCATTTTTCACCGCACCAGAAAAATTGAAAGCAAGTTGCACTGCCACCGAGACCAGCGCAAATAGGGTGCTGGCACCCACGATTAAAATGAGTAATCTTTTGGCAATCGGAGTGTGTAGCTTGAAAGAACCTTTCACCATAGTCACCTCATTGCACGACGGGGAAATTAAAAGACTTGTCCCGTTCTAGCAACAAGGTATCAAAGGAGATATCGCTCCAGTTTTTGTCTTTCAATTGCTGGTACTCCTGGGTTCCCGGAACCAGTAGTTGAAACATATTAGAGTTAACGGTAGCTGGAATAGGTTTGCCCAACTGATGTAAATAGATAAGATTTAAGGCTAAGCCTGCAGCACTAAAATGGCCACCGCCTAAGGCACTTATCTCGCCAGTTTCACGCAGTTCTAAGGCTTTTTCTGAGGTATTCACGGTACCAACAAATATATCTTTTCCTGCTTGTTTACCCGCTTCTTTAATGGCTTTCAGGCTGCCAAATGCCATGTGGTCGTTGGCCGTCCACAAAAAACGTAGCTGCGGATAACGCTGCAATAACACTTTGGTTTGGTAGTAGCTACGTTGTTCGTCCCATAGCCCATAAACAATTTGGCGCATATTGATCGATGTTTGCTGCAGAAAAAACGCCTCTGCCCCCGCTTCTCTGGCCACTGAGGCGGGAGTGGCTTTGTCACCGGAAATAATCACTGCATCACCGCCGCCTCCCTTCGCGGCAGCATGCATGGCTTGAGCGGTCGCATAGCCAATCGCGTAGTTGTTAGGGACTAGGCTACTTAATAAGTACTTTTGCCAATGTGGATTTAGCTTGCGCAAGGCCAGCTGATCTTCATCTAAATCGTTTAATATCACAACCACATAAACCGCATGCCCTTCTAACAAACTAAGCATACGCGGCAAGGCTTGGCGCTCGTTTACTAACATTAAATAGTCGGGTAATTGCTGGTTCTCAATCATCCATTCAATATGCTTGAGCTTAGAGTAGTGATTACGTTCACTGTGAAAAGTTTGTAAATCTAGGTCCAGCTGTTTAGCGGCAACGGCTGCAAAAGTGTCTACGTCCTGCCAAAAACTTTCATCTGCTTTACCAGGGTTCAAAAACACCACAGAGCCTTGCCCCCATACCAACGGGCAAAACACTAACAATAAAATAACCACGTTTCTTTTCAAATTAGGGCAACCAGCAAGTATTGGTTTTGCTTAGTTAAAACTATAAACCACCCTGCAGATTTAGCCTGTTTAGTTTGTTAAAACTCGCCCTAACCACCTTAATAAACGCAAAAAGCGCCAAGTGGCGCTTTTAAACAAATAACTCAACAAATTCAAATAACTATTTGTAAGCCTGATTATTTAGTGGTGAGCCAAACAAACCAGCAAACATCAGTACGCAAGGTAAGGCCATTAACAAGGCCAGCTGTTCGCTACTGGCTAATCCACTCACGCCTAGTATGCCCACCAAACAGGCAGAGCCAGTCATTTGAATAAAACCCAGCAACGCAGACGCAGTACCCGCTTTATTGCCAAACGGCGATAAAGCGCTGCCCGTTCCTACTGCGATTAATAAACAAAAACCAATGCTTGATACAAATACCGGTGCCATAAACGCCAAGGGATGCAAAATGCTTTGTGCCAGCACCAAGGCGACTGCCGCACCAGCCATCAAACTAGCTCCAAGCCACAAGCCCACTGTTTGGCCAAGCCACTTAATTACTTGCGGCGCTATAAATGCGGCGACGATGTTAATCGCCGCATTGCTACCAAACCAAAAGGCGTAATCACTGCTTGAGAGCTGCATATCCACCATTAAACGGCTAGGTGATTGAGACACATAAGCGATGATCATTGCCATGCCTAGCATCACCAATAACGAATAAAAGCGAAAACTGGCCACCCGTAATACGCTGCTATAACGGCTTAGTGAATACAAACGCCCGCTAAAAACATCACTTTGTGGTTTGGTTTCTTTTAGTGCCAGCAGCATGCTAAAAAACACCAGCACGGCAAAACCCACCATGAACCAAAAGTTAGCCGACCAAGACCACCAATGCGTTAACACGCCGCCCAGCAAAGGAGCTAATGCTGGCACGATGCAAATCACGCCATTGAGATAACTAAACATACTTTTGGAGCGCTCAGCGCCAAAGTGGTCACGTACTCCAGCAAATGCAGCCACCGATAAACAGCTGGCCGCAATTCCTTGGCCCAAGCGGGCAAGCATTAATACTTCGTAACTGTTGGCTAGCGCCGCAAGTGCAGAGGTAACCAGGTAAAGCAGCGCACCAATTAAAGCGATGGGTCGGCGGCCAAAGCGATCCGCTAACGGCCCCACAAATAGCTGGCCAATGCCAAAAGCAAACAAAAACACCGGAATGGTTTGCGCTATCCACGCCACCGGAACATTAAAGGCTTCGGCCATTTCCGGTATAGCAGGCAAAAAGATGTCAATTGCTAAGGGAGAAAACAGCACCATTAGCATGAATATGGGTAAAGGGTTAGACAAACGCATTAATCACTCCTAGTTCTAGCTGAATATTGTAGAACTGCAGTAATATGAATGATAATGATAGTTTGGATTCAACCTAAGTCGCTAAAGGAATATTATGTCACAGCAATATGACTTAAATTTACTGCGAGTGTTACTCACCTTGCTAGAAGAGCAAAGTGTATCGCGCGCGGCAGAAAAACTATTCCTCACCCAATCTGCCGTTAGCAAGCAATTAGCTAAGTTAAGACAACAACTTAACGATCCACTATTTGTTCGCCATGCCGGAGGATTAAGCCCCACGCCGCGAGTGCGTAGCCTTGAACCCAAACTGAGGCAATGGCTGCAAAGCGCCAATGACATGATTGAAGCGGAAGGCTTTGAGCCAAGCTCCAGTCAACGAAACTTTCGTTGTTGCTTGAACGAAACCTGTTTTACTACCTTACTGCCGCGCTTTTTTGGCAAGTTAATGCAACAAGCACCGGGCTTAAAACTCGATACTCACCGTTTAGACAGTTACAGTATTGATGGCTTAATTAAGGGTGAATTTGATCTTGCGATTATTGCTCGAGACAACGATGAACGCGCCCCTAGTACTTTTCAAACACGACAAATCCCCGAGCAACTGCAAACTGTAGAACTGTTTACCGAAGACCATGTATGCTTAGTTCGCAACAACCATCCAGTGCTACAAAAGCCATGGAACTTACAGCTCTATTTGGCACAAGCGCATGTAAATTGTGAATGTGAAGTGGGCGACCGTTGGTTATTACACAGTGTCTTGGCCGACCAAGGCTTACACATTGAAAACAGCACTCTTACTGCGGATTTTTTTGCAGCATCCTTGTTGTGTAAATCCAGTGATTTAGTGTTTACCTGCACCCGCAGCTTCGCCACTGAAGTGATGGATACTCACCAGCTCACCATGTTGCCCTTACCGGTAGAAATGGCGCCGTTTAGCTATTTACTGGCTTGGCCGCAACATTTGGAGCACGACCAAGCACATCGCTGGTTACGGCAATTCATTATTGAGCATTGCAGTAAAACCACCAAACCCCTTAATCCTGATTAAGTTTTAACTTCTTAGCCAAGGGTTCAATGGCTGCGCCTTGGATAAATACCGAATAGAGAACCACAAAAAACACCATGTGCATCATCTCTAAGGCGCCCTCTACTCCAGCGGCGGCGGGGATGAGGGCAAACACAATTGGAGTGGCCCCTTTTAAGCCAATGGAGGAGATAAATAAACGCTTTTTCCAAGACGCTTTGGTAAAAGGTAAGTAGCAAAGCTGCACCGCTAGCGGCCTAGCGACCAGCATGAGTAACACACTAGGGATAAGGGCTAGCCATACCACCTCAAGCAACTGCTGAGGGAAGATCTGCAAACCCAAGATAATAAACATGATGGCTTGTGCCAGCCAAGACACACTATTAAAGAAGTGTTTATTTACTTCTTTTCCTCGCTTCAAACCATTACCAATCACTACACCAGCAACATACGATGCCACCAAAATATTACCGCCTGCTAATTCACTGCCATAGGCCGCCAGAATGAAACAAGCTAATACAAATACTGGAATCAATCCGTATTCTTGCAAGCTAATTTGGCGCAGAGCAATAACACACAATTTACCCACTACATAACCAATGGCGAGGCCGCCAACAATTTGCAGTGTTAAGGTTTGGCTTATTTCTAGGGCCGATACACCGCTATCTGGCGCTAACGACAAGCCCGTAAGAATCACCACCATAATCAGTGCCACCGGGTCATTGGTGGCCGATTCAAACTCCAGCACCGTATCGGTACTTTCTTTAAGTTTGAGTTTTTTTGATTCAAGAATAGAAAACACAGCCGCTGCATCGGTAGAGGACACCACCGCAGCAAACAACAAACAATATACAAAGTCGTAGTCGCTAACTAAGTGAAAGATGATGGCAAAAATAAATGAGGTAAACAGCACGCCCAGCGTAGATAACACTCCACCTTCTTTATACGCCAGCTTAATATTGCTTATTGGAGTATTAATGCCACCAACAAACACAATAATGTTCAGCGCAAATGACCCCACCAATGAAGTCACTTGCAAGTTGTCGTAAACAAAGTTGAATTCACCGTTACCAATCGACAACCCCACCCCCATAAAAATCAGCAACGAGGGAATACCCAAAGTACGCGAGGGGTGGTGTAATAAAATGCCTACGGCAATCAAGCCGGCTAGGCCAAGTAAAACCAACTGGTAGGGCATGGCAACTCCAAAAATTTTGCACTATTTTAGCATAGCTAAGACTTTGAATTAGTACTGCAAATACACTTTAACAACGCAATGAGACACAACACTTAGTTGGGTCTGCTATGGTTTATTTTATTACTTAGTTTATAACCATGGAGTCATCATGCAGGGTTTAAAATTTTTAGCTTTTTCCAGCCTATTTTTATCAATCAGTGCCCATGCCCACGATTCAACCTTAACACTGCGAATCATTGAAACCACCGACATTCACGCCAATGTGATGGATTTTGATTATTACAAAGACAAACCCTCGGCAAAAATTGGCTTAGTTCGCACAGCTAGCTTAGTGAAACAAGCGCAAGCAGAAGTCGCCAACAGTGTATTGGTGGATAATGGCGATTTAATACAAGGTAGCCCTATGGGTGACTACATTGCCAATAGGGGCTTGAATAAGCAGCAAGTTCATCCAGTTTACAAGGCCATGAATACCTTAAATTATGAGGTGGGTAATATCGGCAATCATGAGTTTAACTATGGCTTAGCCTTTTTAGATAAAGCCTTGAGTGGCGCCGCTTTCCCCTATATTAACGCCAATGTTATTCGAAGTGACAACCAGCAAAATTACTTCTCTCCTTACTTGATTAAAAGCTATAGCTTTAACGATAAGGCTGGCCAAGCCCAAACTCTGAAGATTGGTTACATCGGCTTTGTACCGCCGCAAATTATGATTTGGGACAAAGCCAACTTAGAAGGAAAAGTCAGCGCTCAAGACATTAAGCAAAGTGCCGAATTTTGGGTGCCAAAAATGAAAGCAGAGGGAGCCGATATTATTGTCGCGATCCCTCACTCAGGTTTATCTACCGACCCTTATAAACTGATGGCAGAAAACTCGGTCTATTATCTTTCTGAAGTCCCCAATATAGACGCGATTGCCTTCGGCCATGCCCACAGCGTATTTCCAGGTAAAGGCTTTGATAACTTACCAGGAGTAGACAACCAACTTGGCACTATTAATGGAGTGGCTGCGGTAATGCCTGGTCGCTGGGGCAGCCATGTGGGTATTATCGACTTAGAGTTAACACACACCGAAAGCGGTTGGAAAGTTAGCAAAAGCCAATCTATCAATCGGCCTATTTTTGATAACAGCAGCCAGCAAGCCCTCGCGAAACCAGACCCTAAAATTGTTGCCGCGGTGGCGTCCGATCATCAAGCCACTCGTGATTATGTTAATCAACCTTTGGGCAAGTCGAGTGATTTGATGTACAGCTTCTTGGCCTTAGTGCAAGACGACCCAACCATTCAAATTGTTAACCTAGCACAAGCCGATTACGTGCAAACATTGATTCAAGGTGACCCAGACTTAGCCGACTTAGCGGTGTTATCTGCTGCGGCGCCATTTAAAGCCGGCGGGCGAAAAAACGACCCAAGTAATTACACTGAGGTGGAAGCCGGCGAGCTTACCGTTAGAAATGCCGCCGACTTATATCTTTACCCTAATACTCTGGTGGTACTTAAAGTAAGCGGAGCAGAGGTTAAAGACTGGCTTGAATGTTCAGCCGGACAATTTAATCAAATAGACCCAATGCAAGCCACCCCGCAAGCCTTAATTAACTGGGACCAGTTTAGAACCTATAACTTTGATGTGATTGATGGAGTCAATTACCAAATTGATGTGAGCCAGCCAGCGCGCTTTGACGCCTATTGCAAACCGGCTAATCCTCAGTCTGAGCGGATTAAACAACTCACTTATCAAGGCAAAGCGATAGACCCTTCACAGCAGTTTTTAATTGCCACTAACAACTACCGCGCCTATAGCGGAGGCTTTGCAGGCACCGGCGAAGATAAAGTAGTGATTCAAGCCCCCGATGAAAACCGCACCGTATTGGCCAATTACATTAGTCGTGTGAGCAAAAGCCAAGGGGAAATAAACCCTACTGCGGATAACAACTGGACATTTGCGCCCTTGCAGTCCAAAAGCAAAGCCAAAATAAACATCTTTTTCGAAACGTCGCCCAGCGACAAAGCCGCCAAATTTATCGCGGATAACGCTATTTATCCAATGCAGAAAGTCGGCTTAGATGATAGCGGATTTGCCCTCTATCAAATCGATTTACCAAGCCATCCTTAATCAAGGTTGCGGCCAGCAGCTTAACCCGCTAGGCCGCGGTTTTACCTTACTATGCCAACAGTTTTAGATATCGCTCACTGCGCGGCATCTAAAACTGAACTTTTTTGCTTGTTCATCAACAATATCCAAGGAAAATAGAGCGCAAAATTCAAAAGTATGCGATTGTATCCGCAGACGCATTCACGGAGGATCAGAATGGCGAATCTGTCGTTTAAATTTAAACTACTTATCAGTATCACTGTATTATTTATTGTTGTGTTAACCAGCATGTTGATGTTTGGCGGAGCCTCGCTCAGTGCCGAACAAGCGGCAGCCGCTAGCCAGCTAAGTGCTGCAGAATTGCAGACACTATTTGCCCAAACGGCAGCTGACGCAAAAGGCAAAATGATCATGATTTCTGCGGTTGTGGGAATCATCGCGCTATTTATTGTATCTCGTATCGTGCA
The DNA here is from genome assembly GCF_030548385.1 of Agarivorans sp. 1_MG-2023. NCBI lineage: Bacteria > Pseudomonadati > Pseudomonadota > Gammaproteobacteria > Alteromonadales > Alteromonadaceae > Agarivorans > Agarivorans sp. 1_MG-2023. The sequence continues at coordinate 51,922 of NZ_JAUOSJ010000004.1, read as the reverse complement.
GGGCTTTTTGGAGCCACTCAACGCCATAACGCGTCGCATTGGCTACCTTGCCGGCAAAGATGGCGATTTAACCTTAAAGTTAGATATTCAAAGCCACCAAGAACTGCTTGAAATGTCTACGCAGTTTAATGCTTTCACTGAAAAGCTACGCCTGATGATTACCCAACTGCAACAGCAATCTGGCCAACTCACTGAAGGCTCAAAAACTCTCGCTAAAAATGCAGAATCTGCCGGAGAAGCTAGCCGTTTACAACGCAACGATACCGACAACGTAGCCGCTGCCGTAAACGAAATGTCTTCTACGGCTAGCGACGTTGCCGGCCTTGCTCAAGGCACTGCCAATAACGCCCAACAAGCTGAACAACAGCTCAGTAAAACTCAGCAAGAGTTTCAAAATTCGGTTGAGCAAATTCGCGGTGTATCCACCAGCATGGAAGGCATTAGCGAACGTATCACTAAAGTGGCTGGGCGCAGCCAAGATATTAATAGCATTCTAGAAACCATTCGCGGCATTGCCGAGCAAACCAACTTATTAGCACTGAATGCAGCGATTGAAGCAGCACGAGCTGGTGAACAAGGGCGTGGTTTTGCGGTTGTTGCTGATGAAGTGAGAAACCTAGCAGGTAGAACACAAAGCTCAACTGAAGAGATTAATCAGCTCATTCAAGCGCTACAAAGCGACGTGAACGCAACGGTTGATTTAATTGCCACTAGCCGTGAGCAAGTGAACACCACCGCTGTAGATACTGAAGCCAGCTACGAGCAGCTACACACTGTAGTCGCAAGTATTACTGCGATTAACGATAATGCCGTTCAAGTAGCAACAGCAGCCGAACAACAAAGCCAAGTGAGCGAAGAAATTAATCGCAATATAACCGGCATTGGCGAAGCGGCTGGCGTGCAGAACTCATTAGCGCATGACATAGAAACCATCAGTACTGAATTGTCGCAAGTGGCTAAGTTAATTGATAGTCAGCTTTCCACACTAAAAGCGTAAACCTAGTTCTAGATGATAAAAGGCTGCCATTGGCAGCCTTTTTTGTTTCAGCATCGCTTAATCTTGATTCTTTATCACAATGGTATTGGCCATACGATCGCCTAAACGGCGTTTTCCTTGAAACAAAATAAAAATCGCGTCAATCCAGCCAATAAATGGACTCAAAATATTCCGACCAAAAGACTGAAAGTAGCTACAATATGCGCCGCTGTCCTTATCAATGACAGTGATCCTTAAAAACCTTTTGGCAATACTTTGGCCTTTAGGCAAACCATCAGATAACAAAAAATAGCTCGCAGCAGCGAATAGCGCTATCCAGCTAGCACTCTCGGTATCGTTAACCATATAGTGGCCTAACTTTAAACAAACTAAATACAGCAAAACACTGATCAAGCCATCAATTACCTGCCCGACATATCTACGCCCAACAGACGCTAATTTTGTTGAGCTTAAATGTTGAGACTTAGCCGCTAAAGAGTTTCCATTGGTATCTGCGTCATCTATCTCAGATAAGCTCGGTTCAATTCTACTCATTGTTATTCCATTAACTAATACACTATTGATATTTATACCACTTATAAGCGTTATCTTCACTTAACATCCCGCTAGTACAAGCTTTTTCCAATCCAGCCAATACCTCTTATCTCAGCGCTCTTTTACCCAACGAACTGTAACGATTTGCTATGGCGCACAAAATACCCACAAACGCTGGTCTATCCTTACAGTGAAGACGTCTAAATAAGACGCCAAAGAACTGAAAAGAGGAACCAACATGACCATGACTCTGCAGTTTTTAGGTGCCACCGAAGAAGTCACCGGCTCTTGTCACTTACTCACGCTAGATCAACACCAAATATTATTAGATTGTGGGCTTATTCAAGGCAGCAAAGCCGATGCTATGCGCAATTATCAAGACTTCCCCTTTGATCCCAGTAGCATCGACGCGGTCATTCTTAGCCATGCCCATATCGATCACTCAGGGCGCATTCCCCAATTAGTCAAAGCGGGTTTCACCGGCCCTATATACACCCATAAAGCCTCGGCAGAACTTTGCGAAATCATGCTTAAAGATACTGCAATGCTGCAAGCCCGAGATACTCAAAGGCTTAACAAAAAGCGTATTCGCAATAACCTACCCGAACTTGAAGCCTTGTTTGATGACCAAGATGTTGCACAAACCGTAAAACAATTTGTGCCGCTAAATTATGGCCAAAAGGTAGCGCTGTTTCCGCAACTCAGTCTGCAACTTTCTGATGCTGGGCATATTCTAGGGTCGGCGATTGTCGAGTTATGGCTGAGTGAAATAGGCACTCGCAAAAAACTGGTATTTAGCGGTGACTTAGGCCGAGAAGGCATGCCTATTTTGAATGACCCAGTAGCCATTGAGCAAGCCGACTTGGTGCTAATGGAAAGCACTTACGGCAATCGCTTCCACCGCTCGTGGGACGATACCATTAGTGAATTGGAGCAGATATTTTCCGCCGCTATTAGTGGCAGCCAAGGCAATATACTATTGCCCGCCTTCTCGGTAGGGCGCGCCCAAGAACTACTGTATTTATTCCACCTTTATGCCAAACAATGGGACTTATCACGCTGGAAGATTTGCTTAGACAGCCCCATGGCGATTGAAGCAACCAAAGTGTATATCAACAATTATCCGGTGATGGATGATGACTTCAAACGCTTTACTCGTCAGCACCCTGGCGAACATCCACTGTTATCCAATGTAGAATTCATTCAAAGTACTGAGCAATCAATGGAGCTAAACGAGGTAAGTAAAGGCTTAATCATTATTGCAGGTAGTGGCATGTGTAACGGCGGTCGGATCCGCTGTCATTTAGAACACAATTTGTGGCGTAGCGAATGCGATGTGATTATTTGTGGCTACCAGGCAATCAGTACACCGGGGCGTATGTTAGTTGATGGCGCCGACCACCTCACCATCCGCGGTAAGCCTGTAAAAGTTGCCGCAAAACTGCATACCGTGGGCGGTTTATCGGCCCATGCCGACCAAGCCGAGTTAATGAGTTGGTACCAACAGTTTGTAGATTCTCCACCATTAATATTAGTGCACGGCGAGACCAGCGCTCAGCAAGGACTTATTGATGCAATACGGGAATCGCCTACCTGTCAGCCGCAGGCTTTAGTGGCAGCCAAACGAGGCGACAAGTTAGATTTAGGCGCTCTACCCGAGCTAGTCTGGTTGCCTTAGCCAACAAAAGTATTACCTGGTAAAAAGGTGCGTTAGCAAACAGTTATTGGCTGTTGTGAGAGGTTTAACGTTGACCTCCCCCAGCTTAAGTGATAATTAAGTCACTTTAATTTCCCATAACAATAAACGTAATTTTTCTATGAATCTCAGTACATTAGCTATTTCAATTATGAGCTTAAGCATTATTGCATGCTCAAATGTAGAGCAAGCGGCGGTAACCAAAGCAACATCAACCCCTCCTTCGCTGGTAGGCCTTTGGGGGAACTCTGATGACCATGGTCAGTCGGTATGGGGCTTCGATCAATTTAATGCCGACGGTACAACGCTAAGTTGGGGAGTGATTCCAGATACCTATGCTGACTTTAGAATTGATGGCACCTATGAGATAAGCGACACCACTGATAAAACGCTTTGCACCACCATTACTAAATCAACTATTCCGCAAATTATGCCTATTGGCAGTATTTGGTGTGATCAGATCATTTCAATAAACGAAAACGAGCTATTGTACATAGATGGTGAAGGCCAACAAAACATACTGTACCGACAAAAAGTAGGTAAGGCTTATTACTAATAAGCCTTGGGCTGAACTTAAATAACATAGCCATACACCGTGGCAAAGTGGCATGCGCACCCCGCCACAACAAACAGATGCCAAATGGCGTGAGTATAGGGTTTATGCTTAGCGACATAAAACATCGCCCCCACGCTAAACAGCAAGCCTCCGGCCGCTAACAGCCACAACCCTTCCGCTGCTATATGTTGATACATAGGATACGCCAAGGCTAACGATAACCACCCCATGGATAAGTAAGTGGTAAGCGAGACTTTAGGGAAGCGAGTGCCAGTGAGTAACTTAAAGCCCACGCCAAAAGCCGCTAAGGTCCATATCACTATCATCGAAATAAGCGACAACAAACCGTCAAACGACACCAGTAAAATTGGCGTATAGGTACCCGCTATCAGTAAGTAAATAGCCGAATGGTCAAACAGTTTTAAGCCGGCTTTCCAAGAGTGTTGAACCACAGCGTGATACAAAGATGAGGCCAGAAATAACAGTATCAGTGAGCCACCATAAATACTCACCGCGGTTAATTCCAGAGCGCCATCCGCTTTAGCAACTAACATCACTAAACCCACAATCGCTATCAGTAAGGCCAATACATGAGAGATCACATTGAGTTGTTCTTCTCTAGCGCTATAGCTAGTAGCCAGCATTTAATTACCCAAACTATTATCGACTTTTTATCACCATAATATTTCAGCGTACACATGTACACTGAAATATTGTGACCATTTTCTTTCACTAGGATAAAGCGGCCAATAAGCACCACTAAACAAAGATTTAAAAGCAAAGCTAAACCAATGAAAGTAAATTAATTAATCAATCTTTATTGTTTAAATCGCTATCCCGATAGCTGCTTTAAACGCCTAAAAAAACATTCTGTTTAAAGCCGTGGCAACAAATTCACTCAGCTTGCCTATACTCAAACTGCACAAAAGTGATAATTATTCACCCTGTTAAGGCGAAGAGATGAAGCAACAGTTACCCCTAGAATTAGCGCAATCTTTGGCACTAAGCAAGGACGTTAGCCAGCTGCAATTTCACCAGCTACTGCAAAACATAAGTGACGACCCGCAGCTCAAACAGTTTGCCCCAGATGGTATTTGCCAAATTGATCCACGCAATGGCAACTTAGTAATCTACAATTCGGCCCGGGCAAAACGGGTGCACACCACCGCTAAACCTAGCCACCATCAAAACGATACACAGTGCCCAATTTGTGAGGGGAAAAGCGCCGATATATTAGATATTGCCGAACACAGCGAAGGTTTTACTTTCATCAATAAAAACCTCTACCCCATCTTCCACCCTATTCAAGATATTCCTCAGGAAGAAGCCGACTACTTTCTGCATCAAGATCCAGAGCACCAAGGTCGCGCGTCTTACGGCTTTCACTTGCTGCAATGGACCTCATCTTTACACGATAAAGATTGGCAAAACTTGCCTTATGCCGACGCCCTTATCAGTTTTGAACGCTTGGCAGTATTAGAGAAAAATTTGCTTTGCCAACCTACCGACTTTATGGCGCGTTCAGAAACTCAGCTTAACCAAGAAGTGGTGAGCGGCTATGTGTCGATCATTAAAAACTATGGGGCGAGCGCTGGCGCGTCTTTGGTGCATGGGCATCAGCAGATCGCTTACAGTAATATTTTACCGCAGCACTTTTTCAACAATTTGCGTTTTAGAAAACGCCATAACAAATCCTTTAGCCAATACATGATTGAAGAAAACCCGCCAGAATTGCTGATCAAAGATTACGGCGAGTGGCAATTACTGGTGCCTTATTTTATGAAACGCCCGTTGGATATGTTGCTCATTTTGAAAGACGCCGACAAACGCTATTTACATCAGTTAAATCAAGATGAACAGCAGCAGGTGGTGTTGGGGTTACAGCAAGCCATTCAAGCGATTTTGGCTTTAATGGAGCAAATGAACATATTGCCTGCTTACAACATGATCATTAACAATGGGCCAGGCTGTGGCTTATATGTGGAATTTTTGCCTAAAACTCAAATGATGGGGGGCTATGAGCAAATTGGCTTATTTGTTTGCCAAGATAATGCAGCTCACTCCGCCGAACGACTCCGTGAGTATATAAATGCGGCAGACTAAGCAGGGCAACTTCACTTATTCACGCCTAAATAAACGGGCAAACAACAAACAAGAAAGACAAGTAAAAATAAATTAAATCAATCATCTATAAATAATTCAAATAGAATCGTTAAGTTACGAACTACCGCATTGTTAGTGTAATAATCTTCCCGCAAAATCTGCACAAATGGGCAACTTATAGCCCATTCATTTTGTATTAAATAGACCAATTGCAGTAGCGAGAACAGTATGGAAATATCTCACCCAACCACCATTAGAGTGGGCAAAAATGACTATGACTTCGATATTATTTCAATAACAAAAACCTATGGTGGTTCTAAACACTTTAGTGATGGTATCAACATATATCTAGAAGATAACAATGGCAAAGTGGAAACAATGGGCGTTGATTTTAAGCCTGATATTCCGCCAACCACTCAGCATATTTCAACCCTATGGGGCGAAGACAAAAAAACTAAAAAAACGTTTCGTTTTGGCTACTACCTGCATTCCAATGACTTCTTGGGTTATACCTCTCAAGCTAATCTATTAAACGCTGCCAAGCGCATCATTCCACTACAAGGCTTTGCCGCAAAGCTAGAGAAGTGGAGCCCGTTAATCACTGGCTTTTTGGCACTTCTGTTTGCTTGGAACGCCTTTTGGACGGGGGCTGGCGTTAGCCACCACGGGATAATGTCCTTCTTTACAACAATGCCTTATGTATTGATTGATACGCCGCAATTAATTGCTAACTTTTCTGATGCCGCGCGCTACAACAATGTTAGCTATGGCTGGGCATTCATGGGGGCTATTGCGGGTTTTGTGCTCAGCAAATTATTCATTGGTATTCCGCTTGGTCGGCTGCGCAACAAGATGCGCTTAGCCTTTGCTGGCTCGCTAAAACAAGAACTTATCAAAGCTTTTGAAAATACTAAGCAAGCAGCACCTGCAGCTCCGATTTCTGGCAAGCCTAGTTCAGATGCAACCACCGATGCCGACGGCTACCAAACTCTTATTTAATCCAAGATATCGTTTAAGGAAACAACATGTCTTTTGAACATGGTTCTCTCAATTTAGGGATCCGCAATCCCTTTCGCTTTGAAGGTACCTTGCGTGCCATTCGCGGTGGCATAACCGCACTTCTTGGTTTACTCGCACTACTAAACGTAGCGAGTGCAGTGCAAACCCACCCTATTACTGGCTGGACTTACGCACTGATTGGCTTTTTATTAATGGCTAATGGCTTATGGACCCTAGGCCGCGGCTTAATGCAGGTTATGCGCTTTTACGTTGGACGCTCAGCGCCTACTTCGCTGTCGTTTAACCATGCTAAGTCTGAGCAAGATAGTGCCAGCCGAGAAAAGAGAGATGTGGCCTACGACCAGCAACAAATAGAATCTATGTTGGTTGGCAGCAAAAACTACACCTTTAAAGAGCCGGTTGGCTTAGTGGCGCGCTTACTGCACACCTTGTTCCCTAAAATTACTTTTGTGCCTTACCCAATTCAAAACCTAGCACAGCGAATTACCGGCGCATTAACGCAAACCTTGGTGGCCTTGTTTATTTTCGCCATCTTAAGCTTTGTGACTTCGGTAGGTTTAGCTGGCGGCAATGCAACCCTGTTGATGCCGTTTTTTGCCTTCACTTTATTGTGCTACATCGCTTTAGTGTGGTTTAGAGCTGGTAGGCCGCTTAACCGCCAACTTGGCCGAGGCATTGAAACCGTCAGCGCATTGGGTTTTGTAAAAATGGTGGTGATCTGTAGCTTAGTCCCGGTCATTGTAAACAGCCTGCTTAACAAGGTATTTGAATACCAAGAAACCATGAAAGCCGCAATTATCGACAGCTTACGTGGGGTAGAAATAGCGCCTGACCTATTGAGCAATGCCGAAACAGAAGTCGCCAACATGGTTAACCTTGCCTATAACAGCTATAGCAACTCAACCTGGTTAGGTTTGATCTTTGTCTTCTCCATCATCAGCTGCGCGCTGGTTCTTGGCCTGACCGCGTTGCGTGCCAGAGAAGCCAATCCAAGCACCGAAATTACCGACAAACTGCCTCGCACCAGTGAAGTAGGTGCGCGACCAATGGACATTTTCAACGAGTTCACTCACCAAGTGATGGAACGTCGCCGCTACATGAAAGTGCCCAACCGTGTATATAAGCCTTTAAGTGCTCGTCAAAACCCAAACAATGGTGAATTTGACGGAGAAGTGATTCAGGAAACCCAGCCTAAAACACTGGATAAAAATGATGAGCCCGTCGCTAAAAAGCTGCGCATTATTACCACCAGTATCGCTCAAGCATTATTGCTGCTAGCCACCTTGTTAGTGTTTTACAGCCTAACGCCTGTAACAACCTTTACCGATTACTTTGATGGCATTGATTTCGATGCCTTAAGCAATGAACAAGGTAAAGAGTTTGCTCTTATCAGTATTGAGAGCTTTTTCTCAGTATTAGGAGTATTAGCAGCCGCTGCCGTATGTGGTATTTTTGGCCGCTTACTAAGCAACCTAAGTCACCCCTTCTGGAGTGAGATTCAGTTTGAATCAAGCTTGGTTTACTTCAAGTGTAAGGGCACGGTTAAAGAAGATACCCGTACCTTTGGTAAAGGCTATAACGACAGCACCAGCCTAGAAACCAGCGTATTCACCTCTACTATTCAGCCACGTTTGTTTGTTACTCGTGTCATCAGCTCTACCTTTGCCGGTATTGGTAACACCAATCTAATGTTCCCACGCCACATTATGACCATGCATGGCGACGAGAACTTAGCCGACGAGTTACATCACGAACTAATGCACAGCATTACTGGCCGAGCAGGTACAGCCGCCATGAATGATGAGCAGCGTAAAGTTGTGGATGAGTACAACAGCTCAAACCTAGAGATGAAAGCAGAATCAGCACCAGAGCGTTTAGCTAATCGCAGCAGCGAATTAAGCTTAGACGCGACCAAAGCACAAGCGGCTTTAGCGCAAAAAAACGATACTGAAGATGAGTTAGCCGCCGAGGCCGATACTCACTAAGTCACTTAAGCCAGCAGCCTTTTCGGGCTGCTGGCTTACTTTTTACTTCGCTCCCCCCTAAACCAGTAATCCCCATAGGCATCATCTAAGGCTTGAGTTCGCTGGCATACTTCAGGCAAACTCTAAATAAGTCTTATTTAACTACAGAGTTGCTTTCCTTTGTCTCAGCCTAGCAATCAATTACAAACTCAATTTGAACGGCTAAAACGTAACAAGCTGTTTGAGCTATTTGTTATCTCGGTGATCTTGGTATCTGCTCTACTGATTGGTGCCAAAACCTACCCACTGCCACCTCAAGTAGTTACCGCAACGGTGATTCTCGACTACCTCATCACCTTGTTTTTCCTGATTGAGCTTACTATTCGCTTTATCGCCGAGCCCCACAAAAAGCGCTTCTTTAATAACTTCTGGAATGTGTTTGATACGCTGATTGTATTGGTGAGCCTCGTCCCGATAGAAAACTCCGAACTGGCGGTTATTGGCCGCCTCATTCGTGTATTCAGAGTGCTGCGCATGGTGTCGATTATTCCCGAGTTGCGCATTCTGCTTACGTCTTTGGTTAAAGCATTACCGCAACTAGGTTATGTAATGCTACTAATGTTTATCATCTTCTATATTTATGCCGCCATTGGTAGCACCTTGTTTGAGCAAATAAACCCTAATCTTTGGGGCGATATCGCCATCTCAATGCTTACGCTGTTTAGGGTAATGACCTTTGAAGATTGGACCGACGTAATGTACGAGACCATGGCGGTGTACCCCTTAAGCTGGAGTTACTTCTTAAGCTTTATCTTCCTCTCCGCTTTTGCCTTTCTCAACATGGTAATTGGCATTGTGGTGAATGTAATGGAGCAAGAACACGCTAAAGTGAGAGAAGAAAACAGTGTGGCAGAGGGCACCAACGAGCCTTCGTTACGCGAGTTACAGCAAGAATTAAAAGAGATAAAAGCCTTGCTTAAACAGCGCTCTTAAGACTCAGCCTAGCAACACAAAAAAGCCCGCTTAAACTCAGTGTTTAAACGGGCTTTTCTTATCCAGCTTAGCGCCTTAGTTTAGCTATACGTACTTCCTCACCGCACGCTATAAGACTCTAATACTACTAGTCTTGTTCGCTTTCTGCTGAGTTTTTCTTGACCAATTTTTCAAGGTTAAGCGCCATAGATAACACCAAGGTTAAACCTTCTTTAAATAGCGACAGGCCAATAGGAGCAAAATAACCGGCAAACAAGGTAGAAAAAGCTGCACCAATTTGCGCTTCACGGTAGTAGCCATCGCTAAACATGCCACCAATGAAGGTGAACAAGAAGGCGATAATCGTTAATAACCAACTTAAGAAGATTACGCCATCCCAACCGTTTTTAAACCAGTTAAGCACAGGAAATTCGGTGTCATCAGCTTCATTGCTCGATTCGTTAGAACGAAGCTCAGACAAGCGTTTTAGTGCGCCAATCCAAATCTGAAAAGGAATAGTAAAAACACGCACAATACAAAGTAGAAAAGCCTGGAAAAGCGCAGGTAGAAAATTCTTTTTAACAATATCCATGTTGAAACTCTTTGATTATCTTTCAATTCATTAATGAGTAATGAGGAGCGCGCCTACTTTAACAATTAAAGCCCTAAAGCATTCGCAAAATTAACTCATAAATTCCTTAAAAAACATAAAATTACCTAACAATCCATCAACTAATAACACTATGAAAATGTAACAAATCAGCTTTAGTTATCTTGGTGATAAACAATAAAAAAGCCGCTCTAGTGAGCGGCTGTAGCATTATTAAAGTTTAAAATTTGGACCTATGTTGATAAGCAAATCCACATAACATGACGATAAATAAAGCTACACTTGCCGGTTCAGGGACACTTACAATATCACGAACCAACCAAGTACCTTGATCATGCCTGCCGAAAGAAGTAGTCCGACCATTGGTCTCCCAGACATCTATCAGGTCATCAAATCCATCGCTGAGAGATGTAACATACTGTCCATCGAATACATGTGTCGACGAAAGCTCGTTAGAACCAAAATCTCTATAAGTGTCTATCAGACCAAATGAAAAACCGATGTTATCTAGGAAGGTATTCCTATCTTCGTCGGGGTAAAAACCATAGCGATCAAAAGTTCCTTCATGATGCGTATCACCGAATAGAAGTATAAATTCTTCTACTATTTCTACATTTTCGTTAAACGAGTAGGTTGTATGACCCGATATCGGAACCCCAAAAAATTCTGTAAACATGTCCGAAATATTCACTAATGAAACAGTTTTCCAACCCGAAAGCTCACTAGATGATAAGTCTCTTAAGTCTAAAAATGCTCCCACATTAATAATGAACCCATCAGGAAATGATAATTGCTCGTGATTCCCTAGCTGACCATCAGCGAGGTCTTCGACTAATACATCATAAGCAATACCATTCGTTTTTGTTAAATCTAACCATTCACGTACCGCAACACCGTTTCTATATTCAGTTGTTATTGAACCGTTGTTTACAAAGTTACCATTAGCGCCGTAACCGTTACCTAAAATAAGAGTTGCATTAGCCGAATGTGATAGTAAAACTAAAAGCACGAACCAGCACTTATTGAACACCTTTCTTTCCTTTTATACTTAATTAATACCTTCCTTGAGGTCGCGTAGAGTATCTCAACTCTAACCTATTGACAATAAAGTGTTTAAACGCGGTACCAGATTGTGATGCAGCCAAAAATGTTTCAATAAAGCTATTGGACAAAACAAAAAAAAGCCGCTCAAGCGAGCGGCTATAACATTAACGCGAGTTAACTTTTTAAACGCTCATCCAACGTTTTACGTCGGCTTCATCTATTTCATCCTTGCTGCCTTGCAACACTACGTTGCCGCGATCTAACACGGTGTAGTGGTCGGCTAAAGCTACCGCAAAATCAAAGTACTGCTCTACCAATACAATCGCCATTTCGCCGCGATCGCGCAGTAGTGCTAATACCTTTTGAATGTCTTTAATAATTGAGGGTTGAATACCTTCGGTCGGTTCATCCAACATCAGCAACTTAGGGCGCATGATTAAAGCTCGCGCAATGGCTAACTGTTGTTGTTGGCCACCTGACAAATCACCGCCTCGGCGCGCTAGCATTTGCTTTAACACTGGAAACAAACGGAAGATTTCATCGGGAATAAAACGCTCGGATTTTGGCAATACCGAAAAACCCGTTTTAAGGTTTTCTAATACCGTAAGTTGGCCAAAAATCTCACGCCCTTGCGGCACTATTGCTATGCCTTGTTTGGCACGTTGCGCCGCCGACATTTTGCTTATGTCTTTGCCATTAAACATGATGCTGCCGGCGCTAATACTTTGCTGGCCAGCTAAGGCTTTAAGCAAGGTGGTTTTACCCACACCGTTACGCCCTAGTACACAGCTAATTTTACCGGGCTCGGCACTTAGGCCTACATTGTAAAGCGCTTGGCTTGCCCCGTAATGGCTATCAACTTGAGAAAGCTCTAGCATTGGCTTACCTCACTGCAAAGCTGGCTCAAACCACAAATCACTTGGTTATCAACCTGAGAAAGTTCTAACATTAATTCTTCTCCTAACGCCCTAAGTAAACTTCGATGACTTGCTGATTTTGCTGTACTTGCTCAAGGGTGCCTTGGGCTAATACCGAGCCTTCATGCAATACCGTTACCGGGCAATCGAGGGCTTTAACAAAATCCATATCATGCTCTACCACAACTAAAGAGTGCTTTTTAGCCAACTCCTTAAACAGTTCAGCAGTAAGGGCGGTTTCTTCGTCGGTCATACCTGCAGCTGGCTCGTCAATAAGCAATAACTGCGGCTCTTGCATAATTAACATGCCAATTTCTAACCACTGTTTTTGCCCATGAGACAACGAGCCCGCTAGCCAGTCTTGTTTATCGGCTAAACGAATCAGCGCTAAGGTGTCGTTGATTTGTTGATTATCGTTAGACGATAACTTGTGGATCAGTGATTCAAATACACCACGGCGACCCGCAAGGGCTAGTTCTAAGTTTTCAAATACGCTGAGATTTTCAATCACCGAGGGTTTTTGAAACTTACGACCGATGCCAATGTTGGCAATTTCGGCTTCATCGTGCTGTGTAAGGTCGATGTCGTTATTAAAAAATACCGTGCCTTCATCGGGGCGCAGTTTTCCAGTAATGACATCCATCATGGTGGTTTTACCGGCGCCATTAGGGCCAATAATGGCACGCATTTGTCCCGGTTCTAGAATCAATGACAAGCTGTTTAAGGCTTTAAATCCATCAAAGCTTTTGGTTACACCATCTACATACAAAATGGTGTCTTGAGGAATATGAACACTACGCATTTACTGCTCCTTCTGCCGAGTCAGTTGAATCCGTTTTAGCTGCGGTTGCCGCTTCTTCATTGGCTTTTTGCTGAGCAAGTTCCGCGTTCTTTTTAGTGGCTGCACGTTCTTGCAGCTTAGCTTTAATACTGCCATATAAACCCACCACACCTTTAGGTAACCACAGCGTGGTAATCACGAATAAGGCGCCTAAGAAGAACAGCCAAAGCTCTGGGAATGCCCCAGTAAACCAAGACTTACCAAAGTTAACTAGCAAGGCGCCAAATACCGCACCAAATAAGGTTCCACGACCACCTACCGCTACCCATACAATGCTTTCGATTGAGTTAAGCGGTGCAAATTCGCCGGGGTTAATAATGCCCACTTGCGGCACATATAAAGCGCCTGCAACACCGGCCAACATGGCCGAGACTACAAATACAAATAGCTTAAAGCGCTCTACTCGATAGCCAATAAAACGAGTACGGCTTTCGCTATCACGTACCGCAATAAGCACTCGCCCTAGTTTTGAATTAACAATCCAGCGACACAAGACATAGGCACCCGCCAAAGCTAGGGCGCTTAAGGCAAATAACACAGCGCGTGTGGTATCGGCTTGTAAGCTAAAGCCGAGAATATCTTTAAAATCAGTTAAGCCGTTGTTGCCACCAAAACCCATGTCGTTACGGAAAAACGCCAGCATTAGCGCGTAAGTAAGCGCCTGAGTAATAATCGACAGATATACCCCAGTAACACGCGAACGGAAGGCTAAGTAACCAAAGATAAAGGCCAAAATACCTGGTGCTAAAAACACCATCAGCATGGCAAAGGGGAACATATCAAACCCCATCCAATACCACGGTATTTCAGACCAATCTAGGAACACCATAAAGTCGGGTAACTCTGGGTTGGCATACACACCACGGTCGCCAATTTGGCGCATCAAATACATGCCCATGGCGTAACCACCTAAGGCAAAAAATGCCCCGTGTCCCAAACTCAAAATACCGCAATACCCCCAGACTAAATCAACCGCTATCGCTAATAAGGCATAACACAGGTATTTACCCAGTAAGGTTACCCAGTAAGAGCTTAAATGCATTGGGTTTTCTGGGCTAAGCGCCAGGCTCATAATCGGCACTAAAATCGCCGACAATAACAAAGCCAGCAACATCGCGTTGCCCACTTTATCTTTTACTAAAAATCGAACTAATAATGACTTAGGCATGGTTTAGTCCTCCACCGTACGGCCTTTCAAGGCAAACAAGCCTCGAGGACGTTTTTGAATAAACAGAATGATGAAAACTAACACCAAGATTTTGGCCAATACTGCCCCAGCAAAAGGTTCCATTAGCTTATTGGCAATACCCAAAGTAAGGGCACCAATCACCGTACCAAATAGGTTGCCTACACCACCAAATACCACCACCATGAACGAGTCAATAATGTAGTTTTGGCCTAGGTTAGGGCCTACATTGGTAAGCTGACTTAAGGCTACGCCTGCAATACCCGCAATGCCCGAACCTAAACCAAAGGTCATGGCGTCTACCCAACTTGAGCGGATCCCCATTGAGTTGGCCATTGGGCGGTTTTGAGTAACAGCTCGCATTTGCAAACCAAAGAAGGTTTTACGCAAAATAGTCCATAGAGTGGCAACGACCATAAAGCTGAAAATAATGATGTATAAGCGGTTATAGGTCAGCGATAACACGCCGTTTATTTCTAGCGAACCACTCATCCATTGTGGAGTAATTACCGCTTGGTTTAAGGGGCCAAAAATACTGCGTACTGCTTGCTGCAGCACCAAACTTAAACCAAAAGTCGCCAGCAAGGTTTCCAGTGGGCGACCATACAAAAAGCGAATCACACCACGCTCAATAAGAATGCCCACTAAACCCGATACTACAAAGGCCGCCGGAATTGCCACCAGCAGAGACCATTCAATATTGTTAGGCATTAATTGTTGAACCACATAAGTGGTGTACGCACCCAGCATTATCATTTCGCCGTGGGCCATATTAATCACGCCCATCACGCCAAAGGTAATCGCCAAACCTACTGCGGCCAGTAACAGCACGGCACCCAAACTAATACCGAAGTACATATTCTCGGCAACGGTGTTAATTTGCAGTAGTTGTTGATTAGTGGCGATAGCTTTATCAATGGCAGCTAGAACTTGCGGGTCTTGTTCAGCTGATTGCTGTTTTACCAATACGTTTCGTGAAGCGGGATCAAGCTTACCAGCGAGCAGTTCAGCTGCTGCTTCTCTTGCTGCTGCATCTCCCTCTTGCAAGTTAATAATCGCCTGCATTTCTTTTAGTTTGGCGATCACGTCTTTGTCTTGCTCGGCCACCAAACGTTGCTCAATAATTGGTGTATACGAGGCATCTGCGGTATTCATTAACGAGCGGACCGCAGCAATACGTTCACTTGCATCGTTGGCGTTTAAACCCACCAGCGCCAAGCCATTACGTAATTGGCGACGAATTTTATTGTTAACCGAAATCTTTTTAATTTTAGATTTTTTAAGCGCACCTAAATCGGCGCCATCTATAACCGAACTTAAACGATAAAGACTGCCTTCTTTAATCGCCACAACCACTTGCTTATCAGATTTTTGATAGTACAAATTTGCTTCTAGCAAGCTGTTAAAAATAAGACTATTACGCTTATCACCTGTGGCAATAAGCTGTTCGATTGCTTGTTGTTTTTGATTATTTTTTTTAGCAGTTAAGGCCTGCACTGCCTGTTCCCAATCGCTAGCTGCCGCAGGTAATACCCATAATACGAGTAATACACTGGCGATAAAGCGAGAGAAACGAGATATGTATATGCTCAAAACAATCCCTACTCTTGATTGATTCAATACAAAAAGGCGCCACCGAACCACTTCGATCGCGCCTTTAAAAAAGTGCCTTTCGGCACTTAACTGTGTACGCGAACTAAATTAGTAGTTCTGGCCAGAACATTGGCCGGTTTTAATGTTGAAGTTGCCGCACTTAATCGGGGCAGTCCAGTCAGCTACAATCAAGCCAGACTCTTCAAGATGGTCAGTCCATGCATCACCAATTACGCCACCAGCAGTTTGCCATACTGTGTCGAATTGACCGTCGGCTTGGATTTCACCAATTAGTACTGGTTTAGTGAGGTGGTGGTTAGTGTTCATTACCGCGTAACCGCCAGTTAGGTTAGGCACAGTGATACCGTACATTGCTTCACGTACTGGGTCGGTATCTGTAGTACCAGCTTTCTCAACCGCTTCAGCCCACATTTGGAAACCAATGTAAGTGGCTTCCATTGGGTCGTTGGTTACACGCTTGTCGTCACCGGTGTAAGCTTTCCAAGCTGCAATAAATGATTCGTTCGCTTCGCTGTCAGCGCTTTGGAAGTAGTTCCAAGCCGCTAAGTGGCCTACAAGAGGGGCAGTATCAAAACCAGATAGCTCTTCTTCACCTACTGAGAAGGCTACTACAGGAATGTCTTCAGCCGAGATGCCTTGGTTAGCTAACTCTTTATAGAATGGTACGTTTGCGTCACCGTTAATGGTTGAAACAACCGCTGTTTTCTTGCCAGCACCACCAAATTTCTTCACATCAGAAACAATGGTTTGCCAATCAGAATGACCAAACGGTGTGTAGTTGATCATGATGTCAGCTTCAGCCACACCTTTAGACTTAAGGTAAGCTTCTAAAATCTTGTTAGTAGTACGTGGGTAAACGTAATCGGTTCCCGCTAATACCCAACGTTCAACACCTTCTTCAGCCATCAAGTAATCTACCGCAGGAATCGCTTGTTGGTTTGGCGCAGCACCGGTGTAGAATACGTTTTTAGAACTTTCTTCACCTTCATATTGAACCGGGTAGAACAGCATACCGTTCAACTCTTCAATTACTGGTAATACTGACTTACGAGATACCGAGGTCCAGCAACCAAAAATTACGTCTACTTGTTCTTTGTCTAAAAGCTCACGAGCTTTCTCAGCGAACAAAGGCCAATTTGACGCAGGGTCAACCACTACAGGCTCTAACTTCTTACCTAACAAACCACCCTTTTTGTTTTGCTCTTCAATCATCATAAGCACAGTGTCTTTCAGTGTGGTTTCACTAATCGCCATGGTGCCAGACAAAGAGTGTAAAACACCTACTTTGATGGTTTCAGCGGCTTGCGCTGCGTTAAGAGAGAACGCAAGGGCTACACCACTTGCTACCGTTGCTAACTTCTTCCATTTGCTATGTTGTGTCATTGCTATATTTCCTATTTTTTTATAGTCCTTTAGAGCATGCGGTACCTCATGCAGTGCTGAGGGGACTACAGCATTGACTGTGCCAAACACAAAAAACACAATAATAACAACAAGTTAATGTATAAACATTTAACTCAATAGAATTTAACTGCACACTTTACGAGCGTTAGCCTCAGAAAAACGCACCAAAATGATCGAATAGATAATAATCCCCAAACTGATGCACTAACTTGAATCGCCCGCACCAAATTGATCCACCAATGAACCAAATAAAAGCACCAATATGTAACAAAACCGCGCCCCTAGTAAGGCCAAAAAACTGGTTTAGTTCTTGCTGTATATAGCTAATGAAACACAGCCGAAAACAAGCAGTTAACTAAAGGAGCAATGTGAGCCAGCTTATTCAAACCCAGCGCAGCAAAGCAGCAGCGCCAATCAAACAAGGTTGGTTAGCAAAGCTTGAGCTTGGTTTTGCCCCCATTGCCAACAAAACGCGCTTAACCCTAAATAAGAGCATTGGCCCTTTAAGGGTGCAACGCCCCTTTCATCCAGAACTTGGTGCACCCGACTGTTGCCACGTTTATTTATTGCACCCACCCGGTGGATTAGTGGCCGGTGATACATTGCTGATGAATGTGGAATGCCTCGAAGGCAGCAAAGTGGTACTTACCACGCCAGCCTCAGGCAAGTTATACCGCTCTAACTTAGCCCGCCAAGAACAGTGTCAGCAGCAACGCTTTCATCTGCAAGACAGCAGCAGCCTTGAATGGCTTCCACCAGAAACCATTATATTTAATGGCGCTCAGGGGCGCCTCGACAGTCATTTCATGTTGCAAGGCGATGCTCAGCTTATCGCCTGGGAAATCACCTGCTTGGGGCGTAAAGCCAGTGACGAAGACTTTGACCATGGCGAGCTAATGCAGTCAATTAAAGTCTATCGCGAACAACGTCCACTACTAATTGAAAACACCCGTATCGACAACGCTCAAACGGCAGCTAACCCAGCGGCACTCGCAGGCAAGCATGTTTATGCCTGCATGTTGGCTACGGTAGATAAGCTAGATGAACAAGCGCAAAAGCAGCTACTAGAAGAACTACGCGAACAACTGGCTTGCCCAGATATAGGCATCACCTTAGTGCGCGGTTTAGTGATATTGCGCTACCTCGGCGACAACGCAGAGACAGTACGAGAAGAGTTTGAAGCGGCTTGGGCAGTGATTCGCCCACGTACATTAGGGCATGCAGCTGTTCGCCCACGCATTTGGAATACCTAATTTTAACATTACGAGGCAAACATGGAATTAACCCCAAGAGAGAAAGACAAGTTATTGCTGTTTACCGCGTTTTTGGTCGCCGAGCGACGCAAAGACAAAGGGCTAAAACTCAACTACCCAGAAACGGTTGCTTACCTCTCTGCCAGTATTGTTGAAGGCGCACGTGAAGGCCGCAGCGTTGCCGAGCTAATGAGTTGGGGGCGCACCCTATTGAGTCGCGATGAGGTGATGGATGGTATTGCTGAAATGGTGCATGAAGTTCAAGTAGAAGCCACCTTTCCAGACGGTACCAAACTGGTCACCGTGCATAACCCAATCCCTTAGGCCACCACAGAGGAACCACCAATGATACCTGGAGAATTGATTGTTGAAGACGGTTGGATAGAACTAAACCCTGGTTTAGCCACTATCACCGTTGATGTAGCCAATAGTGGTGACCGCCCAGTACAAGTAGGCTCCCACTACCATTTTGCCGAAACGAATCCGGCCTTACATTTTGATCGCAAAGCCGCACTGGGTTTTCGCTTAAACATTGCAGCTGGCACCGCGGTACGTTTTGAACCTGGCCAAAGCCGCAAAGTAGAATTGGTTGCGCTAAGCGGTAAACGCGAGGTCTACGGATTTAGAGGCGAAGTAATGGGCCCACTAAGTGATAAGGAACAAGCATGAGCAAGATGGATAAACGCGCCTACGCCGAAATGTTTGGCCCCACTGTAGGTGACAAAGTACGCCTAGGCGATACCGAACTGATCATTCAAGTTGAAAAAGATTACGCTCAATACGGCAGCGAAGTAAAATTTGGTGGCGGTAAAGTAATTCGTGATGGCATGGGACAAAGCCAAGCCAGCTGCGCCATGGTACCAGACACGGTTATCACCAACGCGCTAATTCTTGATCACTGGGGCATTGTTAAGGCCGATATCGCACTTAAAGAAGGCCGTATTCAAGCCATTGGTAAAGCCGGTAACCCAGATATTCAAGACGATATCGACATCGAAATTGGCGCCGGTACTGAAGTCATCGCTGGCGAAGGCCAAATTATTACCGCTGGCGGCGTAGATTCGCACATTCACTATATTTGCCCTCAGCAAATTGAAGAGGCCCTAATGTCGGGCACCACCACCATGTTAGGTGGCGGCACCGGTCCAGCCACTGGCACTAACGCAACCACTTGTACTCCAGGGCCTTTCCACTTAGGGAAAATGCTGCAATCGGCCGACAGTTTCCCAATGAATTTGGGCTTTCTAGGTAAGGGGAACGCCAGTTTGCCGCGCCCGCTTGAAGAGCAACTCATGGCTGGGGCCATGGGTTTGAAGCTGCACGAAGACTGGGGCACTACGCCAATGTCTATCGATAACTGCTTAAGCGTGGCCGAAAACTATGACGTTCAAGTGGCGATCCATACCGATACCTTGAACGAATCAGGGTTTGTTGAAGATACCATTGCAGCCTTTAAAGGCCGCGTGATCCACACTTACCACACCGAAGGTGCAGGGGGCGGACACGCTCCCGATATTATTACCGCCTGTGGTTTAGATAACGTATTGCCGTCGTCAACCAACCCTACTCGACCGTATACCATTAACACCGTTGATGAGCATTTGGATATGTTGATGGTGTGTCACCACCTTGATCCTGCCATTCCTGAAGACGTGGCTTTTGCTGATTCTCGAATTCGCAAAGAAACCATTGCCGCTGAAGATATTCTGCATGATTTAGGCGCATTCTCGATGATTGCTTCCGACTCGCAAGCCATGGGTCGAGTTGGCGAAGTGATTACCCGCACTTGGCAAACCGCCCACAAAATGAAAGTACAGCGTGGTTTGTTGCCTGAAGATAAAGACATTGGTTGTGATAACTTCCGCGCAAAACGTTATATCGCCAAATACACTATCAACCCAGCAATTACTCACGGCATCGCCCATGAAGTAGGCTCGGTTGAAGTGGGCAAATTAGCCGATTTAGTATTGTGGAAACCAGCCTTTTTTGGTGCTAAGCCCTCATTAATTATTAAAGGTGGGGCGATTGCTGCGGCACCAATGGGCGATCCCAATGCGTCTATTCCTACGCCACAACCGGTGCACTACCGTCCAATGTTTGGTGCCTATGGCAAAGCCATGACCGAAACTCGGGTGACCTTTGTTAGCCAAGCCGCCATAGATGCAAAAATTGATGAGACCCTAGGTTTATCGAGTCGCTTAGTGGCCTGTAAAAATACCCGCAAGATCAAGAAGCAAGACATGGTGCATAACCATTATCAGCCGCATATGGAAGTTGATTCACAAACCTATGAAGTGCGTGCCGATGGCCAACTGCTTGAGTGCGAACCCGCTACCGAGCTACCGCTCGCTCAGCGTTACTTTTTATTTTAAGGAGAGAATGAATGTTAAAGGTGTATCAAACCCTCCATCACTACCACGGCCCGGTGCATCACCAGGTGGTATTGAGTTATGAGCTGCGCAAAAAGGCCCGTATCAAGGCACAAACCGAGGATAAGCAAGACATAGGCTTTTTCTTGGAGCGTGGCCAAGTGCTACAAAATGGGCAGTTTTTAGAAGCTGAAAATGGCGAAGTGGTGGAGATTAAAAGTGCCGACGAACTGGTGACTACCGCCTACAGCGACAACCCATTAATGTTTGCTAAGGTCTGTTACCACTTGGGCAACCGCCATACACCGCTACAAGTAGGCGAAGGCTGGGTGCGCTTTCAACCCGACCACGTATTGCAAGACTTGGTTGAGCTATATGGTTTGCGTGTGGAGCAGCATCAAGGCCCCTTTGACCCAGAAACGGGCGCTTACCATAGCCACTTGCCGGCGCACAACCACTAATGTCTAGCATGGCGCAACTGCAACTCATGCGTTTGGTTAGTCCAAGCTTGCCAGTGGGGGGCTTTGCCTATTCACAAGGTTTGGAATACGCCATAGAAAACGCTTGGGTGAATAACCCAGAGCAACTGGCAGCGTGGATAAGTGGTTGTTTAAACGCCGGCTTGGCTTGTTTAGACATCCCTATGTTAGCGGCGCTGTATAAAGCGTGCGCAGACAAAGATTTTGCCCAATTTGAAAGCGTAAACCTAGAGCTAATCGCCAGTCGCGAAACGCTTGAGCTGGAGCTAGAAGATGTGCAAATGGGTAACGCCCTGCGCACTTTGCTCAGCCAACTCGATGAGAACATCACTGCGCATTTAAGCGATGAACCCATGAGCTGGACCAGCATGTTTGCCTTGGCCGGTGTGCATTGGCAAGTTGAGCTAGATGAACTGGCCGACGGCTATCTATGGACCTGGCTAGAAAACCAACTGGCCGTGGCAGGTAAAACGCTGCCCTTGGGGCAAACCGCCTGCCAAAAGCTATTGAGCGAATTACTGCCCTTGTTGCCACCAGCACGAGAAGCGGGGCTAGCCTTACCTTTTAACCAAATTAGCGGGTCGCTGCCAGCATTAAGCTTGGCCAGCGCCTTACACGAAACCCAGTATTGTCGGCTGTTCCGCTCTTAAGCGCAGCCACAAATAAGAGGAATAACAATGAGCATTAAACAAACCTTACGCGTAGGTGTTGGCGGCCCAGTAGGCTCTGGAAAAACAGCATTACTCACCGCTTTATGTCGTGAACTAAAAGATCGTTTCAACTTGGCAGTAGTGACTAACGATATCTACACCAAAGAAGACGCCCAGTTTTTATTACGTAACGATGCCCTAGCTGAAGACCGTATTTTGGGTGTAGAAACTGGCGGCTGCCCACACACTGCTATTCGCGAAGACGCTTCAATGAACTTAGCAGCAATTGCCGAACTTAACCGTCGCCATAAAGGCCTTGATTTGGTCTTAGTAGAAAGCGGCGGCGACAACCTAAGTGCCACTTTTAGTCCAGAGTTAAGTGACCTAACCCTATACGTGATTGATGTCAGTGCTGGTGACAAAATTCCGCGTAAAGGCGGCCCAGGCATCACCAAGTCTGACTTATTAATCATCAATAAAACTGACTTAGCGCCGCATGTAGGAGCCTCGCTTGAAGTGATGGATCGCGATGCGAAAAAGATGCGTGGCGAACGCCCGTTTGTATTCAGTAATCTAAAAACCAATAAAGGTTTGCAAGACATCATCAACTTTATTATTGAGCAAGGCATGCTGGAAGAAACCAGCCCAGTCGCTGCTAACTAAACTATTTTATAAGGATATCAAACATGAAAAAGCTACTTACTTTAGCCGCAGGCTTACTCTTTTCGTTACCGAGTTTTGCTCACGAAGGTCACCACCACGGTTTGTCAGAAGGTTTATTACACCCCCTAACAGGCCTTGACCACCTTATCGCCTTAAGCCTAATTGGTTTACTGGCTAGCCAAACCGGCAAACTAAAACTTAGCCTTGCTCAAAGCGTATTTGCTTTAATACTAGCGGCAGTAGTGGCAAGCATGGGTTTTGTACCACCAATGCTAGAAACAGGCTTAGCCATTTCCTTGCTAGTAATGGCAGTGTTAGTGGCTAAAGTGCTACCACGCTCAACCGGTGTTGTAGGTTTAGTGGTATGTTTAGTGGCAGCTCTACACGGCGCAGCTCACGGTAACGAAGTACCCGCTGGCGCAGACATGAAATTGTTCTTCGCCGGTTTCATTGCCAGTTCAGTAGCGCTAATTTGTGCCGGATTCGCACTAGGTAAAGCGGCTCAACAATCTCAATATACGCAAAAAATCACTCGCACCATTGCAGGTCTAGCAGGCGCGTTTGGCATTAGTGCCTTAGTCGCTTAATTCTTACGTAATGATACGCCGCTGGCGCATAGCAACAGCGGCGACAAACTTCACAGTTTGCGGCATAATGCCGCTATGAGCATCAATTCTTTGTCAACCCAGCCCCTGCAACAGCAAAGCCAACTTAGGCCTAAGCACATTGCTCTAAGCATTGGTGAGCAGCATATTAGTTATCAGCAGCTTTATGCCATGGTAAGTGCTACCGCTGAGCAATTGCGCATGCAAGGAGTTGGCAAAGGTTCGCGAGTATGTTGTTTTGGCGAAGACCCGCTGCGCATGCTGCTATTACAACTCGCTAGTTTGCAGCTAGCTTATGTTTTTTGCCCGCTCAATCATCATCACCCGCTCAGCCAATTACAAGCCTTAAGCGAAACCGTAGATAGTCAGTTTTATTGGAGCGATTTAGATCTCTGTTTAACGACACCCAAGCGCGTAGAGTTTAACCCTCATCAAGCACTAAGCTTTAACGCCGAAGCAGAACTCGACAGCGAGTTACCGCAAAGCATGGTATTTACCTCTGGCAGCAGCGGCCCACCAAAGGCAGTGGTGCATTGTTGGCGCAATCACTTCTTTAGCGCACAAGGCTCACAAGCGGTTGTTCCATTAGATGAAAACGACCAATGGTTACTGTCTTTACCGCTGTATCATATTGGTGGCCAAGCCATTGTATGGCGCTGTATTTTAGCCGGTGCACGGATTGTAGTGGCACAAAACAAAGGTCGCGTTTTCCCCGACTTGCTGGCAAGCCAAACCACCCATGTATCACTGGTACCCACTCAACTATACCGTTTGCTCACACAAGCCAAATTTTGGGCAAGCGCGCTTAGCCTAAAACACATTTTGATTGGCGGCGCAGCGTGTAATGATAGCTTATTAGAAGAAGCCATTAGTCGCGGTTTTCAGGTTTATAGCTCCTATGGCAGTAGTGAAATGAGCTCACAAATTGCTACCCGCCACCACCGCTTAGGGCAAGCAACTTACCAATTGCTGCCGCACCGGCGGGCTAAGATTCACCAAGGTGAAATCTATTTACGCGGAAAAACCTTATTTTTAGGCTACTGGAAAAATGGCGACATAATACGCGCTTGCGACCCCGATGGTTGGTTTAACAGCGGTGATTTAGGCCGTATTGAAGGCGCGCAGCTATTTACCTTAGGCCGCAGCAACAACATGTTTATTTGCGCAGGCGAAAACATTCAGCCAGAAGAAATTGAATTGGCCTTGTTACAGCACCCGCAGATCAACCAAGCGATAGTTGTACCGCAGCAAAACAGCGAATATGGTCAACGACCGGTGGCATTTATTAGTAGCGAACTGGACGTTAACCCACAGCAGTTAAATCAGTTTTTACGCCAGCAGCTAGCGGCAATCAAACTGCCGATTGCCTATTTTGATTTACCCGAGCAAAACTCACTAAAGCCATCGCGAAGTGAGCTAAGCACATTAGCTAATCACAAATCGAGCTGTTGCGACCAATGTTGAAATTCAGAAATGTTAATCCAAGACTGTTGATAGGCGTGTTGTAAGGCACAGTGTTGCTGCTCTTTTAGGTTTTGGTGGGAATCAGGAACAAAGCAGCATGCCCCTTTAAAGAATTGTTCTCTTTCTGCCAAGTAACGGCCTAGCAAACCGGTTTTTGCAAAATCTTGTTCTCTTCTCATAAGCACTCCTTACGACTATTAATAGCTAGCGCTCAAGGGTGGCAAGCCAAACAAAATGCCACCACTTACCTTACATTTAGCACGCATTTTCGCCGTCAACAAGTACTATTTATCTGCAAATATCCAAACAAGCTAGGCTGTCACGATAAATGCGCAGTGGTGCCGATAAAAGCAGCAGCGGTTTTGTTTACCTTATTGATAAGCCTCTTTAAAATGCCCAGCAAATAATAAATGAGGTGACTATGAAAATTGCAGTAATTAGCGTGAGCCTACTGAGTATGGTGGCGTTATCTAGCCAAGCAAACCCTGAAGTGGGTGTAATGGTAGGTAGCGACAATGGCTTAAGTGCCCAATTTGATGACATTCGCGTAAATCTAGGGTTTAGCGAATTTTCGCTAAGTGGCGACAAAATCATTGGCTTTCCCGATCAAGAACACTTTTATTATGGTTTTGGCGGTAAGTGGAGTGACCACCATCATAACAAGCTGGGTGCTCGAGCAGTATTTGGCGCGCATACTGTGGTTGAGCAATTTCGCTTTTTTGCCGAAATTCAACCGATTGTGTACGTGGTAGACGACTTAGAAGTAAAACTTGAGGCTAGCGCAGGGGTTCGTTACCTGTTCTAAAGCCGCTCGCTTCGCCATTATCTGCTAGCCTTATAGAAGAACAGCAATCATGGCGAACGCGAATGCAAGAACCGGATATTGAGTTGCTCAACCGGTTTGTTAATGCCTACGAGCAACGTCACCATTACCCAGAAACGAGTAGCCCTAGCAGCCGTAAAAAAGTGTTTGCGGCCCTTGAGCAATCGCTAAGCTGCAAACTATTTGATGGTGACTACTCAAACCTTAATTCACAAGGTCAGTTGCTGTACCAACGCGCTAAACAACTGCAATTGCAGTTAGATAATTTCTTACAAAGCCCATTAGAAAAACCTCAGCCGCAGCAAATCATTATTGGTTTAGACGAGTTTGTACCAAGCCAAAGCTTACTGCATTACTACCCACGCTTTATTAGCGAACTGTCACTGCAGCAACTCAAGTTAGTGCAGCTCAGTAGCGCTCAATTACAGCAACAACTCTGTGCCGGTGAAATAGACATCGCCTTACGAGTGGCCCAGCAACAAAAGCCGCCAAAAACCCACTCGCGCCGATACTGTAATCTTAATCTGGCTTTGGCGTGTGCGGCGCGTCATAGCCTAAGTAAACATCAGCAACTCTGCGCCGAACAACTGCAGCGCCATCGTCAGCTATGTTTAAACCACCTTCCTGTCGAGCTACAACTTAATCGGGTAAATTGTTGGCAATTGGCCCACCGAGAAATGCTGCATGATTTATTAGTTTTGGGCATGGGATGGGCTTTTGCGCCACGCCATTGGCTGGAGTCCAGCTTTAGAAACGGGAGCCTGATTGAGCTGCACTTAAGCAATTACTTTTCACCCACTAAATTAGAAATAGAAATACTGTGGCTAAATAGCCAGCACGATAGCCAAGTCGCCCAATGCTTAAATTTATTAGGTTTAAGTGCTTATGATGGATGAAAATACTAAGCAACAAGCGCTTGCCGCTTTTGTATGCCTGGCCAAACATGCCGACTTAGCCAAATGCGCTGCGCAGCAACAATGCTCGCCTCAGCAAATACTGACACGGATAGATGCGCTTCAGCAGCAGCTCAATTGCACACTGTTTAGCCAGCATAATCCGCCCTATCAACTGAGTAGTGCTGGCCTCGCGCTGGTGGAGCAGGCAGAGCTTATTGTAAGCCGCTATCAAGAACTACAACGACACTGCCGTCATCTTCAACTCGACAAAAGCTTAAGCTTAAGTATTAGCTTTCAAGCCTGGTTTCCTAGCCCGTGGCTCACGTTGTTGGCCAACCAACTACAACGCTTTGATCCTTTGCTAGAGTTGCACTTTAGCTGTACCTCTCAGCAGCCGGTTCACTTTAGCTTCTCTGCCAGCTCCTCAAAGCAGCAGGTAGACACGCTTAAGTGGAAGCCCGCGAGCTTAATCAAGGTGGCTCATCCTAAGTTGGTAAACCATCAGCAACGGTTCGACGGGCATCTCAAGCTATTTGACGTGCGTGAAGCCGAACAGAACAACCTGTTTAATGGTGAGACCCTACTGCTAGATGCCCTAGAGGCGGGCTTAGGCTGGGCAATTCTGCCACAAATTAGTGTCGAGTCTCGCCTAGCTGAAGGAATACTTAAAGCTTGGCCAGAGCCTATTGGTGAATTACCTACCTATTTACACCTTGCTCAGCGTTGCCCTGAAGATATCAGCGCTTGGCTCAAGCAACAGCAGGCTGAGTTTTGTGACTAGATTATTTAGGCAGGTTATACTCGACCTTCATTTTTGCCACTGACAAATCGTTAAATGAGTCGAGCCCGCTGTCAACGTTGTTTGCGCCCGCAAACTCACTGCTTATGTAAGCACATTAATCCATGTGAGCATCACCACCCGGTGATTATTTTGCAGCACCCTAGTGAGCAAAAACACGCCAAAGGCACCGCTCAACTGGCTTGTTTGGCACTGAATAAAGCGCAGATTATGGTGGGAGAAACGCCACTTGATTTTGCCATACTTAAGCAGCAAGTGTTAGCCCACCCAGAGCGGTTTTATTTGATTTACCCCAGTTCACAAAGCCGAGCTATTGAACAGGTGTTTTCCTCAATAAAAACTCAAGAAGCGCCCCTCAACGATCCACCATGCCTGCCCAGCCTCATTTTTTTAGATGGCACTTGGCGAAAAGCTAAGCGGCTTTGGCACCTCAATCCATGGTTACACAATTTAGAACAATTTCACTTTACCAGCGCACCAAGCGGACAATATAAAATACGGAAAACATCGATAGATAAAGGCCTATCAACTATTGAGGCTATCGGATACTCACTTGAGCAGATAGAAATGTTTGACCCTACTCCCTTAGTGGGTATACTACGCGCCCTTGCTAACCAGCAACTTTCCGCAATGCCTGAAAAAGTGAAACATCGCTATTGATGTGTTGTTGATCCTTGCCACAGGTTAGCTCAAAGATCTAAGCACAAACTGGTCAAAATTAAGTAACAAGACTAAGTTAAATTGTATGCATAACATAAATGTAGGAGTGCATTTGCATGTCTAGTAACAATGTCGTGGATGACAAACCCAGTAAGTCTGACGAGTGGAAAGTATTCCTGTTTATCGCAGTGATTCTGTTTCCTATTTTGGCCGTAGCATTTGTCGGTGGTTATGGCTTTATCGTTTGGATGCTGCAGATACTTACCGGCCCCCCAGGACACGGTTAATCGCCCTAATAATACACTTTAGAAAACGAACTAATTCGCAGTAATGTGAGATACCACGATGAAAAATATGCTGAAGAAATTTTGGTTAATAGTGAGCAAACCAAGCGTCCATTTAAGCTTTGGTTTTTTGACTATTGGCGGCTTTGTTGCCGGTATTATTTTCTGGGGCGGTTTTAACACCGCTTTAGAGGCAACCAATACCGAAGAATTTTGCATTGGCTGCCATGAAATGGCCGACAATGTTTATGTAGAACTTCAAGAAACCGTACACTGGAAAAATAACTCTGGGGTACGCGCCACCTGCCCAGATTGTCACGTACCACATAATTGGACTGACAAAATTGCCCGTAAGATGCAGGCTTCAAAAGAAGTTTATGGCAAGATTTTTGGCACCATTAGTACCCGTGAAAAATTCTTAGAGAAACGCGGCGAGCTGGCTCAACATGAGTGGGACAGGTTCACTGCTAATAACTCTTTAGAATGTAAGAATTGTCACGACTACAACAGCATGGACTTCGATTCAATGTCGGAACGTGCTCAAGTACAAATGAAAATGGCTGCCGAGCGCGACCAAAGCTGTATTGATTGCCACAAAGGCATTGCCCACCATCTGCCTGACAATATGAACTCTGGTGAGGGCACCTTAGCTAAACTAGAAGAAATGGCCACCTCAGGGTACAAGAAAGGCGAAAGCTACTTTAGCGTGCGCCAATTGCCCTTGTTCACTAATCCTGAGTTAAACGAAGAGGCCGGCCAGTTAAACGCCGCCACCGAAGTGAAGATTCTAGAAGTTAAAGGTGATGCAATTAAAGTTGAGATAGATGCTTGGCGTAAAACTAAAGGTTTTGGCCGGGTATTGTTTGAAGACTTTGCCATGAACATTAACGATGGTTACCTGACCAAAGAAGTCGCGCAAGCCGAAGGCAGCATGACCAAGGGGGAAACCAAAGAAGACGATTTAACTGGTTTGCCTTGGCAAAAAGTGTCAGTGGAATTGTGGATGCGTAACGGCTCCTTAACCGATTCTCGCGATACCTTATGGACCTTCGCCAAAACCACTTACGATAGCGCGTGTAGTGTTTGTCATACTCAACCCGCCGAAAACCACTTCGACACCAATACCTGGCCAGGTATGTTCAACGGCATGTTGTCGTTTGTGAATTTAGACGGTGATACTCAAGCGCTGGTATTAAAATACCTTCAAAAACATTCTTCAGATTTTTCTGACGCTGGCCACTAATTAAGGAGATTAACATGGCAATTACTCGTCGCGGTTTTCTCAAAGGCATCTTAGCCACCAGCGCTAGTACTTTGATCGGCCCAAGTTTATTGGCAGTAGCTAACGATGCAGCTGCCGCTGAAACAGCTGGTACTTGGAAAGTATCCGGCTCTCACTGGGGCGCATTTAGAGCTCGAGTGTATGGCGGTAAAGTGCAAGAGATTAAAGCATTTGAAGCTGATAAATACCCTACCGACATGCTTAACGGCATTAAGGGAATCATCTATAGTCCATCACGTATTCGTTACCCAATGGTGCGCTACGACTGGTACCTAAAACGCAATAAAAGTGACACCACTCAGCGTGGTGACAATCGCTTTATTCGGGTCACCTGGGATGAAGCATTAGATCTGTTTTATCAAGAACTCGAGCGTGTGCAAAAAGATTACGGGCCATGGGCACTGCATGCTGGCCAAACCGGCTGGCGCCAAACAGGGCAAGTACACTCCTGTGGTAACCACATGCAGCGCGCGGTATCCATGCACGGCTTCTCGGTAAACAAAGTGGGTGACTACTCGACCGGTGCAGGACAAACCATTATGCCTTACGTACTAGGTACCACCGAGGTGTATGCACAGGGAACCTCGTGGCCACTGATTCTCGATAACAGTAAAACCATCATATTGTGGGCCACCGACTTGGTGAAAAACCTGCAAGTAGGTTGGGCATGCGAAACCCACGAGTCTTTTGAATACCTTGAACAGTTGAAAGACAAAGTCGCCAACAAACAAATTAGGGTAATTAGTGTTGACCCTGTGCGCACTAAAACTCAAAAGTATTTAGACTGTGAGCAACAATACGTGAACCCGCAGGCCGACGTGCCATTCATGCTGGCAATTGCGTATACCTTGTACAAAGAAGAGCTTTACGACAAAAAATTCCTCAGCACCTATGCCTTAGGGTTTGAAGAGTTTATTCCTTATGTCACCGGTGAAAGCAAAGACAAGGTAGAGAAAACACCAGAATGGGCCGAAGCTATTTGTGGCGTACCTGCTGAAGACATTCGCGAATTTGCTCGCTTGCTGGCGAGTGACCGCACTCAGCTAATTTTTGGCTGGTGTATTCAACGCCAACAACACGGCGAACAGCCTTATTGGATGGGCGCGGTAATAGCCGCAATGTTAGGTCAAATTGGCTTACCGGGTGGCGGCGTTTCTTACGCTCACCACTACAGCTCAATTGGTGTACCGTCTACTGGCGCAGCCAGCCCAGGTGCCTTCCCGCGTAATCCAGACAAGCCTAATGAACGGGTTCATATGAACCAAGATTTCAAAGGTTATAGCAGCACCATTCCGGTAGCACGTTGGATTGATGCGATTCTGGAGCCTGGTAAAGTGATTAACGCTAACGGCGCTAAAATCACCTTGCCAGATATAAAAATGATGGTGTTCTCAGGGTGTAACCCATGGCATCACCACCAAGATCGCAACCGCATGAAGAAAGCTTTCCATAAGCTAGAAACAGTGGTGTCGATAGACTTCACTTGGACAGCCAGCTGTCGCTTCTCCGACATTGTTTTACCTGCGTGTACCCAATGGGAACGTAACGATATTGATCTCTACGGCTCCTATAGTAATCGTGGCATTATTGCCATGCATAAGCTGGTAGACCCGCTGTACCAATCTAAAACTGACTTTGAAATTTTCACCTTGCTGACTCAGCGCTTTGGCAAAAGCAAAGAATATACCCAAGGCAAGAGTGAAATGGACTGGGTTAAACAACTCTATGATGAGTGTGCCGCAGCCAACAAAGGCAAGTTTGATATGCCAGATTTCATGACCTTCTGGAAGGAAGGCTGGGTAGACTTTGGCAAAGGGCCTAACTGGACACGCCAAGCGGCGTTCCGCGAAGACCCAGAGATTAATGCCTTAGGTACACCATCAGGCTTTATTGAAATATTCAGCCGTAAGATTGACCGCTACGGTTATGACGATTGCCAAGGCCACCCAATGTGGTTTGAAAAAGCCGAACGCTCTCATGGTGGCCCTGGCTCAGAAGAGTTTCCTATTTGGCTGCAATCTTGTCACCCCGACAAACGCTTGCACTCACAAATGTGTGACTCTGAGGAATTCCGTGCAACTTATGCTGTTCAAGGCAGAGAGCCACTGTACATCAATCCAGAAGATGCCAAGAAACGTGGCATTAACGATGGCGACTTAGTGCGTGTATTTAATAAGCGCGGCCAACTATTAGCTGGAGCGGTGGTATCAGAGGATTACGCCAAAGGCGTAGCCCGCTTGCAAGAAGGTGCGTGGTACGGCCCAGTGGATGAGAGCATTGGTGCGCTCGATACCTATGGCGATCCTAATACCCTAACCATGGATATCGGTAGCTCGCAACTAGCTCAAGCCACCAGCGCAAATACTTGTTTAGTGCAATACGAGAAGTTTGAAGGCAAAGCGCCTGCAGTAAGCTCTTTTGGTGGCCCTAAGGAGATGGCGTAAATGATAGAAACGCCAAATATTAGCGAAGAAAACGAAACCCGTGCCAGCATCTATTGGTGGTTTGCTACGGTGTTCACCAAAGAGCTAGATAAGCAACAATTAGCTGCCTACACCACTGGTGAAGGCGCGCAGTTATTGAAACAATTAGCCGACACCGCTGAGCTAAGCCCAGCGGTGAAGTTGGTTAACAACCATCTTGCTAAATGCATGGCGCTGCAACACCCAGAACTGGAATTAGCGGCAGATTTTTGCCAACAGTTTCTGAGTGACAGCAAAGTTGGTGCACCACCTTACGCGTCTATTTATTTATCTAGCAGTAAGTTGATGTATCAAGAGCCGCACGAGCAAATGCTCGCATTGCTGGTTGCACAGGGTCTGCGAGTAGATCCTGAATTTAACGAACCTGCAGATCATCTTGCCATTCAGTTAGATTATCTAGGTAATCTCATCATGCGCGAAGATGACAACCCGCAACAACAAGCCGAGTTTATACAACAACACTTGTTATCGTGGCTACCGCAATGGTTAGAGGCGCTAAGCAAAGTCAGTAAGGGTGGATTTTACCAAGGCTTTGCAGAGCTACTGGTTGCCTACCTTCGCTTAGAGCTGCAACATCTTTAACATTTAAGCTAATCGCCATTATGCTC
The DNA here is from genome assembly GCF_030548385.1 of Agarivorans sp. 1_MG-2023. NCBI lineage: Bacteria > Pseudomonadati > Pseudomonadota > Gammaproteobacteria > Alteromonadales > Alteromonadaceae > Agarivorans > Agarivorans sp. 1_MG-2023. The sequence goes on along the minus strand of NZ_JAUOSJ010000004.1, from coordinate 19,146 downwards.
TGCATAATGGCGATTAGGGTCCACATAGTGCATCAATCTTTCTCATATTTCGCTAAATTTAACATTTGCCGCTGTAGCTTAATTCAATCACTTAGCCACAAAACAAACATTTAGTTAACATTATTTAAACATAACACTAGCGTTTTTCACCTGCTGTTTTATAGTTATATTAAGTCGGTTGTCGCTTCTAGATGCCCGGGCGGTAATACCTCATCTGTTAGGCGTTACGCCCCTCCTATCTGTTAGCGGTGCCGGCTGGCCTATTTCTGGGCCACCTAAATTCAACATTTCCCCAACATTTCAGCATGACCTAACACCAAATTTGTGAAAAAATACCTCTCTTGTTTGCCCTAGTTAAAGATCTAATCACATGGATGATAAAAAACGCCCGCTCTACATTCCTTATGCTGGTCCCGCTTTACTTGAAACTCCACTATTAAATAAAGGCAGCGCCTTTAATCAAGAAGAGCGTATTTTCTTTAACTTAGAAGGGCTACTGCCAGAAAACATCGAAAGTATTGATGAGCAAACAGAGCGCGCTTATTTACAATATCAAAGCTTCACTAACGATTTAGATCGCCATATTTACCTTCGGAACATTCAAGATACTAACGAGACCTTGTTTTACCGCTTAGTTGAAGATCATATTAGTGAAATGATGCCGATTATTTACACCCCTACTGTGGGTGCAGCCTGTGAGCAATTCTCTAATATTTACCGCCGCTCACGGGGCTTATTTATTTCTTATCCAAACCGTCACCGCATCGATGAACTGCTAAACAACGCCACCCGTCATAATGTGAAGATCATTGTTGTTACCGATGGTGAACGTATTCTTGGTTTGGGCGACCAAGGCATTGGCGGAATGGGCATTCCCATTGGTAAGCTCTCTTTATATACAGCCTGTGGCGGCATTAGCCCAGCGTATACGCTACCAATAGTGCTAGATGTAGGCACCGACAACCAACAGTTGCTTAACGACCCAATGTACATGGGCTGGCGCCATGAGCGAATTAGTGGCACCGAATACGATGAGTTTGTAGAGCTATTTATGCAAGCGGTAAAAGTGCGCTGGCCTGATGCGCTTATTCAGTTTGAAGACTTTGCTCAGAAGAATGCTATGCCCTTGCTACAACGCTATAAAGAGCAATTTTGTTGCTTTAACGATGATATCCAAGGCACTGCGGCAGTTACCGTGGGTTCACTATTAGCAGCTTGTAAAGCTGCTGGTTCTAGCCTTGCTGAACAACGCGTCACCTTTGTAGGTTCAGGATCAGCGGGCTGTGGTATTGCCGAAGCTATTATTAGAGCAATGGTCGAGGAAGGCATTAGCGAAGCTCAAGCTCGTAGCCAAATTTTCATGGTAGATCGCTGGGGCTTATTACAAGACAACATGCCCAATTTACTAGATTTTCAGCAAGCCTTGGCACAACCAGCCCAACTTCAGCAGCAATGGGGCTTAAACTCAGACAGCTTGTCATTACTCGACGTCGTTGAAAATGGCAAACCCACGGTGCTTATTGGTGTGTCGGGTGCACCAGGAGTGTTTACCCAACAAGTTATTGAAAGCATGCATCAACACTGCCCTAAACCGATAGTGTTGCCGCTTTCTAACCCCACTAGCCGTGTGGAAGCGCTGCCTGAAGATATACTCCGCTGGACCAATGGCCAAGCCTTAGTCGCTACTGGCAGTCCATTCCCACCGGTAAAACTGGGCGAGCAAACCTTTCCCATTGCCCAATGTAACAACAGCTATATCTTCCCAGGTATTGGCTTAGGTGTACTGGCTTGCCAAGCCACCCGCGTGAGCGATGAAATGCTGATAGCCAGTAGCCGAGCGTTGGCCGAATGCTCGCCACTAGCCAACGATGGCGAAGGAGCGTTACTGCCACCATTAGAAGAAATTCAGCTCGTCAGTAAACACATTGCCTACGCTGTAGCTACCACCGCTATGCAACAACAACTCGCGGTAAAAACCAGCGATGAAGTGCTGATGCAAGCCATTGAAGCGAGCTTTTGGAAGCCTGAGTATCGCCACTACAAACGTACTTCTTTTTAACTACACTTATTAAGTTACTCATTGTAACAATTCGAATTTAGATGTTTAGCTGACCTAATAATTAGGCCAGCTTTTCATCGTTTCTCAATAGCTGTGCTAGCTGCTGCCTTTTGGCGATCCTAGGAGGGATAATGTTCTTTAATCAACTTACCATTCGTAAGAAACTCACCATCACCATCGTATTAGCCGTGCTTGCTTCTACCAGTATTATTGGTCTGGTTAGCCAGCGCCAAGCACAAACCATTATCGAAAACAGAATGGTAAACAACGAGCTACCAGCCTTACTTAAACAAATCCGTAATAGAATCGACAAAGAAGTGACCGTGCTGCTGCAATCAGCCGAGCAACTAGCAAACAATGTTTTTGTTGAAGAGCGCACCCTAAAATCAACCAAGCCAAACTCTGAGACTCAGTTGATTGAAATGCTGGGGCGTTTAAAAGAACAATATGGCCTAGCTGATGCCTCGGTTTCTAACCGAAAAACCGCCAATTACTGGAATCAAAAAGGTTTTTTACGCCAATTGAACCCTGATCGAGACAGCTGGTTTTTTGCCTTTCGTGACTCAGGCAAAGAAACCATGGTCAGCGTATATTCCTCCACCACAGAAGAAACCAAATTGTTTCTAAACTACCAACAGGTGAATGGCCACACCATGTCTGGTGTATCTAAACCAATGGATGAAATGATCGCCTTTCTCGACAGTTTTAAAATCGAAGAAAGTGGCTTTGTTTTCCTTAGTGACGGCGAAGGTATGATTCGTTTACATCGTAATAAAGAGCTCGTAGGAAAGGTGTCACTCGCCCAAGAGTTTGGCGACGCCACCAGTTCGCTGTTTAATAAACAAGGCTTTAGTTTGGTTGAAGTGAACCACCAAGGTAAACAGCTATTTCTAGGCTCAAGTTATATTGAATCCATGGACTGGTACTTGATTGCACAGGTACCTAAAGACGAGGTATTTGAAGAGCTGTATCAATCTCGTTATTACATGATAGTGACCACTCTCATTGTTATTGGCATTTTCTTGCTGGTCGCAGTGTGGCTGGCAGGTACCATTACTCGCCCCATCGCTAAACTTGCCGACGTTTTTCAAGATTTAGGTGAAGGTGAAGGCGATTTACGCCAGCGTTTAGATGCCGACAACAAAGATGAAATGGCGAAACTGGCGATGGGCTTTAATAGCTTTATTGAAAAAATTCACCGTTCAGTAAGCTCTGTAGCTGAAACTGGCGACCACCTCGGTGAAGCTTCTCGCTCTGTGGCAAGCCAATCTCAGCGAACTTTAGAGAACACCCAGCACCAGCAAGATCGAGTAACCCAAGTGGCTACCGCCATCAATCAAATGGGTTCTACGGTAAATGAAATTGCCAACAACGCCTCGCAAGCCGCCGATGCCGCGCAAGATGCAGAGAAAGAATCAGATAAAGGCCAGCAGGTAGTACTTAAAGCGCGTGACAACATCATGCACTTAGCCGAAGAGATGCAACAAGTAGCCACCGTTGTCGCGTCACTCGCCGAAAGCAGCCAATCTATTGGCAGCATCTTAGACGTTATTCGAGGTATTTCTGACCAAACTAACTTGTTGGCACTAAACGCCGCTATTGAAGCAGCCAGAGCTGGAGAGCAAGGGCGAGGATTTGCGGTTGTTGCCGATGAAGTGCGTAGCTTAGCAGGGCGAACTGCCGAGTCTACAGACGAGATTCAGCAGATGATTAACAACCTACAAGAACAAGCGGCCCGAGCAGTAAACGCCATTGAACAGAGCAGTGGAATGAGTACCCAAGGCGCTGAAGAAGCAGGTCACGCTTATTCCGCCTTGCAAGAAATTTCTAATCGAGTCACCTTGATTTCGGATATGAATATTCAAGTGGCCACCGCCACCGAGGAGCAATCATCGGTCGTTAGTGAGCTAAATGGTAACGTAGAAGAAATTAACCTTAGCACTCAAGAAGCTACCGACACCGCAGCTGAGTTGTCGGAAGCCAGTAAGTCACTCAAGCAACTGGCTGATAAGCTGGCTGAATTGGTGGGCAGCTTCAAACTGTAAGGCTAGCCACTAGATACAAAAAAGAGGCCTATATGGCCTCTTTTTTATTACTCTACAAAGGTTTACCCAATGGTTTATTTTATGGCTCTACATACCAAAGCCATAAAACTCAGGGAATACCAATATCGACGCTAACACCATTATTTGTAAGATAATAAAGGGAACCACTCCCTTATAGATGTCGGTGGTTTGAACCTCGGGCGGGGCCACCCCTTTTAGGTAAAATAAACTAAACCCAAAGGGCGGCGTAAGGAACGAGGTTTGTAAGTTCATCGCAATCAAAATAGCAAACCACGTTAAATCGATACCAAGTAACTCAGCCACTGGGTACAACATTGGCACCACAATAAATGAGATTTCTACGAAGTCGATAAAAAAGCCCAGAATCAAAATCACAATCATGGTTAAGATTAAGAAGCCCCATTTCTCACCCGGAAGGCTGGTCATCACTTCTTCAATCACTTCTTCGCCGCCGGTATAAGAAAACACCATCGAGAAGGCCGTTGCACCAATAAAGATAGCAAATACCATTGAGGTGACTTTTACTGTCTCAATTGATGCTTCGTAAACAATTTTCCAAGAAAACTGACGGTAAATAATCGATAGAATAATCGCGCCAATGCCACCAATTGCTGATGACTCCGTTGGCGTAGCTATACCGTAGAAAATAGACCCTAATACTGCAATCATTAGCGCTAATGGCGGAGCGATAGCTTTAAAGGCATTCCAACATGGTTGCACACCATGACCAGCAGCTTCGTCTTTAGGTAAAGCAGGGGCTGATTCAGGTTTAAAGTAAGAAACCCCTAGTACATAGAGGATGAAAGCTCCCACCAATACAGCACCAGGCAGTAGCGCAGCTTTAAACAAATCGCCAACCGGCACCCCCATTACATCACCCAAAATAATCAGGATGATAGAAGGAGGAATAATTTGTCCAAGCGTGCCCGAAGCACAAATGACCCCAGAGGCTAAACGCTTGTCATATTTATATTTAAGCATCACTGGCAACGAGATTACGCCCATGGCGACAACCGACGCACCCACCACCCCAGTAGAGGCGGCCAACAAGGCGCCCACTAAAATGGTAGATACCGCTAAACCACCACGAACCCGGCCAAACAATTGGCCCATCGCTTCTAACAGTTGCTCAGCCAAACGGGTTTTCTGCAACACAATGCCCATGAAGATGAACAACGGTACCGCCATTAACACCGAGTTTTGCATAATGCTCATTATGCGATACGGCATAAAGGCAAACAGGTCTATGCCTTCTGCAAATACGCCAAAAACCAGCGCGACACCACCAAAGATAAAGGCTACCGGAAAACCAGTAAGCAGCATTAGCAAGGCCACGAAAAACATGACTATCCCAATCATGACAACTTCCTTTTTGTTATTACGAGCTAGGCGGTATTTCGCAGCTGAATAAGATTTTTAAGCAACATGCCAAAGCCACTTACAGCTAAACATATCGCGGAGATGGGAATCATTGATTTGATGATCCAACGATAGGGCAAGCCACCTGGGTCACCACTGGTTTCACCCAAATTGTAAGATTCCAAGGCAAAGTCGTAGCCATACCAAGCAATTAATCCACAAAAGGGAAACAGAAAAAATACTACACCCAAGCTGTCTATCCAGGCGCGTTTGCGACTCGACAACTTGTCATAAATAATGTCTACACGAACATGCCCCTCGGCCTGCAAAGTAGAAGCAATACCTAATAAAAACATTGCTGCAAATAAATGCCACTCTAGCTCTTGCATACCAATTGAGCTGGAGCGAAAAAAGTAACGCATGATTACGTCGTAAAAGATGTTTACCAACATTAACAGCATCAGTACCGCTGTTAGACCTGCTATGGCCTTGGAGAATCCATCTACTGCTCGTTGCAAACGCAACATCCCTAGCCTCCCAAGCAATCCACTTGCTTATTCTGGTTTAGCTGATGGAGCCGCAATACTCTGCGGCTCCAACTATGCTCTACAAACCTTCGGTACTGTTTAAGTAACCTTGTTCTGAAATCGCGGTATAAGCGCGAACTTGTTGCATGTACTGCTGTTGAGACTCAATGATTTTAGCGGCCATTGGGTCAGCTGCTGCTTTCTCTTTTAACAAATCATCGTTAGCCGTTTTAAGCGCTTTGATGACTTCTGGTGGGAAAGTTTTCACCTGAATATCAGGGAACTCTTGCAACATGGTTTGCCAGTTTTTAGCGCTTTCTGCATAAGAGTGTATATACATGTCGTAGGCAGCTTTACGCATCGCTACAGCCAAAATAGCTTGTAAGTCTGCTGGCATTTTTTCTAACTTTTTCTTGTTAGCAATAAACATCAGCTCGGTGGCTGGCTCGTGCCACCCCATGTAGTAGTAAGGGGCAATTTTATGAAAGCCCATACGCAAATCTAACGAAGGGCCTACCCATTCCAACGCATCAATGGTGTTGCGCTCAAGTGCGGTGTAAAGCTCACCCGGCGGAATATTCACTGGCGTAGCACCTAGCTTAGCCAATACTTCGCCGGCGAAACCCGGGATACGCATTTTCAGGTTTTCTAAATCACCCACCGAGTTGATTTCTTTACGGAACCAACCACCCATTTGCACCCCAGTGTTACCACCTGGGAACGGCACTAAGTTGTGGTCAGCATAAACTTGGTTCATCAAGTCTTGACCACCACCATATTGCAACCAAGCGTGTTGCTCTGGTGCATTCATACCAAATGGCATGGTAGTGAAGTAAAGGGTATTAGGCACTTTACCTTTGTAGTAGTAAGACGCTGTATGGCCTAGGTCATACTGGCCACTTTTTACTAGATCAAAAACACCAAATGGTGCTTTGTGTTTGTTTGAAGAGTCAACACGGATCTTTAAACGACCATTCGACATTTCGTCGGCCATTTTCACCATGTTTTTCACCGCATCACCAAAAACGGGGAAGTTAGGGCCCCAAGTTTCAGCCAGTTTTAGTTTGTACACTTTATCGGCTGAAACAGCTGCCGAACTAAACGCGATAATAGCAGAAGCCAGCAGAGTTTTACTGCAGAGGGACTTAAGCATGTTGTTCTCCCTTTCGTTGTTATTTTCCATTGTTGGTTAAATGTTCTAGATGTAAACCAACTGCTTAATGGTCACCTTTAATGTTAGCGACTTGTTACAATAAAGCCTATCCGCTAAAGCACGGTTTTTTTCTACGTAAGATCACGTACACGCTAGACTTTGGTAGGAGTGAGAGCTAGATCACTATTTTTAGGAAATAGCATAGATTAACATATACTTAACATTCTCTTTGTTAGGCCGTCACGAGATGTGGTCCCTCAAGTTTAAAATTATCTTGTTATCAATTGTTCCTCTAGTTTGTGTTACTGCGCTAATTGCCACTCTGGTTTTTAAACAGTCTTCGATTCTTACCGACCAACAGCTGGCGCTGATCAAAGAAAACATCATGCGCAGTAAAACCCTAGAGCTGCAAAACCATATCGACCAAGCTTTTGCCAGCATTCGCGACATTTACGAACCCGCAGCCGCCGATGACGAGCACGCTAAACATCAAGTACGGGAACTACTAAATCGCCTGCGTTTTGCCGAAGACGGCTACTTTTTTGCCTACACCTTAAAAGGGGTGAATTTAGTTCATCCAATCCAACCCGAGTTAGTCGGTCAGAACCTCTGGGATTTTGAAGACTCTGAGGGCACTCATCTAATCCAAGACTTAATTGCCCAAGCCAAGGCTGGCGGCGGCTTTAGTAATTACTTATGGGAAAAACCCAGCACCGGAAAACGCGTTCAAAAGCTTGGCTACGTGGTGATGCTAGACAAATGGCAATGGATGTTTGGTACTGGCGTATATTTAGATGATGTGGATGTAGAGCTCGCCAAGCTGGAAATGCAAACTCAAGAGAACATTAACAGAACCTTTATCTGGTTATTTATAATTACCACCATTTCGGGGATTTTAATCGCTTTTTTAGGGGCATCTTTAAACATTTCGGAGCATAAGCTAGCAGACAAAAAGCTAAAGGAACTTACCCAGCGGATTATTGATTCGCAAGAACAAGAACGCCAGCGTGTATCACGCGAGCTTCACGATGGCATTAACCAACTACTGGTCTCTATTAAGTATCGCCTAGAAAGCGCTACTGAATGTAACAATACACCAGCTTCGGTAGCCGCCAGCCTTAATCAAGGCCTAGGTACCATTAATGAAGCCATTGGCGAAATTCGTCGTATCTCTAAAGATTTACGCCCCAGCGTGTTAGATGACCTGGGTTTAGCGGCCGCATTAGGCGGTTTTTGCCAAGAGTTTGAACACCGTACAGGAATAGATGTGTTTTTAGAGTGCGACATTGATAACCTAAATATACCGTCTACGGTTGAAACCACCTTTTATCGCATCACCCAAGAAGCACTGCAGAACGTGGAAAAGCATGCACAAGCCGACACCGTGGACATAGTGTTAAACCAGCATGCAAAAACCTTAGTGATGAAGATCAGAGACAATGGTATTGGTTTTGAGATGGGTAAAAGAGTACGCCGCCATTCAATTAAAGAGCTCACTCGACGACCAGAACTGGCCAGCAGCGGCCTTGGCTTACGCAATATTTTTGAACGCATTGCCCATATCGACGGCCACGTAGACGTAGACAGTCAATTAGGAGAAGGGACTCTGATAACGATTAAAGTACCACTGCTAGAAGTTGAAACAGCTGTTAAGGCTATTCAAGAGCAAACTGCATGACCAGTATTCTATTGGTAGACGATCACCCCTTAGTTCAAGACGGACTAAAAATGCGACTAGAAGCCAACCCCGGCTTTAATGTTGTAGGCACTGCGGCAGATGGGGAGCAAGCCTTAAGTATGGCGCAGCAACTTTGCCCAGACATTGTGCTTACCGATATAAACATGCCTAAGTTAAATGGTATTCAGCTTCTAGAAGCGTTGGCAGAACAATGTCCAAACAGCAAAGTGGTGATGCTTAGCATGCACGACAATAAAGAGTATGTGCAGAACGCGATGCGTAATGGAGCCAAAGGATATTTACTGAAAGATATTGCCTCTAGCGAGCTGATCAGCGCGTTGGACGCGATAGCCAATGGTGGCCGCTACATCAGTGCCGGTGTATCCAACATGCTGTTTGATAATGAGAGCAGCTCCAGCACAGTAAGTTTAACCAAACGTGAGCAGCAAGTACTGCGCCTGCTAGCCACTGGTTGCGGTAACAAAAAAATCGCTGATAGTTTATCGATTAGTATTAGAACCGTGGAAACTCACACTTTAAAAATCCGTCGTAAATTGGATTTAGACAGCAGCGTTGCAATGATTAAATACGCCATTGAACATTATGGCAGCGAAAAATAAGCAAAAGCTAAGGATAGCCTTTGAATCAATCTGTAAAAATTAAGCCTCAGTGCTGCAAACAAACATCACAACAAGTCCGCTTCGTAAGTGGTGTTTGCCAAGCTAAAGACCATAATGCCCAGCAGTTTAACTTTAGCATGGCCTTAGAACAGGCTTTAAACGCGATTGAGAACGTGCGGCGACCAAACAGCTAAGTCTAGCGCAGCATATTATCCAGCTGATCAACTAACTCAGCCCAATCAGCGTCTTGCTCAACCGCTTCAGCCAAAAAACTCGCCTGAGTGGGAGTCCAAAAACTGGCTTTATGTAATACCACTCCGGCAGCAATTGGGCCCTTGTCGGTAACAAATTGAGCAATCCCATTAATCGAAGGATCTAAGCCTAGTTGTTCAAACAAATCACTCAGTGTATGCATTCCTGATTCCATAATACGCCCTCAAAATGTGTTCGACTTACGAATACTATAAACTCACTATGCTTAATAGCTTAGTTTAGCTTAGTAACTGCTTAGCGTAGGCAAACAAGGCGGGGGTTCCACCGGTATGCCAAAACAGTATTTTTTGCTGGGAGGAGTACTTCCCTTGCCGTACTCGAGCAATTAATCCCGCCATCGCTTTGGCGGTATAAACCGGATCTAATAGTATCCCTTCGGTCTCGGCCAGCAACATAATGGCCTCTCGCTCAGCATCCCCTAACACAGCATAACCTTCACCAAGGTATTCATCATCTAAACAAACGTCTCTGGCGCTAAATTGAGAATCAAGGCCAAATTGTTCACTCGCGGTATTTGCCAAATCAGCAATGGTTTGACTGAAATGTTGAGTGCGATGATTGGCCTTATCGATATTAATTCCGCGCAACTGGATCGAAGAGTCTAAGTAAGCTTTAGCTAACATTAAGCCTGCATGGGTCGCGCCAGAGCTTGAAGCAAATACAATCTCTTCAATATCGCTTTGTTGTTGCAATAGCTCTTCTAAAGCAGCGGCAAAACCTAAACAGCCAATCGCATCGGAGCCACCATAAGGCACCACATAGGGTCTTAAGCCTTTGTTTTTAAGCTTAGCCTCGAGTGCTGCTATACCTTCGCCCTTTCTTTGTTCGCCTGTCCAAATAACCGTCGCGCCAAACAGTTTATCAAGCAATACATTGCCTTGGGCATGTTCTGGGGCTTTGCCACCTAATAGTAAATAGCAGGGTAAATTGAGCTTAGCGGCAGCGGCTGCAGTTTGTCGGCAATGATTAGACTGGGCGGCACCAGCACTAATAATGCAGTCAGCTTTTTGTTGCAGCGCTTCACCTAGCAAAAACTCTAACTTGCGGACTTTATTACCACCTAGGGCTAATCCACTTAAGTCATCACGCTTGATATAGATTTGCGGGCCGGCTAGGTGCGCCGATAAGCTCGGTAAGCTATGCATAGGGGTAGGGAAAAAGCCTAACGGCTGTCGCGCGATAGATTGCCAGTTCATTATTATTCCCTCATTTATAACACACTATATGGAGGGAAGATTGATGGCTATTTTTTCCCTGGCATTAACGGAACAAAACTAATTTTTCCGTTTTCATATTGAGTTTCGGTGGGCCCATACTCTCGATTAGTAAACAGCTTTTGGCCAACAATGTCGAGACGCACATTGGGGTGCAGCTCTTTCTTAACGGTAAGCCGAGCATTCGCAAAAAACTCGTCTTCCATTTGCTGATTGTAGTCCAAGGCAAAATCAATCTGTACAAGCTCTTGGCGAGTATGATGCATAGTGGCAGACAGTTTTTCTGCCGTGCCTTCTTCGCGGTCTTCTTGCTTGGTAGAACTCAACTTCATTTGTGCATCAAGCACCTTGCTGAGCTTTTGATGTAGGTTATGCTTGATATTGTTAAGGCTACGGCGCTCGTCTTGAATACCTTCAAACTCACCTGATATACGCAACTGCGTGGCGGTACCGGCTGTTGCTCCCAACACTACGGCGCTAATCTCTCCGCCAGCATCAATTGAACCACCAACTAAGGTGCCGCGCAAACCGCCGGCATCACTTACCGTAACTTTGCCATCGGTTTCAATTTTACTGTGGAGCATTTGGCTGGTAATGGTAACGTCTTTTACGGTTTCGATATGTGAATATTGCACAAAGGTTGCGTGCAGCTCGCCTTTTGCATTGACCTTACAAGAGAAGTTTTCGTCACCTTCCATGAGGCGATGACCAATAATACCTTTACCCACCACTACATCGCCGCCGGCGGTTATATCTGCCGACTCTACAAAGCCATTAATGTGCACATCACCAGTAGCTTTAACCTTCATGCCTTCACCAACATTACCGGTGATTAATACACTGCCAGCGAAATCTACGTGACCATAACTCACGTCTACACTTTTAATGGATAATACATCATCAACCTTCATACCATTTTCAATTTCTAGTGGTAATCCGGTTCTATCAGCAAGCAATAAGTTAGCGTCATTGGGGGCAATTTTAGTGCCTTCACCCACAGTAAACGGCTGCTCATGGCCTTGCTTAAATGGCAGCTCTTCACCGCAAACATTTTTACCCGCTTGACCAACGGTATGTGGATGACGGCGCATCAATTCAACCTCAGGTTCAACCGTTTCTAGGTTGCCTAAGTCTCGCATATCAACGCGACCATCTTCGGTTTCTTTAGGTTTAAGTAGGCGCTCTTTTGGGGTGGCAACAAAGCGTTCGAAGCGGCTATCTTCACCATCGACTGAAGGACGGCCTAAAGCCACCACTTTCTTAGTTTTTACGCCTGGGTCGGCTTGTTTAGCAGTAGCGAGTAAGTTCAAAGCACGTTGTTTTTGCAAACCAAATACCACACCTGCTTCTTGCATAGCACTTACCAACTCCCCTTGAGAAATTGGATTTCCAGCGTAGGCTGCAGTGATCATGGCTCGTGCTACCATTTTGTCTTCTGACACATCAATGGTGATTTCAGCGTTTCTAATATTAGCTAACTTAACAAAGGTTTCACCCCATTGCTCAATCAGCTCTGGCGACTCACGTAGCTCGGCAAACTTGGCTACAGCATCGTCAATCGCTTCTGGATCGACAAAGTAATCACCAAAGTTTGAACGAAGAATTAATGCTTTAACATCGGTGACACTAACATGTGTCTCCTGTGGAGTTATTTCAATTAATGCCGCAAGTTTATCTTGAGATAAACGTAAACAACTTAATTCGAGCATCAAATCCCCTTTCTACTAATAACTCAGCCTTACTACATAGCTGTGTTTACCAACGCTTATTCAATGTAATTATGCCCTGTCGCATCTTGGGAACCAATACTCCCCGAAGCTTTACTTTTCAAGTAATTGAGCTGGATCTGACTTTGCACTAATTTGCCTGCTAATAGACATATTATTAAACAAAATTTCACAACTAGCTTATCAATTATCTAAATTGTATGACAAGAATCGCAGTTATACATGAATCGCTAATACCCTAATGATTTTAGGATATTAGCGGTGATAGGTGTAGAAAAGTTATTTTTTAGACATAATCAGCGGTAACGCAAGGTTGCTCACGTCTTCGGTAACGATAGGCTCCACACTTAAACTAAGCCCATTTAAATTTGAACTCACTTCAACTGGGGTGATGTTGTTACGTACCGGATAGGCACCACATAACTCGCCTTGATCGCAAATAACATAATCGTTATCGAGGTCAGTACTCACATACAGACGGTAACTTCCTTCTCGCACTTCAGCAAAGTTAAAGCTAAATACACCATTGTTCATGGAAGACAGCTGAGTGTATTTAGTTTCACTGGTTTCACTATCTAATAACAGTATGTAAACCAAACCGTTATCACTGGCCTGCTGGGTAGAAACAACCATAGACACTGCAACAATATGCTGCGAACTATCGGACCCAGTAATAGTAATATCGGCGCTGTAATTACCGTCACTTAAGCCGTCTCGGCTTGCTTCAATAACATAACTACCTAAACCACTACCATCAGTTGCACTAGAGTCTACGGTAAGCCAAGCGGCTTGCTCTTCAACACGAGTAACGGTAAGTGCGTTAGGGCCAATGGATTGAATATTGAAGCTCGCTTCGCTTTCTTGGGCACTTAGGCTAATTTGACTAATGCTTAAGCTCAAGTAGCTGCGGTCGGGGTCAAGCAAATCTAGCTGACTTTGTACCGCTTTCTCAGCGTTAAACAAACCGTAACCAAAGGAGGAATCCTTGCCGCTGGCGCCAATATCATCACTTAGCTTTCCGTTTGCTAATAGAGATAAGAAGCTCGATGTATTTAGCTGTGGATTTAATTGCTTCATCAACGCTACGCCGCCAGCTACATGGGGAGCGGCCATGCTAGTACCGTTTAAGTATTGGTAGCTAGCACTTAAGTTACTACCACTTTCATTAACGTAAGTACTGTAAACACCATCACCATAGCCATCACCATTAAGATCGACACTGCTATTGCCACCTGGTGCTGCTATATCAATATAAGTGCCGTAGTTTGAGTAGCTGGTAAGTTGTTTGCGGGCATCAACAGCGCTGACACCAATCACATTGTCAAAAGCGGCTGGATAACTCAGTTGCGAGGTACTTTCGTTCCCGGCTGCCGCAACCACGATAACACCTTGGGCAACAGCGTCTTGCACAGCATTGTTAAAGGCTGAATCAAAGCCACCTCCGCCTAAACTCATATTGATAACGTCTGCGGCTTTGTTCGGTAAACGACCCGACGAGTTACTTAAACCGGCGGCGTATAACACCGCTTGGCTGATATCAAAAGTAGTACCTCCGCCAAAACCAAGCACCCGAAGGTTCATTATTTTAGCGTCTGGCGCAACACCGGCCACACCCACAGAGTTATTAGTACGCGCTGCAACGGTACCTGCTACATGGGTACCATGCCAAGAAGAGCTACCATTTGTACCACTTTTATCACCTGGATCCTCAGGGTCAGTATCTACGCCATCTCCATCTAAAGATATTTGGGTATTAGAAATGAAGTCCATGCCATCGGTAGTAAGTTGAGCAGTTAAATCAGGATGGCTTTGGAATATCCCTGTATCGAGTACGGCCACTACAACATCGCTTTGGGTTTGTCCCTGCATGGTTTGCCATGCGGCACTTAAACCAATTTGCTCATAATGCCATTGTCGCGTAACAAGAGGATCATTTGACAAAGCGCTAGGTTGATACAAGTAGTTTGGCGAAACCAAATCACTGCCCAAGCGATACTTCATTTCTTTAATCTTGAGTAAGGTGCGTTTTTTAGCAAGGTATTCTGCGTTATTGCTTGGCTTTAAACCGCTAGGTGAATCAGCGCTAGTCGCTAATGCAACCGCTAGAATTTCTTCGGCACGATACAAGCTCATGCTTGGTCCTGTAGCAACAGAAGAAAGACCATAATCTTCATTACTAGCCGCTCTAAACTGTTGCTCACTACGCTGAATAATCATTTCATCAACCATGAACGCATGTTGAGTACTTAAGCTAGTACTTTCAGGGACATTTTGCGGGTTTTGATCGATAAGGCGTAACGTATAAGCACCGTTTGACCTTACTTGATTTTCCCCCAAAATAGCATAAACCTTTATATAGTAACTATCAGTAGCTTCAACGGTGATAAGCTCAGTTTTGTTTGTGCCGATTGAACTAGCTACTTCAGTTTCGTCACTCACCCTATATAAGGAAAGATCAAAATCATTACTGCTTGTTTCCCAATCAGCAATTTCCAAAAACAAGGTTTGCCCAGCTTCTAAATCAACTCGGTAAATATCTACTGGATCGTTCATGTTCGCAAAGCGGTCACCGCTAACACCGGTAAAATGGCTAGCTAAATAGCCACTTACTACCGCAATAGGAGGGATAACTTGAGCAGTACTAGCAGTATTATTGGAAGAGTACAGCGCATTAGGGTCGTTCACATCGCTATCAACTACAGTGTTGGTAAGCACATTCGCGGTGCCACTTACTGAGTAGCTAGGTCTATTGTCTACCACTGTAGATTCACCACCACCGCCGCCACAAGCCAACAAACTAACGACGAATAACAGAGTAAAAATCGTTTTCATATAATCCCTTACATCAACAACTGAGCTGCGCCCATGATATGCAATTAACGCACAAAATAGTATTCAAGCCCTAAGCTTTTCATCAAGCAATTATAACAAACCCCATGAAATAGGGAGAAGAAGCACAAAGTATTGGAAGGGCTACCGGCCTAGAAGAGAATTAGGCCGGGTATTTACTGCGGCTAAACCTTGGGTTTATTGGGATCTAACAACTCATCGTCATTGATGTTAGCTTGTGCCTCTAACATTGCTTTTGGCACACTCCCCTTGGTAGGAACGCTTTTACCTTCTTGGCTAGTGCCAATAAGGCCAGCGGCAGACTGATTAGCTGCTGCCACTTGTAAACCACCTTCATTAACTATTTCAGCGCTGGCTAAAGCCGCTTGCTCAGCAAGTTCTTCAGCGGTAGGTAATACCTGAGTGGCACTTGGGTCACCAGACAAACCGGCCACCAAGGCCGCAGCGATTCCTTGCCCTAACTCAGTGAACTGCTTTTCAATATCAGCCTTTAATACAGTTTGCATTAAATCTGCTCCAGCCAAGCCAGCCTGAATGGGATTTCCAGTGGCTAAACCAAGACCAATATCCATAGCAGCAGGGGCAATGTCAGTAATTCCCACACCATTTTCTGCCGCCGCACCCGCTTTTTGGGTGCTGCTAGCAACTTGTTCCGTCACCGGTTCTTTTTGGCTATCTGGAGTGAGCGCTTGCTTTAGCTTTTGACTAAAACTGGTATCAGTTTTCACTTCGCTAGGCTGCTGATTGCTGACATCAAGTAACTTAGGTTTGTAGGCTACGTCATTAGTAGCCAATGGCGTAGAACTATAAGATGTTGTCATGTTCCGTTCCTTTAGAATATCACTGTGAGCTGTCGGTAATCGCAAATGGATCGTTGTCCACTGCCACCAACACATCTCGTATTTGAATGTTTGCCATATCTGAAAAACGCTTGGTCGCTAACACTGCGCGGTCTGATTGCACCGACATCACCGTTAACTGAGTATCGTCTGCATTAAATATCGGGCCACGCAAGCCGCCATCTAAGTGCATCAAGTACTGCTGCCTCACCAGTTCAAACTTGTCACCTTTGCGCACACCATTGGTTTGCCCAATATTAATCACCACCTGTCCGTTATATAAACCCACCACAGTGGCTAAACTTTGGCGGCAATACAGGGCATCCTCTACGTCTACAACCGCTTGGTCGATGTAAGAATCAATCAAGTTGCCATAGTCAGAAGACCAAAATGTTTGTCCTGTTACATCAAGTTTCATGGTGACATCAAATGGCCATTCTCGATTAGAGCCATAGCTCTTACGTAAGATTGTTTCGCCATTTATCCCGTCTATCACATATAACTTCACTTGAAAGTTACGCTGCTTAACAGTGCTCTTCATGCCCAATAAATTGGTGCTTGTTTCGTTGTAGCTAGACATATCATTGATTTTGCCAAACAAGATGTATTGCACGTCGTATTGCGAAGATAGACTCCTCGCAACCTTCAACATTTGCGGCTCAATATCATTAGCGTAACGACCGTCAAAAGCGATTTGTCGGGTCATTAAATGCCGTGCGTCTACTCGCTTGCTCTTTAACTTGAAGCGGTGAAACAAGCGCTGAGATACTTCCTCAGGGGTACGATAAATACCACCAAGTTGTGCATGTTCGCGCTTTTGTAGCTGAAAAGGCCCAACAAACAACGTTTTCGCATAACTGTCTTTTTCACAGGTATTAAGAGGAAAGATGTCGGCCGCAACCGTGACTGTCATTTGATCGTCTTCAATGGTCTCTACTAACAGCTTCATGTCATAAACTTCGCCATTAGTGCGCACCGTTAGCTCGTCGGTTTCTAATACTCCTGACTTCACTATCTGTAGCGACTTTACGCTCGCTCCACCTCGATACATCAGGGTAAGCAAAGCATCTTGAATCGCTTGTTGGCGCGCTTTATCCACTTGGCCGTCTACAATCTTGGCTTGGCCTTCGCCTTCAAACCACACGGCATAGCTAGGGGCGTTAACGCCCACTAGCATTACCCATAGGCAGAAAGCCCTAATAAATAAGGACATTGGCTTTTCCTATAGTGGCCACATACTTCCACCCAAGAATGACGACAGCCAGCCTTGAGTCTGTACGTCAGCATGATCCCCGGTACCGCTAAACTCGATTCGAGCATCGGCTACTTGATAAGAACCAATAGAGTTGTTTTCACCAACATCAAGTGGTCGCACTATGCCAGTAAAGCGCATGTACTCTTTGCCGTTGTTTATTACCAACCACTTTTCACCCCGAACCACCAAGTTTCCGTTATTCAGTATGTCTACTACCGATACAGTAATGCGACCGGATAAGCGGTGGCGTTGGTTAGCATCAGAGGTTCCGTCAAAGTCTTGTTTCTGGCTCATCTCGAGTTCAACAACTTTGCCATTAATCGTTAGCGATCCACCAGGCACAGTCACAGGGTCAAGTTTGTAGCTATTTTCTTTGGCAAGGTTTGAGCTAGCAGACTTAGTCGCCGTTGCCTCTTCTTCAAGCATCACTGTAATGGTATCGCCTAAGGCGAAAGGCGGCGTATAGCTATATAAACTGCGAGAGGTATTACTATTGAACATAGAGCCCGTAACAATCACTGGGTCGGCTGCTGGGCTAGGTTCAATTGGCGCATAAAAAGGGTCGTCAGGGATCGGAGAACGACTATCGGTACTCACCGTTACTTGGCGTTGGTTACGATCTTCTCTTTCTTGAACATCGTCAGCTACTTTTTCTACCCCGTCGACAATGGTTGAACATGCAGACAACAGTAATGTGCCGCATAACACTAAAAATCGGGAAATCATTGGTCTATTCCTACTTACGTTAGTTTCCGTTTACCACTTTCTTCCATTCGCTTTAACTTAGGCTCGAGCTTTTAGCTCAATTGTTATAATTAGTTACCTAAGTAAGCCTTAGGCTACAAATAGCAAAGCAAATGCCACTAACGTCAGTAGAAACATATCCTTACGAACATCTACATGACAAATAATTCTGCTCAACCGACAACATTCCGTCGTTTTTGCCGCTTCTGGTTGGGCAGCCTAAAAAATGCAAATTAAATGCCATAAAATAACCAATCACCAGCATTTCATAATGTTTTTATAAAATCATATAAATTTTAATTCAGAACCGCCGATACAGCTTTAAGTGCCAAAAAGTCTCTATTGAACGACTAAACCGCACTAAAAATCGGTATTGATTACCCCAAACCGGATATTATTTGCCTAGTAATTCTACAATTCCGGCAATGCTTACCTCACGATAATCTAAAAAACCCGCAATAGATTCACAATTAGTCCGATGCCACTAGGCAACTATTTGCATTTAATGAAGCCACTTATTAACGGATAACACCTTTTAGCGCTGCGCCAAAATCCCCTCGACTTAAATCAATCAGAGACATCCTTAGATGCTCCTACCGACGTAACTTAGTACTGAGCTAAAGGCTTAAGACGGTATGACACTTTATAAAACAGAAGAGGATAGGGGATGGGGATAGATACTGATGGTGGTTGTTTGCCTTGAGCGATAAATCGCAGGCAATAAAAAAGCCCGCTCATTGAGCGGGCTTAGTAATTGGCGCCTGGCGGTGACCTACTTTCAC